>JAFNYY010000096.1 GCA_017383125.1 Schwartzia sp. (in: firmicutes)
AGGAGCCGTCATGTTGCGTACATTCACACCGTCAATTCCATCGGTGACATTTATCGTTGCCACATACATGGGAAAGAAGGATGTAACAATCTGTACTCCTTCCTTTTTCTTTCCGCCGCCGCAGCCGGCAATAATCAGAGCCGCCATAATAACACTCAGCAGACAACATATCTTTTTCATTTTCTTCTCCCTTTTTTGCAAAAATGCAACACATTTGCATTTTATTATGCGCATCTGAATACGCTATGTCAAGATAAATTTGCAAATTTGTTGCAAATTTATCTTATGGCAAATTATCTCTAACAGATAAACGGTTTTCTTACAGACATTATCACGGATCCTACATCAAAAAAATGGGCTGTGAAAACCGAACGCTCACTTTTCACAGTCCCCTTTGTTTTCTATTCAGTTTTGCAGTCATCACAGCGCCCCACTATCATGGTCTTGCTGCAGTCAACTCCTATACCGTAGGTAGCCTGTATCTTTTTCTCAAATTCCTCTACGAACTCATTCTCCAGATGGAAAACCCGGCCGCAGGACAGGCACTGGGCGTGAAGATGGCGGTCACACTGCTCATGGCCCTCCGAGTACTGATAGCAGGCCGCCTGGGAATCGTTCTCCCTGTAGCGAAGAAGCTTCCCTTCGGTGCAGAGCTTCTCCAGATTGCGATACACCGTGGCCCTATCAATATTCTCTCCTACTGCCTTCAGCTGCTCGAAAACATCCCGGGCTGTAAAACGGACTCCCGCATTCTGCTGCAAATAATCTATAATCAGCCCCCTGGCCTTTGTTTTATATTCCTGCTTCATCGTGACATCACCATCCTTTGACAACGCACCTGCGTCAAAGATATTTTAACAGATTGCCTCGTCATATACAACTTGAGGAGAAACAATAAAAAGGCTGTGAAAAACGATTGCTCATTTCTCACAGCCTTTATAAAGCTATCGGATCATTCTTCCTCTTCTTCGGTCTTTTCAACCGGCTTTACTTCATGCTGACCGCCGAAGCCACGGAAAGTGACCCACAATGGGCTGGCAATGAAGATAGAGGAATAGCAGCCGGAGAGGAAGCCCACATTCAGTGCGAAGGCGAAATCCTTGGTGGTCTCACCACCGAACCAGTAGAGGGCGCAGGTAGTGAAAAGACAGGTAACAACAGTATAGAGGGACCGGGTGAGAGTCTGGTAAACGCTGCGGTTTGCCAGCTGCTCCACATCGCCGCCCCGGCGGAAATGGATGCGGAGATTCTCTCTGATACGGTCGAAAATAACGATGGTATCGTTGATGGAGTAACCGACGATGGTCATAAGAGCGGCAACGAAGGAGCTGTCCAGCTGCTTCTGAAGCAGGGAGAACACGCTGAGAAGAATCAGGACATCGTGGACGAGAGCCAGAACCGCCGCTATACCGAATTTCCACTCAAAGCGGAAGGATACATAAAGGACGATAAGAACCCAGCTGAGGAGAGTCGCCCATATAGCGTTCCAGACCAGCTCGGAGCCGATGACGGCACCAACCTTCTCCTCGCGGAGCATGGTGTAATTGCCCAGCTTGTCCTTCAGGGAGGCCATGACCGCCTTGCGCTCGTTTTCCTCCAGGTCGCCGGTACGAATCATGACATCCTTGGCTGCCGTAGCGGAGCTGGTGTCACCGGAAAGCTGAATCGTACTGTTGTCCAGTTTGTACTCTTTCAATACATCACGGACTTCGGTGATTGCTACTTCCTTATCAAAGCGCAGGTCGATAATGGTACCGCCGGTAAAATCGATGCCAAAGTTGAAACCTCTGGTGAACATACAGAAGATACCGGGGATGATTACCAGCAGGGAGAGAATATACCAGATTTTGCGATGACCGACGATGTTAAAGCGCTTGCGGTCCTCTTCATCCGCCTTCATCTGGCGGGCCTTGATCTTGGAAAGCCGTTTTTCTTTAGCCACGAGGCATCGCCTCCTTTCCTATATTCTCCATACCATTGGGCTTTGCACCATAGATAAAAGGATTGGAGAAAATATCGGCTCTGATAAGCCGCTTCAGCATATACTGTGTAAGAGTAATTGCAGTGAGCATACTGAGAACAACGCCAAGACCAAGGGTAATGGCGAATCCGCGGATGGAGCCGGTACCGAATACGAAGAGTACCACCGCTGCAATAATGGTGGTGACATTGGAGTCAAGAATAGTGGTAAAGGCGCGGTCAAAGCCCGCATCCATAGAGAGGCGCAGGGACTTGCCTACCGCATATTCTTCCTTGAAATGCTCGAAGATAAGAACATTGGCGTCGACGGCCATACCGATGGAGAGGATGCAGCCGGCAATACCCGGCAAGGTAAGAGTGGCATCGAGGAACTTCAGAGAGCCAAGCAACAGCACAGTGTATGCCATGAGGCTGATGTCAGCAATGAAGCCGATACCGCGATAGAAGATAAGCATGAAGAGAAGTACTGCGCCAAGGCCGATGGCGAAGGCGAACTGGCTCTTGTCCTTGGAATCCTGACCAAGGGTAGGTCCTACGGTGCGGGTCTCGATGATATTCATCTTGACCGGCAAAGCACCGCTGCGGAGCAGAATGGCCAGATTGTGAGCTTCCTCAAGAGTACGGGAGCCGGTGATAACAGCTCTGCCACCGGTGATGGCCTCATTTACGCGGGGAGCAGTAAGGACAACGCCGTCAAGCAGGATGGAAATAGTACGGCCCACATTCTTCCGGGTCAGGTCGGCAAACTTCTCGCCGCCCTCCGGAGAGAATTCCAAACCGACAAGATTCTGACCGTTCTGGTCAGTCTGCTCCTTGGCGTCCTTCAAATCGGTACCGTTAAGTACGGTAGTACCGGATTCATCCTTGAACTCCAGCATAGCAGTTTTGCCGATAA
Source organism: Schwartzia sp. (in: firmicutes) (assembly GCA_017383125.1). Taxonomy (GTDB): domain Bacteria; phylum Bacillota; class Negativicutes; order Selenomonadales; family Selenomonadaceae; genus RGIG250. The sequence goes on from JAFNYY010000096.1 coordinate 2,876, forward strand.
CATTGATGGCCTTGTCCGGATCCTTGATACCCGGGAGCTCGATGATGATACGGCGGTCGCCCTGACGCTGGATGATAGGCTCGGTGAGGCCCAGCTCATTAACGCGCTTCTCCATGATGCGGACAACGCGGCTCATGGCGTCCTCATTGACAACTGCCTCAGCAGTGTCCTCTGCCTCCAGTACCACATGGGTACCGCCTTGCAGGTCCAGACCCTGGCGGATGGAGAATGCCAGCGGCTTTACGCAGGCGAAGAATACGCCAATAACCACAGCAATCGTTGCCAGGAGCTGAATCAAACTGGATTTTTTCAACTCGGTTCTCCCTTTCTCATTTGATTTCTAATGTATTGCATTCCGTAAAAACGGAATCAACCTGCTGATCATATTCTTCCCGGGGAAACCCTTCCTCGGGGAAAATCTGACAGTCAAATACTACTGCCAGTCGGGCTGTCTTCTCCGCTCTCACAAGATAGCGGTCGTAGAAGCCTCCGCCCATACCCAGCCGATAGCCTTCGTCACTGAATGCCACCGCCGGGACAATAATGCAGTCAAGCTCATGGGGAGCAATTATCTCCCTCGCATCCTCCCGCACCGTAGGAATATTGAAATCTCCCGGTACAAGGTCAGCAAAGGATTTCAGCTCAACAGCCTCCATAATACCTGGCCCGGTAACAAGGGGAAGTGCCACTTTCTTTCCCATAGCCAGCAGGTGGTGGAGGATATCCTCCATCTCCACCTCATCCTTCATGGAGAAAAAGCCCAGCACCGTCCGGGCGGACCGGATTCTGTCATCTGTCAGTAGCTTTTCGGCAATCAGACGGCTTTTTTCCTGCCGCTCCGCGGCCGTTAAGCTGCGTCGGCGGCGAAGCGCCTCTTTGCGGAGCAGCTTCTTCTGCTCAGCAATATCAGTCATCACTTGTCGAGACCGGCTTCTTTTTCATTCAGGCGAAGCTCGTCATTCATGCCCAGCTCATCCTTGCCCTGAGAAAGATTCTTCTGAATGGCGGCACGGGATACCTGGATGATGACCTTGTCGGCAATCTTCAGGCTGATAACATTATCCTTTATGTCCTGAATTTCGCCGAAAATGCCGCCGATGGTGACTACCCGGTTGCCCTTATGGAGTCCGGAGAGCATTTTCTTGCGGCGGCTCTCCTCATTTTTACCGGGGCGGTACACCAGAAAGTAGAAGATGAACGCCATGCCGATAGCCGGCGCATAAGTAATCAGATAATTAAGTACTGTGTCCATTACTTGACCTCCAAAGTTTATAAATCTATTTCATCCCAGCAGATACAATCTGCCGTCAATGACCAGTCAGTTGGCTATTTCGCCTTGGGATTGTAATTTGCCAGGAACTCACTGCGGAATTCTCCGAAGCGGCCATCTATTATCGACTGCCGCATATCCCGCATGAACTGGCAGAGGAAATAAAGATTGTGCAGCGACAGAAGGCGCAGTCCGAATATCTCGCCGGCCCGGAAGAGATGGCGGATATAAGAACGGGTATATCCGTTGCGGCAGGCGTAGCAGCCGCAGCCCTCCTCCAAAGGTCTTTCATCCTCCGTGTATTCGCCGTTCTTGATTACTATGCGGCCGCTGTGCACCATGGCCATTCCGTTGCGGGCCACCCGGGTAGGATAAACACAGTCAAACATATCGATGCCTCTGGCCACTCCCTCCACTAGATAGTCGGGGGTGCCGACACCCATCAGATAGCGGGGCTTATTCTGAGGCAGCAGCTCCAGTGTATAGTCCAGCATCTCATTCATCAGCTCCGGAGGCTCGCCTACAGAGAGACCGCCCACTGCATAGCCGGGGAAATCAAGCTCTATGAGTGCTTCGGCACTGTAGCGGCGAAGCTCCTTGAACATACCGCCCTGCACGATGCCGAAAAGCCCCTGATTTCCTGCGCCTTCCATCGCTTTCTTGGAGCGAATAGCCCAGCGGGTCGTCCGCTCGGTAGACTGCTTCGCATACTCAAAATCAGCCGGATAAGGTACACATTCGTCAAAGGCCATGACTATATCAGAACCCAAATCCCGCTGTACCTTCATGGAAACCTCCGGCGACAAAAACTTCTTTGAGCCGTCAAGGTGTGAACGGAAGGTTACTCCTTCCTCCGTTATCTTGCGAAGGTCTCCCAGCGAAAAAACCTGAAACCCGCCGCTGTCCGTAAGTATCGCCCGAGGCCAATGCATAAATTTATGCAGTCCGCCGGCCTTTTTCACCAGCTCCGAGCCGGGTCGGAGAAACAGGTGATAGGTATTGCTGAGGATAATACCGGCATTTATGTCCAGCAGCTCATCCGGGGATACGCCCTTTACGCTGGCCTGAGTTCCAACCGGCATAAAAATAGGGGTAGGAAAGCTTCCGTGCGGGGTATGTATTATACCCGCCCTGGCACCGGTTTTCTCATCCTTGGCAACAAGCTCATATTTTATTGCAGGCACTAAAAATCTCCTATGTTAAAGTTATATTCTCTCAGTTACCACATCGTAGGCGAAGCCCGCAGCCACGCGCACCGAAATTATATCACCGGGCTGAGAATCCTCATCGCCTTCCACATAGACGCTGCCATCTACATCCGGAGCCTCTCTGTACGAACGGCCGTAGACTACATTTTTCTCCTGGCCGTCATCGTCCACATCCCGACCCTCTACCAGTACCGAAAGTTCCTTGCCGATAAGGGACTGATTTGTTTCCTCGCTAATTTGCGACTGGAGAGCCATGAGGTCGTGATAGCGATCCTCCATTACTGCTTCCTCGACCTGATTCGGCATATCGTAGGCCGGGGTATCCTCTTCCCTGGAGTAAGTGAATACGCCCAGTTTGTCGAAGCGCATATCTTCAACAAAATTCCGGAGTGTCCGGTACTGCTCCTCAGTCTCCCCGGGGAAACCTACAATAAATGTAGAGCGGATACATACGCCAGGAATCTTCTCCCTGAGCTTCTTTATCAGGCTACGCATTCCTTCATTTGTGTCGGGGCGACGCATATTCCGCAGCACGGTATCATCTCCGTGCTGAAGGGGAAGATCCACATATTTTACGATTTTCGGCTCACGGGCAATAGTCTCGATAAGCTCATCGTTAAAGAATCTGGGATAAGAATAGAGAGTCCTTACCCAATCAAGCTTTTCAAGCTTGCACAGCTCGGTCAGCAGTGCCGCAAGCTTCGGCTCACCGTAGAGGTCTTTACCGTAGCTGGCCGTATCCTGTGCCAGAAGAATAATTTCCCGCACTCCGTTTTCAGTCAGGCGCTTTGCCTCTGCCACGATGTCCTCTATCGGACGGCTGCGGAGCTGTCCCCTGATAAGGGGTATCGCACAGAAAGCACAGCGGTTGTTGCAGCCCTCGGCAATCTTCAGATATGCGGTGTAGGGAGCCGTCGTAACAATTCTCGGCGTCTCGGCATTATAAAGAAGCTTGTCTTCTCCTACAATGATTACCCTACGGCCGGAAAGTACTTCCTCTACCGCCTCCATAATTCTGTCACAGGCACCGGTACCGATTACGGCATCTGCCTCCGGCATTTCGTCTAGCAGCTGCTGACCGTAGCGCTGAGACAGACAGCCGGCCACAATAAGCGCCCGGCACTTGCCGACGCCCTCATTTTTATACTCTGCCATTGAGAGGACAGTGGTAATAGCCTCTTCCTTGGCGGACTCAATGAAGGCACAGGTATTGACGATAAGAATATCTGCCTCCGCCGGGTCCGGGCTGACTTCAATCCCGGCCTGCTGCAGCAGACCGAGCATAACCTCTGTATCAATAAGGTTCTTTGAGCAGCCAAGACTTATAAATCCAGCTTTCACTTCTGTTTTCCGCTCCTTAGTTCAACTCAGTTTACTTCATTCTGACTTCCCTGACCCACCTGTCGAGAAGTCGCTGCCGGTCAGCCGCAGACATTGGCTCCTCCGGCTGTTCAAAAAGCACATGTCCCTTGCCGACAAAAGCTTTCGTGGCTATTGCCGTCGGATTGGTAGGCATATAAAAAAGGTCATGGCATCTCATTACCAGCATAGCTTCATCAGTGAGCAGCCAGTCGGCAAAGGCTCCGGCAATCGCCGACTCTCCGCCGGCCGTCGTAATGCCCACGCCGGTCATCACAAAGGATGTTCCGTCCTCCGGCCAAATCAGCCGCAGCGGGTACCCCTGCTCAATATAGCGTATTGCTTCACTGCCGGATACAATGACTACATCCGCCTCACCCATTCCGGCCATCCTCGCCGGGGTGGAGAGGTACTTCGCGTACTGTATGATTCGAGGATGAATCCGGCTGAAAAAGCCAAGAGTCTTATCGGCTCCGTAAACATTAGAAAGACACACAAAAAGCTCCGCCGACGCCGACGCCGCCGGAAAATCCGTCATTGCCAATCTGGCATTAGAGGGCAGTGCCTCCAGTTCTCTCCAGGTCAGAGGCAGCGATTTCAGTGCCATGCAGTAATCGCTGTTGACTGCGATGACCATCGGGTCATACCAGACGCCTACATAAGCGTCATTCGGCCCATGAAATGCCTCACTTACCTGATCGGATGCTTCACTGATGTAAGGAACAAAGCCGCCGTCTGCAGCTACCCTTCGCAAGGTCTCCCCATCAGCCAGCACCAGCTCCCCCTGTCCGTTTCTCACCCGCTTCAGCAGTTCGGCACCGTTCAGCGGAACAAACTCAGGGGTAACACCGGTAATCCGTCCGTATTCTGCTGCCAGCGGGGCCACCGCCTCTACCGGCAGAGTAGTAAGAACTGTCAGCCTTCCCACATGATTCGCTCCCTGCTGTCTGTCCGCATAGAGCCGGGACATAAAGGGCAGCAGGAGTACCGCGACGGCCAGCACAGCCACGATGACCGACTGCCTGTTCATACTCCTTCGTATCATAAAAGGCCTCTTTTACCAAATATTCCGCTTTATTATAATGCCAAAAGGGCAGAAATTGCAAGGGAAAAGAGAAACAACCGCAAAGCAAAGGCGCTGTGAAAAATGATCAATCATTTTATCCCCAGCGCCCTTTATTAGCATCTGTAACAGGCGGTGACATTCACCTCTTCGGAGTATCAGACCTTAAACTGTCTGGTGGCTTCCTGCAGCTCACCGGACAAAGATGCCAACACCTGAGAAGCAGAGGAAATTTCCTGACTGGAGGCCGACCGCTCTTCCGCAGCCACCGAAACAGTCTGAGTATGACCGCTGGTTACTCGCTGACCTCATCAATTTCTTCAACAGCAGAAACAATGTTGGTAGTTCCGACGGAAATCGTCTGGACAGAAAGGTTATTATCCCGAAGCTGCTCCTCTATACCTAAAAAAATGCGTCAGCCTCACTTGGAGGCCGACGCATTTTCACTTCTTAATCAGGCCTTCCTGGATCGAAGCTTACCTGACAAATAATCAACCACCACATACATTACCGGTATCAGGAAGATACCTACAAATGTAGCGAAGGTCATACCGCCTACTACGGCGTTACCCATAGATACGCGGGAACCGGCACCGGCACCGGTGGCAACAGCCAGCGGCAGACAGCCGATGATGAAGGCGAAGGATGTCATGAGTATCGGACGAAGACGGAGATGAGCCGCATTCGTTGCTGCTGTAGCAGCATCCTGACCGCTCTCTCTATTCATCTTCGCATACTCAACGATGAGGATAGCGTTCTTCGTCGCCAGACCGATGAGCATGATGAGCGCAACATTCATGTACACGTCATTGCTCTGACCTCTCAGCAGCTGGGAGCCGTAGCAGCCAAGTACCGCCGGAGGAAGGGTAAGCATAACGGCGAAGGGGATAGACCAGCTCTCATAGAGAGCGGCCAAGCAAAGGAACACGAAGATAACGGAGATGATATTTACATACAGTGCCTGGTCTCCAGCTTCACGCTCATCGCGACTCTGGTCGACCCACTCGATGGTGTAGGTGCCAGGGAGAATTTCCTTGGCGATACGCTCCAGTGCAGCCATAGCATCACCGGTAGAATAACCTGAGGCCGGGGAACCGGCAATCTTGAAAGCAGATGCGCCATTGAAACGGGATACGGAAGGAACCGTCATGTTCGGCTTCGTGGTGACCAGAGTATCAAGCGGAATCATCTGACCATTCTTGCTGCGGACAAAGAAGCAGTTCATCTTCCGGGCATCGTTACGGAAATTTGCATCCGCCTGCATGACTACTTTCCAGGTACGACCGAAGTTGTTAAAGTCGTTGACCTCCATGCCGCCGAGGAATGACTGCAGGGTCGAGAAGACATCGGATACAGGAACACCTAGAGCCTGACACTTTTCACGATTTACATCGAATATCAGACCTGGGGTATCGGTATTGAAAGTAGTGTAGGCAACTGCAATGGACGGTTCCATGTTCGCCCGCTTGACGAACTCCTTGGCGTACTTGTCCATGACCTGAACACTGTCGCCACCGAGATTCATAACATAGAGGGAAAGGCTGCCTGTCTCGGACAGACCGGGGAGCGCCGGCATATTGAAGGCCATGACATTTACTTCCGGCATGGATGCTCCGATGCCGAATATCTGCCCAATTACCTGATGCGAGGTAACATCTCGCTCGGCAAAGGGCTTCAGCGCAACCGGCATCAGACCGGCGGAAGCCTTCGGCGCACCGGAGAGAATATCGTAGCCGGCAACACCCATGGAGTGAGCAACGCCGGGAATCTCAGCAATACGACGCTCCAACTCCTGCATTATCTGAATGCCGCGGTTACCGGAGGCACCCTCTGCCAGACTATAGCTAGCCATGATCATGCCCTGATCTTCTTCCGGAACATAGGAGGTGGGGGTCATATGTGCAGCCACACCGGTGAGACCTACGATAAGGATAAGACCGATGACCATCAGCTTGGCATGAGCGATGCAGATGCCGACCATGTTGGTGTATTTTTCCAAGGTACGGTTGAACCATCGGTTGAATCCGCCGATGATCCTATCCAAAAAGCCGGTACCGGCCGACTCGGAAGCAGCGTGCTCTTCCTTGAGGAGAGTTGCGCACAGAGCTGGAGTCAGAGACAGGGCAACGAAAGCCGACAGGCCCATGGATACGGAGATGGTAAGAGCGAACTGCTTATAAAGCTCACCTGTAGTACCACCCATAAAGGCCGTAGGAACGAATACTGACGCCAATACCGCCGCAATGGCAACAACCGGGCCGGAAACCTCGTCCATAGCGCGGTAAGTTGCTTCCTTCGGAGACAGACCGTTATCCTGAATGTGATGCTCGACGGCCTCAACTACAACGATAGCGTCGTCGACAACGAGACCGATAGCCAGAATCATGGCGAAAAGGCTGATGGTGTTGATGGTAAAGCCCATGAGGACGAAGGCACCGAAGGTACCGACGAGAGATACCGGAACCGCCAGCATGGGGATGAGGGTAGCCCGCCAGCTGCCCAGGAAAATATAAACAACTATAAGAACGAGGACGAGAGCCTCAAAGAAGGTATGGGCAACCTTGGAGAGAGATTCCTTGATGAACTCACTGTTATCCTGGAAGATACCCAGCTCCATATCAGACGGCAGACGAGTTTGAGCATCCTTAATTACCTCTCTGATACCGTCAGCCGTTTCGATAGCATTTGCATCGGAAGTAATAGCTACGGCGAAGGCAACGGATTCAGCATTGTCAACTTCTGAATAAGGGACGTCCATTCGAGAACCTTCCTTGACATTGGCAACATCCCGTATCCGGAGAGTCTGACCATTCTCCGAGCGAATGATGATGTTTTTGAATTCCTCAACCTTCTTCAATCGGCCTTCAGCGGAAGCAGCGTAGGTCATTTCCTGCTGCTCTGCGGTCGGACGGGAACCGATGGAGCCTACCGGTGCCTGAATGTTCTGGGTCTTGATCGCTGAAGCGACATCTGATACCGTGAGCCCCAGCTGAGCCAGCTTGTCCGGCATCAGCTCGATACGCATAGCGTACTCCGGGCCGTACTCACTGATGGAAGATACGCCCTTGACTCGCTTCATGGCATCCAGGAAGTTTGCCATAGCATAGGTACGCAGGAACATACCGTCATAGGTCTTGTTGGGAGATGACAGCTGGAAGAACATCAGCGTCTGGGGAGATTTCTTCGCCGTGGTGATACCGTAAGATGTTACCTCAATCGGCATGGAGGTAGATGCCTGAGAAACACGGTTCTGAACCTCTACCGCCGCAATATCGGCATCCTTCTCCAGATTGAAAGTAACATCCAGCGTGTAGTTACCGGTGTTGGTAGAGGTCGAGCGCATATCGCGCATGTTCTCAACACCGTTTACCTTCTGCTCGATAGCCTGAGCAACGGCCTCTTCAACAGTGGTGGAACTGGCACCTACATAGTTAGTCGTTACGGATATTTGCGGCTTTGTTATGTCCGGGTATTGGGCGATAGGCAAGCTAAAGCCGGCAATAGCACCGATAAGGGTGATGAGTATTGACAAGGCCATCGCGAAGATAGGTCGGTCAATGAAAAATCTTGCCATTCTTCAGAAACCTCCTGTCAGCGAGCTACAGCCTTGTCAAGCTCGGCCTCGGTCATGGGCTGAGCGGTTACGGTCACACCATTGTTTACATTCTGAATGCCCTCGACGACGATGTTCTCGTTGCCCTCAAGTCCGGACTCGACCATGATGAGGCGGCCAACGAGCTTTCCGACCTGGACTTCCTTCAGCTGTATCTTATTTTCGCTGTCGATAACCGCGACGAACTTCTTGTATAGAATATCCTTTATCGCGCGCTGCGGAATGAGGATAGCATTCTTCCTTATGCCGGCACTGGCCTGAACACGGGCGAACATTCCCGGCAGGAGCAGTCTCTCATTGTTGGGGAACTGAGCCTTGATGGTGAGAGTACCATCGCCGATTCCGCGATCGACCTCAGTGACTTTTCCCTTTTCCTTATATACGCTGTTATCGGTGAGGACGAGGGACAGGTCAGCCAGCTCGCTGTTTCCCTTTGCCCGCATCAAAGAGAGATATTCTTTTTCAGAGATGGAGAACTTTACCTTCACCGGGTTCACATCGCTCATCTTCAGCAGGACAGTTTGACCAGCGGTTACGAAGTTGCCCACGGAAAGGTCGCTCGTATTGACCCGGCCGCCAAATGGTGCTCTGACCTCAGTCTCGCCCAAATCGACCTCGGCATTGCGCAGTGCTGCGCCGGCAGCAGCTGCCGTAGCCTCAGCCTGAGCGGCCTGAGATACTGCCAAATCATATTGCTGGCGGGAAATTGCGGCCTGTGCATACAGCTTTTCGTAGCGCTCCAGATCCTGACTGAGGCGGAGCTGATCGGCCTGCGCCCGGGCATAATTTGCCTTCGCACTCAAATAAGCTCCCTCATAGAGACGGTTGTCAATGGTATAGAGGAGCTGACCTTCCTCTACCTGCTCACCGCCGATGAAGTGCTTGCCGGTTATCTTTCCGCTGACCTGAGCCTGAAGTACGGCTTCCTTCTCAGCCTCGATAAAGCCGGTGAATTCATAAACATCGGGAGTGTCCCGACGAATAACATTCATAGATTTTACCAGCACCTGCTGAGGTCCCTTTGCCTGCTGCTGTTTGCCGCAGCCGAAGAAGGATACCGATGCAGCGATGGTCAGTCCCAGTGCCATTGCTCTGAGCCTGCTGCGTTTTGCTCCAAATAAAAACATAATCTATATGCCTCCCTGATATTTACGGAAATTCCCTGACACCTATCCATAGAGAGCCTATGTATCTAAAATGCGAAGTCACATACTTCGCCCATGTGCCTATTTAGATAATATACTATAAAAATCCGTATTAGTAAACAGTTATTTACTATTTTTTCAAAATTTGCCCCAAAGTCAAAATTTCATGAACAAAGTCTGGCGAAAACACTCTCCCATTCTTAATAAGCATAACAATTTTATCAAAGGCTCTTTTCATGAAGCTTTACATAAAAAGGGCGGTAAATTTTACCGCCCCGGCTCTTCTATTGTTTATAGGTAAGCGCCTTCAGATCAACGAATGTATCCTTGTCCACCTTAGCCAGGAATTTCTGCCCATCCTTCAGTTCACCGGCTATCGTGATTTCCTTCTCATTTCCGGCGAAGAAAAGGCCTGCCGCCAGTCCGATAGGCCCGAGGACGAGGCTGCCCAGTGCGCCCCAACCGGCCTTTGCCAGGAAGCTGGCTTTATTTTCCTCCGTCAACTGCTCCAGTGTCACTAGATTTCCTTCCAGCTCGATCTCCTCATTACTTAAGAGTCCCGTGCTTCGCTCCAGATAATAGCCTGAAACAAGGCCCTTCTTCAGCTCGTATTTGTTGTCATTCATTCCGGCAATCATTTCAAATTTCATGGTGGTCATCCTCCCTTACATGGTCGATGATTCATCAGTTCAACTTACAGATTTATTATAATTCTTCCGTCGGCTGCTGACAATAGAACTGCCGCCGATTTAACCTAACTTTAATGAAAGTCGAAAGTCCCCTGCCGCCGACGGAATATCCGCCGCAGCAGGGGACTGGTTTTCATCATTTCAATTCAGCTAGGATTACTGAGCCTTGCACTCTTCCTCAACGGCGTTGATACGATACTCCTGCAGCTTCTTTACCAGCTCGGGAGCCTTGCCGCCAACCGGCTTGCCGTCAAGCTCTACGGCCTGGAGGCAGAAGCGGCTGGAAGCGGTTACGAGGACTTCGTCGGCATTCCGGAGATCGTCCAGGGTGTAGAAGGTCTCATCGACAGCCATGCCGATAGCCTTGGCAGCCTTGATAAGATGAGCGCGGCCGATGCCCGGCAGGATGTGATGATCTGCGGGATGGGTCAGAAGCTTGCCGTCCTTGATGATGTGGCAGTTGGAGTGAGCGCACTCGGTAACGATGTCACCGCGGTGGAAGATGACCTCATCACAGCCGGCCTTCCTGGCAGCCTCGGCAGCCAGCACGGACGGAATGAGATTCAGAGTCTTGATATTGCAGTACTCAAAGCGGTGATCCTCATAGCTGATGAGCTTCAGCTTCTGATAGGTATCCGGCTTGCCGGTCGGAGTCAGGGTAACAATGAGGTTTGCCTTGACACCCTCGGGGTACTCATGCTTACGGGGTGCGGTACCGCGGGTAACGGACCAGTATACGAACTGCTCCGGGGACTCTACCTTGGCAACGAGATCCTTAAGGAGCTGGGAAAGCTCTTCCTTGCTCATGGGGATTACGATGTCCAGCAGAGCAGCGCTGTTGTAGAAGCGCTCGATATGATCCTCAAGAGCCCAGATTACATGATTGTGAGCAAAGGAAGCATCATAAACGCCATCGCCGTAGTACATAGCACGGTCGTTTAGGGGAATCCTCATATCTGCAATTTCGGTGATCTCTCCATTATAATAAGCCAGTGTTTTCATTTTTACCCCTCCGTAAAAAATAGTCGGTGTTCTGTTCATATTTCTTTGGAAATATAGTCGCATTATACTCCCGACTGATTGCTCTGTAAAGATTTTATTTAGGTATACAAGTATTCATAAAATTATAATGTTTCAGAATTATTTAATCTTAAAATTTTCGGACAACAAGCTCTCTTTCCGGGAAAATTTATCCTAGCTTGTAACAAGTTAAATTTATATAATGTAGCCCGATAACCCCAATAAGCAAGACGGAGGGATACCATGTACAAAGAAATACTCGGAAAACTCACAGCCAAACAGAATATGACACAGGCGGATGTCGTGGACTGTGAAAAATGGTTGCTCGTTTTTCACAGCCTCTTTTTTATTCTCTGTTTATTCGTCTATTCTGAAATACTTCATCCAAGCCTTAAATTTATCCTGCGCCGCCAGACAGGTATCACGAAGATATGCTCTGTCGTTCTCCCACTCATTCAATCCCCTGTAATAGTAAAATTTCAAATCATCATCTATCACGAAAGGAACAATTCCGTTGCGAAGGCACTCTTTCAGCATAATCAGTCTGCCCACACGACCGTTGCCGTCCTGAAAGGGATGTATCCGTTCAAAGCGATAATGGAAATCTATAATCTCTTCCAGATTTCTAGTTTCGACGCTTTTGTATTCTGCAAGCAAATTCTCCACCGCTCCGGCTACATCCTCCGGTAAAGTTGTTTCTTTGCCAGCGACTTCATTCGGCAATTTTTTATAATCACCTATAGCAAACCATTCCTTCGCCGCATCGGTGGTGTTTTCCTTTAGTTTACGATGTAGCTCTTTTATAAAATTCTCCGTCAACGGCTCATCAACAGAATCAATCACCATGTCAATACAGCGAAAATGACCGGCTGTTTCCAGTATGTCATCCACCAATACTGCCTCTTCACTAACTCCGATAGTGTTCGTTTCATATATCAGCCGAGTCTGCTCATAAGACAGGCAGCTTCCCTCCATGTGATTGGAATTATATGTCATTTCCACCTGAAGCTTGTGATAGATTCCACCCTTAATTTTTCCTTTTTTCTCTTCCAGCAGGACTGTCTTCAAGTCTCTCAATTATTTCACCTGCCTTTTTATTTCTTTTCCATCCGACTGAGCAGCTGCCGCCCGTTCCTCGGCCTGAGCCGTTGACAGCCGTATCCGGTTGTCGTCCAGCACATGAGCTGTCAGGAAAATCATTATCTCACTGTCGGTCTTTGACTTCTTCACATTCCGGAAAAAAGCTCCTAATATAGGCAAATCTCCCAAGAACGGTACCTTTGACAGCGTCTTTGCTTCTTCACTGCCAATCAGCCCTCCGATGACCATCGTTTCTCCGTCCCGAAGCCGCACCGTAGTATCGGCACTGCGGGACTGAAATCGATAGGCCTTCATCTCCTCAACATAGAGCGGCGAGCTGACCTCCGTATGCACCTCGGCGGTGATTGTTCCATCGCCGTTTACCCGCGGTGTATATCGGAGGATAATTCCCGCCTCCTTATAGCTTATGGAGGTGGTTGTGGTAGAATTCGTCACCGAGGTTTCCGTCACCGGGACTTCGCCGCCGATATTTATGACAGCCTCGTGCCCCTGTATGGTTGTAATGTTCGGTCTGGCCAGCACCTTCGCTTTGCCGTCGGTGATAAGGGCATTGATAGTGGCACCGTAATAAAACTCAAAGGGATGTCCCTCGGGCCCCCGGCCAAACTGGATAATGCCGTAAGAATTATTTCCCCACCTGCGGCTGACCGTGGTCTTCGGCACATCGACGGTAACTGTGCTGTAAGTGCCGTCCGGATTCTGCACTACCTGCCGGCGGGATTCGTTGGAAGTTTCCCGTTCGGGATATTGCGGCACGCTCGACCACTGCCATTGGACGCCGAGATTTTTCGCTGCCTCCTTGGAGATTGCCAGCACTCTTGCCTCCAGGGCAATCTGCTTAGCGGGAACATCCAGTTCCTTCACCATACGGCGTACCTGTTCCGCTTCGGCAGAGGTCCCGTAGAAAATCAGTGAATTGGTCTGGTAGTCACAGCTTACCCGTCGGTCATCGTCGGAGCTGCTGCGTCCCCGACGATTGTTCAGTCTTTCATTCCTCCGGTTTACGGTGTTTCCTGCAGTCCCAGAGTGCTGTCCGTAATCCTTGCCGTTCTGCCGGGTTCGATAGGTGTCGCCTGTCCCGGTGTCATTCCGGCGTTCTCTGCCGTAGCTGTAATCATCGTAGTCATCGCTGCCCCCGAAAGCCATGTCCACGGCCTCGGCAATGGTGTCCAGCTCGGCGTTTTCTATCCGGAACACATGGACTCCATAGAGACTGCTGCCCCCTACACCACCGGTAGTGACAACCAGTGTATCCCCTCGGCGGCTGATTGACAGGCCTCTGGTCATGGCCACTATCTCCGCCGCTTCCCAGGGATCCACATCCTTCAGCGATATCGTCAGCCGGCCCTTTACAGATTCATCCATTACGAGGCCGATGCCGCCCAGCTCAGCAATCTGGGTGAATACTCCCCGGACATCGGCGTTGCGAAAATCCAGAGAAATCGCCTCGGCGGAGGCAGAGGTCAATCCACTGCCGTATAACATTGCACCGACACATACGGCAGTCAGTTTTCTACAAAAGCAATTCTTCATTCCCTGTCAACCAACCTGTCCTCTATCTTACGGCTGTGAATCCACCAGTCTCAGCACCCGCTGTCCCGACGGGCCATTTATAACGACGGCCCGACTCGCCTCATCAATTTCTATCAGAGTTATTCCGGACTTTGTTTCACCTTCTGCCAAAGTGATAACCGACTGTCCCTGTTCGATTACCGCTCTTACGCCCCGACTGCTCTTAGCCAGACCCGTCAGCCTCATGCCGCCACTCACAGGAACAGCCGTACTGCTGTCGGCTGGCTGCCTCATCTCATCAAAGGGAGAAGCAAATACATATCCCGTCTCCGGCTCCAGCTTCAGATGTCCGTCCGACCGGAGACTAGGCCGGTAGAGAGATGAACCTCCGGCTGCTTTTTCCTTCGGCAGGGAATTGTTTCCCTTTGGCGCAGCGGACACTGGAGCAGCCTGTGAGGCTTCTGTCACCGGTCTGTCGGTCACGATTCCCCATACCGGCTTCAGCACCAGCAGCGAAGCAGAGAAAAAGACGAGGAGATATATTATGCGCTGCATAGTATCTCCTCGCCTTCTTTATATTCTATAAATTTTACTCATCGCTGTAACCATACCTATCGAAAACACGCTCTCGCTCAGAAATCAACGCAGCGGATACAAGGCTCCTGCTTCGTACGCTTGCTTGCAGGTCGCCAAGTACCGGCATTGATTTATTGTTTTCTTATAGGCATGGTTACAGCGAAATTACTTTTTAGAGAAATCAGCCAAGCTTCTTTGCCAGCAGCTGATTGACCATGCCCGGGTTTGCCTTTCCCTTGCTGGCCTTCATTACCTGACCGACAAGAGCGCCGATAGCCTTCTTATTGCCGCCCTTGTAGTCGGCTACAGCCTTTTCGTTGTTGGCGATGACTTCATCAACGATTGCTTCAATAGCACCGGTATCGGTAATCTGAACAAGTCCCTTGGCCTCGACAATCTTCTCCGGCTCATCGGGGCAGTTCCACATCTCAGCGAATACGGTCTTGGCAATCTTGGAGGAAATGGTTCCCTTGCTGATGAGAGCTATCATCTTAGCCAGTCGTCCAGCCTCCACCGGAGACTCGGTGATGGTCTTGCCCTCGGCATTCAGGTTCTTGGACAGGTCGCCCATAATCCAGTTGGCGGCCAATTTCGCATCAGCACCGCCCTCAACAACAGCATCGAAATACTCTGCCATTGCGCGGGAAGCCGTGATTACACCGGCATCATAAGCGGTGAGTCCCATCTCTACCAGACGAGCCCGACGGGCATCCGGAAGCTCCGGAAGCTTCTTGCGGTATTCCTCGATTTCCTCGTCGGTGGTGACGATGGGAACGAGATCCGGCTCCGGCATATAGCGGTAATCCTGCGCTTCTTCTTTGGAGCGCATGGAGAGAGTGATTCCCTTATTGGGATCCCAGGTGCGGGTTTCCTGACGGATGGTTCCGCCGTCCTCAACCACTTCAATCTGGCGCTGAATCTCATAAGCCAGAGAGTCCTCAACAGCCTTGAAGGAGTTGATATTCTTCATTTCGGTACGGGTACCGAGCTTCGTCTCGCCCACCGGACGGACGGAAACATTCAGGTCGGCGCGGAGATTGCCCTGCTCCATACGGCAGTTGGAAACATCCACATATTCCAGAATACTCTTGACCTTCTCCATGTAGGCACGAGCCTCTTCGGGGCTGCTCATGTCCGGCTCGGAGACGATTTCGATAAGGGGTACACCGGTACGGTTGTAATCTACATTGGAGGAATCGGAGTCCTTGATCGTGCTGCCGGAGTGAACCAGCTTACCGGCATCCTCCTCCATGTGAATACGGGTGATTCGGATACGCTTCGGCCCGTTGACGGTATCGATATCCACATAGCCATGCTCACAGATGGGCAGGTCAAACTGAGAGGTCTGGAAGTTCTTCGGCAAATCCGGATAGTAGTAGTTCTTGCGGTCAAATTTGCTGAAATGGTTGATTTCGCAATTCATAGCGAGACCGGCCTTGATGGCAAACTCAACGACCCGACGGTTTACTACCGGCAGAACGCCGGGCAGTCCGAGGCAGACCGGGCAGACATGGGTATTCTGTTCGGCACCGAAGCTGGTAGCGCAGCCGCAGAAAATTTTCGTATTGGTTTTCAGCTCGCTGTGAATCTCGAGACCGATTACTGCTTCGTATTTCATTATTCGGCGCCTCCTTCCGGTACAAGAGTTTTGTGATAATCCTGAGTCTGCTCGTAGGCGTAAGCTGCCCGGAGAACAGTCATCTCGTCAAGGGGCTTGCCCATGAGCTGCAGTCCGATTGGCAGTCCGTCCGCTGCGACGCCGCAGGGGAGCGAAATACCCGGCAGACCGGCAAGGTTCAAGGGAACGGTAGAAATATCCATCATGTACATTGCCAGCGGGTCGGACACCATGGAACCAATCTTGTAGGCAGGGGTCGGTGCCGTGGGGCAGGCAATGACATCTACGGACTTAAAGGCTTCGGTGAAGTCACGCTGAATGAGGGTACGAACCTTCAGGGCCTTCAGATAATATGCATCATAGTAGCCGGCGGAGAGTGCGTAGTTGCCGATCATAATGCGGCGCTTTACCTCCGGGCCGAACTTCTGAGTGCGGGTGTTGGTCATCATTTCCACGATATCGGCACCCTCTACCCGGGCACCGAAGCTGACGCCGTCATAGCGGGCCAGATTCGTAGCTGCCTCAGCGGGAGCAATGAGATAGTAGGTGGAAACGGCGTATTCGGTATGGGGGAGAGAAATCTCCGTTACCTCAGCACCCAGCTTGGTGAGCTGCTCGATAGCTGCCTTGACGGAGGAAGCAACCTCCGGGGCAATACCGGCACCGAAGTATTCCTTCGGCAGACCGATTTTCAGTCCCTTAACATCACCGGTGAGAGCCTTGGTGAAATCAGGCACCTCCGCGGGGCTGGAGGTAGAATCCATCATATCGTGACCGGAAATGACATTCATGATATTAGCCGCATCGGTAACATCACGGGTCAAGGGACCAATCTGATCCAGAGAAGAAGCAAATGCTACAAGACCGTAGCGGGATACACGGCCATAGGTCGGCTTCAGACCGACAACACCGCAGAAGGATGCCGGCTGACGAATAGAGCCGCCGGTATCGGAGCCCAGCGCCCAGATAGCAGAGCCGGCTGCCACAGCCGCAGCGCTGCCGCCGGAGCTGCCGCCCGGTACGCAGTCGAGATTGCGGGGATTATGGGTAATCTTCATGGCCGAGTTCTCAGTGGAACCGCCCATGGCGAATTCATCCATGTTTGTCTTACCGACGACAACCGGATTCTCAGCCGCCAGCTTTGTCATGACAGTAGCATCATAGGGTGCCACAAAATTCTCCAGCATTTTGGAGGCACAGGTGGTTTTTATGCCCTTAGTGCAGATATTATCCTTGATGGCACCGGGGATACCGGCCAAAAAGCCAATCTTCTCTCCGGCAGCAATTTTTTCATCTACTGCTTTTGCCTGAGCCATAGCCTCGTCGGCAAGAGTAGTGATATAAGCGCCCACCTTTTCTTCAGTGGCTGCCTGCTGAGCCAGCACCGATTCGGTGAGCTCTGCTGCTGATATTTCCTTAGCGACGAGCATATCGTGGAGCTCGTGCGCGGTCTTTGCGTATAGCTTCAAAGCTGTCGCCTCCTTATTCTTCCAAAACCTTCGGTACTTTGAAATAGCCGTCTTCCTTCTCCGGTGCGTTCAGGAGAGCAAGCTCCCTGTCGATGGAGGGACGAACCACATCCTCACGCAGAACATTCTGCATGGGGAGAGCGTGAGCCGTCGGCGGCACATCAGCGGTATCCGCCTTCTGCAGAATATCCATATAGTCAATAATGGCACTGAACTTCTCTGCATACTCCGTCATTTCCTCCGGGGAAAACGACAGGCGGGAAAGCACAGCGACGGTATTGACATCCTTCTCCGTTACCTTCATGATTTCACCATCCGTTAATTTTTTCTATTGTACTGCGGATAAATTACATAGATAAATAATTATATCATGTTATAAGCTGTATTTCCAGCTCAAGCCTTGATTTCTCCGTTCAGCAGTCCTGCAGCGGAGGTGGCAATAACCTTCACGGAAAGACCGAGAACGGCCTCATCAAAGGTAAAGTGCGCATCGTGATGGCCGGCAGCCAGCTTTGCTCCAATGTTCAGATAGGCAGCCTGACCGCCATTGTTCTGAACCCGCTGCATGAAGTAGCTGCAATCCTCGCTGCCGCCGAAATCAACCGGCTCCTCCACAATTTCGCTGAAAATACCAAGTTCCCTGGCATGCTCGGTAAGTGCGTCTGCCAGTGCCGGTGAATTCTCAGCACCGGCTGCGCCGCCGGCCCGGCTGATATCTACAGTTACGCCGTACATATCGGCGGCCGCCTTTATGATGCGCTGTGCTTCAGACGCCACATACTCATTGACCTCGGTGGAAATTCCGCGGGTCTCAAGCTGCAGCAGAGCCTTGTCGCCGATGACATTGCGGCCGGAACCGGCAATCAGCTTGCCGACATTTATACGGCTGGTACCGCCGGAGTGACGGCTGATGGCATGGAGATTGAGGGCAGCGCAAGCCGCAGCCAGCAAAGCATTCTTGCCCTGCTCCGGAGCCATACCGGCATGAGCCGGTACGCCGGTGAAGTTTGCATCGAATTTAGTGGTAGCCAGCATGCCGTAGATGCGGGCAGCGATGGCACCGGTACGGGGCAGCTTCATTCCGATATGAGCACCCAGCAGATAGTCGGCATCATCAACGACACCGGCCTCAACCATTGCATAGGCGCCGCGGACGCCTTCCTCTGCCGGCTGGAATATCATCTTTACGGTACCCTTCAGCTCCTCCTTCAGTTCCGCGAGGATTTTGGCTACTGCCAGACCGATGGTGGTATGACCATCATGGCCGCAGGCATGCATACCCCAGTCATGGACGGAGGCAAAGCCCTTCTCCAGCGGCTCGTGTCCAGCATCGGTGGTCTCCATGAGGTCAAGGGCATCCATATCGAAGCGCAGGGCAACCACCGGGCCGTCACCGGCACACTTCATGGTACCTACGACACCGGTGAGGCCGCCGGCCATTTTTTCTACCCACTGCGGATCTGCTCCCTCAGAGACAGCCCGCTCCATTTCCTTTGCGAGGCGTTCATCAGAAGGAACGCCCATCATGGCTTCCTTCTTCACTACTGCGGCACCGGCCTCCACGGCATAGCCCAGTTTCGTCAGCTCTCCGGCCACCATTGCGGCGGTGCGGAACTCAGTCCAGCCCGGCTCGGCGTATTTATGCAGGTCACGGCGACGGGTGACCATTTCATCATTCATTGCATCGGCGGCGGCAAAAATCTTCTCCACCAGGGCATTACTCTGTTTCATCTTTACTACTCCTTCTGCTTGCTCTGAAACACAGATTGGGACAAAAAAGCCCTCATAAATTGTAGCATGATTGAAAAAAGAGTCAACCGCTTCTTGTCAAAGGAATGATTTTTACCTACAATATGATTCAGCAACATCATTAAAGGAGATATACCATGATAAGCAAAGAACGACTTCAAAAGCATCTGGACACCCTTGCCGCCATCGGCAAAAGGGAGGACGGCTTCTACCGTCTGGCCTTCACCGATGATGACTGGCAGGGCCGTGACTATCTTATAGGTGAAATGAAAAAGGCCGGTCTCTCCATCCGCGTTGATGCCTTCGGCAATGTCATCGCCCGCCGGGAAGGAACCGACGCCTCTGCCGATGCTCCGGCTGTGCTGTACGGCTCCCACGCCGACAGTGTCCCCGGCGGCGGCAACTTCGACGGCATCGTCGGTACACTCTGCGCCCTGGAGGTAATGACCAGTCTGCAGGAGGACGGCTTCGCCAACGAGCTGCCCCTTGAGCAGATCCTCTTCATGTGTGAAGAATCAAGCCGCTTCGGTGCCGCCACCCTCGGCAGCCGGGCCATGCGTGACGAGCTGACCATCGATGACCTCCATCGTCTGAAGGATAAGCAGGGCGTGACCCTCTACGAGGCTTTGAAGTCCCGTGATCTCCGTCCGGACGAACTTCCCTCCGCCGTCTACACCGCTCCGGCCAAAGCCTTCCTCGAAGTCCACATCGAGCAGGGAAAGGTGCTGGAAGCCAAGAACATCCCCCTCGGCCTCGTCACCGGTATTGCTGCCCCTACCCGTTTCCGCGTACACATTGACGGCAGTGCCGACCATAGCGGTGCCACCCCCATGGGGCTCCGCAGCGACGGAGCCTGCTTCGCCGCCGAGGTCATCCTGGCCGTGGAGAAAATCGCTTCCGAGTACGGCAAAGACAACGACTTCCCCGCCGTCGTCGGTACTGTCGGCATCGTAAATGTCACTCCCAATGTAATGAATGTCATCCCCGGCAAGGTCACCCTTGGCATCGACATCCGCAGTATCAGCGCCGAAGCAAAGGCCGATGCCGTCCGCCGGATCAGAGAATTTGTCGAAGAAGTGTCCAAGCGCCGCGGTATCCCCTACAGCGTAGAGCCAGTTTCCGATGAGAAACCCGCCGTTCTTTCGGAAGCTGCCGTAAATCTTTTGGCCGACACAGCCGCCGAAGTACTTCCGGAGGCTGTCACCCTGCGTATGCCCAGCGGTGCCGGACACGACGCTATGCACTGGGCCGAGTACTGCCCCACCGGCATGATCTTCATTCCCTGCCGGGACGGCATCAGCCACAACGGAGCCGAGCATGCCGAGATAGACGACATCACCGACGCCTGCCGTCTGCTGGAGGCCGCCGTCAAAAAACTAAGCTGTAAGGATGTGACACTCTGATGGCAGACAATGTAGATGTATCCGTCCCCCACGGAGTAGAGCAGAATATAAAGATGGAGCTTCTCGCCATGATTCACAGCGGAGAGAGTCCCTACCTTATCATTGACCATGTGGCCCGCTATCTGGAGGAAGCATCGGCAGAGCCGGGCTATGCCAACCACATACGGGAAAATATGCGGGCAGTCTACGGCTGCGCCCTCCTTCAGAAGAAGCTTCTTACCGATGAGCTGTCAGATGTAGAGGCACGGCTGAAAAAAATCGAAAAAGCTCAGACCGAAGGAGATTTCACCGACGAGGAAAAGACCCGTATCGGTTTCGCCATCGGTCTCCATCAGAAAAATATCCAGCGCCTGAAGGGACTTATCGAGCTGAGCGAACAGGATGGAACCGACCCCTACATTGAGAAATAAAAATCAGATAAAGAAACAGCCGCAGCGACAGGCATAATAACTGCTTGTCACTGTGGCTGTTTGTTTGTCGCTGCTGCTGAGATATACCTCAGTGTTTTGTGTCGCTTATCGGCAGCGGAACCTTTTGACTCTGATTCAGTCTGTCTTTGGCGGCTGCCCGCTGGTCATATCCCGGCACCAGATAGGTGCTGAGAAGGGCCGGTCGGAATTTCAGCGGATCACCGTCTGCCCGCTTCTCATTTTCCGTCAGCAGGAGGTCCAGGGCTCTGGCCGTATATTTTGCCGAGGCAGTCATGTGCATGACGATTACGGAGCCGGAGCGAACCCGGTTTTTCCCATCGTAAATTCCCGACTGAATTGCCCCCACCATTGCGCTGAGAATCGGCGACTTGTAATCGGTGGTGCTGGCAAAGCCGGAGACAATATAGGTAAAACCTGCATCGAAAATCGACTGTACGCCGTTCTTATTCAGTGCCAGCGTCGGCGGGCGCATAAGCCTGGTCAGCGGATGACGGCCATCCACTACCACATCACCTACCGTCATCGCCAGCTTCTCGTATGACTCCGCCACATCCTTGGCGTAGGTTTCCTTGTCCTGCATTGCCTCGGTGCGGCGAGTTTTTTCGTTGTACCGGGCCATCGCCTTGTGACCGTCGGTATGACTGGCTATATCGTGACCGTCCTGTGCAATAGCCCGCAGGAGGTTTGGATTGTTCGGCATATTCCAGGTGATTATGAAGAATGTAGCCGGCACATGATGCTTTCGCAGCACATACAGCAGCTTGTTTATGGAGTCATCGTTGCCCCAGTCATCGAAGGTAAGGAAAACCGTCCCCTCCGGCACATTCTTAATGACGCCGGTCTTGTCCGCCTTTGCAATCTCCGCGGAGGAAAAGCCCAGCATACGGTCACCGCCGTCAACCGAGGGAGAGCCGATGTATCGCTTATAGAACTCCGTCTTCAGGTTTTCCCGGCTCACCGGCATGGCAATCGTCTCCGGCTTCAGCTCATAGGGCAGCTTATCCGGTGCCACAGGATAGTCGTAGAGTTTTCCCGAATTGTTCAGTACTTCCTGCAGTGATGCCGCCCGATAGGCCGAGTCGTTCTGCGGATTTCTCTCCGGCGTATCATCAAGGGACCGGTAAGCGATATTGTCAATCTTCTGATGCTTTACTGCCAGCATCATGTCCCCGGCCAGCGTCTCCTTTTCGTAAAAATCCGTGCGGATATAGACAATCTGCCCTCTGCCCAGAGAACGCACACCCTTGCCGAAAAGGGTTTCCATTACTTCCTCGGCGCTTTTTGCATTCTTGTCCTTTGTCCGCACCACATTTACGCTTTGGCCCATCAGCCGGCAGCCCATAGCGGACACCGCTTCAAACATGAAATCCTCGTTTGAGCCGGTCATTTCCCGAACAAGATTCGTATCTGTTCCATAGTCTTCGCTCAAAATGCTGCGGACGCGCTCTATCTGACCGCAGATGGAGTCAAAATCATCCGGCTTGTCGGCATCCTGACTTACTCTGATACCGATGGCCAGCTCGTGACCCCGGGATACAATCATGTCGATATTATCCCGGTTTCGCTCCAGCTCGCGTTCCGTGACAAAGAAGGTGCCGCGCATAGACTCCTCGTCCATTTTGTCCAGCACATATTCCAGAGCCCCGCGCTTGGACAAACCGCCGAAGGTAAAGACCACCGCCTGCTCCGTCGTATAGACGAAGCGCTGACGCTCTGCCTTGCGGCCTGCATTAGCCTGCCGTTCGGTGCTGTAGGCAGACTGTGCCTGAGCAAACGAGGCAGGCTGCATCGCCCATGACGAAAAGGTCAGGGTAAAGGCTGCCAATCCTGCAGCAATCAATCTCTTCATAAAATCGTCTCCTAAGTATCCTCCGCTCACTTCACCCCAGCCAGGTTGAGATTGCCCCCAAGCCTCCAGATATTCACCGACTTAATTCCGTTGGCTTCAATCTCATTGAGCCACATATTCAGTGTAGTCTCGTCGGCATACCAGACCTCGGTCTTTTGTCCGGCCCGGTTTCTGAAGGAAAAATGCAGAACTCCGCTGTCATCCTCACGAGCCGGCTTGGCTTCCTGCTCTTTTGCCATGGCCACTGCCTCAGCCTCGGTGATGTACTGCTTCTTCCCGCTTTCCTCCCACAGACAGCCGCCGGTGGAAACAGCGGCCTCCACATTACCCGGAAGCTGCCGCATCTTCTTCAGGGTCTTTGCAATGAAAGCAAAGTCCGCCTTCGGCCCCGGCCCGCTGTGCAAACCGTAGAGATTGTACAGCATCACAACATAATCCGGACCCTTGCAGTAATCAAGAGAAACATCTGCCGACGGCTCAAGCACCACCCGCAGCTTCAAATCATTCTTAACCGCCGCATACTGCAGCTTGGAAATCAGCCAGACGAACTTCTTCGCCAGTGCCTCGTCCTTGAATACCCTTTCGTAGTCAAGCTCAATGCCGTTGAAGCCCTTTTCCTTCGTCAGCCGCACCAGCTCCGCCACATGAGCGTTCATTGACGGCTCATCCTTCAGCACCCGCTGCAGGACAGCCAAATCCTTCTGCACTGCCGTCCCCTTACCGGGAACGAAATCATTGGTAAAGGAAAGATACTCTCCCGGCCGCTCCAGACTCCGGCTGCCCTTCAGCGACAGCAGAGAGTCCGGCACCACGATTTTATCGCCATCGGTAAAATAGGTGCGGAAATAAACCATCGACCGGAGGTCGTGCCTGATTTTTTCCCCGTCCTCCCGGCCACTTTCCGCATCCCAGTCAGCAACCCAGGCCGTCATCAGCATCGGACCATGCTGACTGCTGTGGGGCTTGGCACTGCATCCCGTGAGCATCAGCAGGCTGACTCCAGCCGCCAATGCCCCGGCAACTATCTTACTGTGCAAGCGTTTCACGCCGCACCATCCTTCCGTTGTTTACAAGTTAGTTATGAAAGCATCCAGCAGCTTCTCCCAGTATTCTTCTGCCTGCATCCGGTAAAGTTCCATGCCAACCGGCATCGCTGAGAACAGCTTCTGCTCTTCCTTTGCCTCCGGCGCGGGCACGGAAATCTCCAGTCCCTTGAATACGCCGTCATAGACATCATCGGCCAGATTGCGCTGGCTCCAGGCATCCTTATTCCAGCTGCCTTCAAAATAAATGCTGCCATTTTGTTTCACTCTGACTGCGGCATCGCGACAGATTTCCGTTCCGTCCATGGTGACGGTGAGCCTATCGCCCTGCAGGACAATATCCAGTGC
The DNA here is from genome assembly GCA_017383125.1 of Schwartzia sp. (in: firmicutes). Classification (GTDB taxonomy): domain Bacteria; phylum Bacillota; class Negativicutes; order Selenomonadales; family Selenomonadaceae; genus RGIG250. The sequence goes on from JAFNYY010000096.1 coordinate 27,342, forward strand.
TCTGTCCCCCCGGGAGTTTACCGGAATGGGCGGCACATACTCTTTTCCGCCCTCGGCCAAACTCTGTGCCGGCTCTTCGGCTCGCTTCGCTGCCTTGGCCAGATAGTACTGAGCCAACTCCGTGGACGGTGCATAGCGGGCAAAGGTCTCCAGCTCCTGCACCTCCACCGCTCTCTTATCCTCTGCCACCGAAACCGGCTCTACACCGTCCAGCTTCGTCAGCTTCGCCCGGAAAAGTTCGCGGTAATTTTCGTTGTCCAGCTCATTGACCACCAGCTGCCCGTTAGCCAGGCAGACACATACATAGTCCAGCATAGAATCGCTGGCCCGCAAATAAATTCTCTGATTACCGAATACATTGCCCTGCAGCCGGACCTTCAGATGAACATCTCCGAATTCCTCGCTGCCCTTCAGCCGGACCATGCCCTTGTTCTCCGGCTCGCTGGTGACGGTGAGGGTATCTCCGGTAAACTCCATCGCTCCCTGCAGCAAATCAAATTCCTCCGCCTTGGGAGATTTGCCGGTCTCAAAGGTAATGTACTGGTTTATATCGTGCTTTATCCGCATCAGCAGATGATTGGTGGACCAGTGGGGCTGCGGCTGCATTCGGGTCAGGTCGTAAATGCTGGCGCCGCGCTGATTGAAGCAGTAGCCCTCACGATTGAAGTTCATCGTGAAAATCTCGCGAATCCACTTCTCATTCACATCGCTGACCTGCCGATTATTGCCGAAGGCACCGGTATTGGCGTGCATGATGGCATAGAGGCGGGGCACATAGTCAAGCTGCGTGGCATACAAATACCGGAGCCGCTCGTAGTCATAGCTGATGCGCCGCTTCATGTGGTTATAGCTTTCCTTCGGCTGCTCTTCCTTATCCCGTATGTAATCCATCAGATAATGATTGTACCGGTTCACAAGACAGCCGCGTAGCTTGGCAAATCTCACCGGGTCCAACTCGCCAAGGTAATTGCCGTGACGGTCAAAGACATTGATAAACTGCAGACGGTAGCCGTTGCTTCCCATCTCCCAGAAGGAAGTCCTCTCCAAATCCTTCAGCTCCTCCGGCGACAGGAACTTCAGATCCTTGTTGTCGAATTTTTCCGGATAGGTGAGCATTGTTGCCTTGAAGTTGTACTTCTCCAGAATTTTCTGAGCGAAAATCGCGGTATCCCGGCGTCCGTCCTCAAACATCAGGAAGAGGGAACGGTCCGGCAGACGCTTTCCTTCCTTATAGTATTCCTCGATGTCCGTCTGGGTGATTGTCACATAGCCCTGACGGTGCAAAGCGGCCAGATGCTGCTCCAGCACATCCTTGCCAATCAAATCCGACTTGTTTCCGATTCTGTCCACGCCGAAGTAGGACAGTGCAACAAAGCCGGTATCTGACATCCCCGGCTCCGCTTCCTCGTCCGCCTCAGCAGGAACATAAGTCCCGTGATGGAAAAGGCCCATCCAGACGACATAGGAAAATAAAGCCAGAATAAGCACCTGCAGAAGAGTACGAAATCTCTTCCGACGGTTTTTCCGCCTGGTATATTTATGGTCTCCGATGACAACTGCAGCGTTTTCCTTTTTATCCATTCTGCCTGTCACCGTCCTTTTCCTTCAATTCCTCCGCCTTCCTTTTCTTCATGGCGCTGTCAATGCTTACCACATTCCCAGCCCCTTTGTTTTTCTCAGTCTTCCTTCCTGCGGCGGCCCGCTCCGCCATTTCGACGGCTCTCTGGAGAGTCTCCTGCTTCAGCGTCTTTTCCCGCCGTGCTGCCAAAGGCTGGTAAACGACTACCGCTACCAGCTTTTTCATTTTCAGTGGCTTTATCCGCTGTACCGGCCGTGCCGTCTGTTCATCGGCAGACTCAGCAGCTTCAGCCTCGGAAGAGTCTTCAGTCGGCTCGACCTGCTGGACAGGCTCAGTTTCCTCAGTCTGTGCAGCTTCTGTCACCGACATATCTTCCGCCTCTTCGGGAATTTCGGCAGCTTCAGTTTCAGCCGCCGTTTTTGCTTCCTCGACATCGTTTTCCCCGGCAATGATTTCTTCTTCCGGTTCCTGCTTTGTCACTGCTGCTCCGGCCGCTGCTGCCAGCGGCTCCTCGGCCTTCACCGGTTTAGCTTCTTCAGCCGCGGCAGTATTCATCTCGGCCTTTGCTTCTGCTTTTATCTCCGCCTTTTGCGTATCTGCCTTTGCCTCGCCCTTCTTATCGGCCTGCAGCTCAGCAAGGTCAGCCGGCGTCATTCTGGTACCCCAGGTAGACTTCCAGAAGGTGAACCAGGCGATAGGCATCTGCCACAGCAGAACGGCCTCATAATAAATGCAGAACCAGATTCCGTAGGCCCAGGTAGTACTGCGGCGCAGGAAAAGCTGTGCCATACTCATCAGGGATGCCATCATTACCATTCCGATAAGGAAGGTGGTGGGGAAAACCCGATGCAGCAGCGGCACATAAACAAGATTGTACAGTACGATGATAGGCGCCAAAATCGGTACGGCAAGACCCATGTAGAAGCACAGGGACATGAAAGGCTCCTTGCGCCACATATACTTTGCCCCGATAAGAGACTCTCTGAGCCAGGAGCGCTTCCAGCGCATCTGCTGCTTCAGGAACATCTTGTGGGTATTTGGAACGATGGTGGAACAGACAGCAGTATCCTGATAAGTAGTCCTGTTATGCCGCAAAATAAAATTCGTCATTGACCGGTCATCACCGAAGGTTGCCCTCTGACCGAGGAATTTTTGATTCAGCCAGTCATCGGCATACTTCAGAACGAGATCCTTGCGATAGCAGGAAAGCGGACCGGACAGACAGGTAACCGCGTCGAAATAGCCCTCGGCCGCTTTCATTACCCGGAAGGCGATATAATAGCGGACTGACTGCATCTTCGTCAGCGCGTTTGTGTAGGTATTGGCTACATCGGTACGGCCGGAAACGCCGCCCATCTCTTCGTCCTTAAAAGGCTGGACAATATTGCGGACAGCGAAGGGGTCAAGGAAGCTGTCGGAATCTACAAATACCAGCAGCTCATGCTTTGCCAGCTTCGCACCTACCGCCATGGCCTCACGCTTGCCCTGGTTGACCGGCTGCACATAGTAGTTCAGACGCTCGGCCACATTGTACCGGTCGCCCTCTGCCTTCAGCCGTTCGATTATTTCCTTGATTTTCTCTACCGAGCGGTCGGTAGAGCAGTCATCCACTACCATGACCTCCAGCTTCTCCGCCGGATAATCCTGATTGATACAGCTCAATATCGTCCGCTGTATCCACTCCTCTTCATTGAAGCAGGGAACTATGACGGTAACACCGGGAGTGAAATCCGGATCAATCTCCACCGGCCGATAGAAAATTGCAAAGAGGTAACGGCTCAAAAGGAAAATTGCCGCGATAATACTGTAGAAGTAAAGGAATTTGTTGAACTCAAAATAAATTACCGACTCGGCCCTCATCAGCACGATAATGAGGGTAACAAGCAACAGGAAGCAGGAAGCAACGCCCAGCATATAGCGGCCCCGCTTGCGGTTCACATAATGGGACAAAATCTCATCAAACTGGAAAGCGTAGCCCATCGTTCCGTCCGGAAACTCGACCACACGGACACAGTGAGCCCCCAGCTTCCTGACATTCATCTCATAGCCTTCGACCATAGACCCCGGCGTTATTTCAAAATCCAGCTTTGCGGCACTGCCCTCTTTGAGCACTGCCGTCTTCTCCTCCGTGCAGACCATTATGCCGCTTCCGGATATATCCTTTGCTACGGAGGAAATCTTGAACTCCCGACCCACCTTATTGCGAACCCTGACGGTCACCGGAAAGTCAACAATATAGCGCTGCCCTTCCTTTTCGCTGTTGATATAGTCGCGAAAATCCCGAATCTCAACATCGTTGTGGCGGCGATCACGGTTGCTTCTCTGCTGCTCGCCGTCCGGAACATGGGAAAGGAGACGCCTATCATGTTTTTCTTTTAATACTATGTCCTCAATACTCAACCTGATACATCCTCACTCTTCCCTGCTTAATCTTCAGCAGGTTCCTCCGGCTCCCCTTCTTCGGGGACATCCTCCTCCAACGGTTCACCTTCTTCGGAGCTGCCGTTATCCGTCGGTGCGCCCTCTTCTGAGGCACCGCTTTCTGCCGGTGTTCCCGTCTTGGTGGCAACATTCCCCGCAGGTTTCCCCTGTGCGGGGACACCGTTTTCCGGCACGGCCTTCGGAGCGCCTTCTTCAACCTCCATCGGAGCGACCGGAATATACTTGATTTTTGAGAAATAATTTACATCCGCGAAGACAACGCCCTTTTTGTCAAAGGCCGTCAGAATATATTCAAGGCGCTCGGCGAAATTTGGCCCGCTGCTTCCGGCTGCCTTCTGCACCGTCGAATCCTTGATTGTCGGCTTCTTATCGATTGCTGGTCTCTGTTCGCGAGGGACAGCCGCTTTAGCCGGCGGCTCCACCGTAAGACCTAGCTTCATGGACAGGATGCTGCCGTTAGGTACGCTGAGTGCAAAATTATCGGCATCGGCCTGACTGTTAATCGTCGCCATGTCGATATAGACATTTGCTCTCACCGCCGCTTCCAGCCCGCAGGCATTGACTGCCTTCAGCACATCCGGCGTATAAACGGTGCGGTTGGCCATGAACAGCTTCGGTGCCGTACCGGTCTGCGCCCGGATAACCTTCTGTGTCCTGCACAGCTCACCGATTATCTTGGTTATTGGTTGTCTGTCCAGACGGCTGGCACCAACGAAAGTATAATTGCCCAGGGGAAAACCGCCCTCGGTAATCAGCTTGATGGTCTCATCTTCCTCTGCCGCATTCATGCCTTCGGCAAAGAAAACGGCGTTTGCCTTATGCTTCGTCAGGCAATCCACAATCTGTGCCGTCATCACCCTGTCAGGCAGACCTTCCACCACCAGCGCTACCTGCGGCAGTTCATTGCGGTTGGCCACAATGACAAGAGCCGGCTCCGGATGCTCAATGATTTTTTCCCTCGCTGCCGCGATTTCATCATCAGCCTGCCAGAACATATCCAGCTCGTTTATGCCGCCGGGTATGTCCGCCTTCTGAGCGAAATCTTCCCACGGCGCCCACCAGTAAATCAAACCGCAGACCACGGATATGATTACGGTGTAAAGCATTTTTATCTGGAAATTCAAGATTTTCTCCTTACAAACTCCAAACCCGGAAGTCCTGCTGGGCCAGGCTGCTGCTGTCAAACATACTCTTGACATCAATCAGCAGCTTTCTGCCGTCGGTCTTTTTATAGAGCTGCTTGAGCTGCTCCGCCGAAAGATTGCGGAACTGCTGATGCGCCACGAGGAAAACAAGACAATCCGCATCCTTCACCTCATCCAGTGAAGTAAGCTCGATTCCGTATTCCTTGGCGAAGATTTCCCGGTCGGCCACCGGGTCGACCGCCGTCAGCTTCAGTCCCATTTCCGCCAATTCGTTGTAAACATCCACAGCCCGGGAGTTGCGGGTATCGATGCAGTCCTCCTTGAAGGTCATGCCGCAGAGTACCACATTGGCCCGGCTGACATCTATTCCTTCCACAATCATTTCTCTGACGACGGAACGAGCCACAAATTCGCTCATGCCGTCATTAATCCGGCGGCCTGCCGCGATAAGCTGAGAATGGTACCCCAGCTTCTCTGCCTCGTAAATGAAATAGTAAGGATCAACGCCGATGCAGTGACCGCCTACCAGACCGGGACGGAAGCCCAGAGCGTTCCACTTCGTATTCATGGCCTCAACGACCTCATGGGTTGAGATACCCATTCTGTTAAAGGCCATGGCCAGCTCATTCATAAAAGCAATGTTAATGTCCCGCTGAGAATTTTCCGCTACCTTGGCAGCCTCGGCCACCTTGATGCTGCCGGCACGATGAACACCGGCTTCGATAATCAGACTGTAGACATTTGCCACCAGCTCCAGAGTTGCCTCATCCATGCCGGAAACAATTTTCACGATATTTTTCAGACGATGCACCGGGTCTGCCGGATTGATACGCTCCGGCGAATAACCGATGAAGAACTCACTGCCCAGCTGCAAGCCGGATTTCTCCGCCAAAATCGGACCGCAGACATCCTCCGTAACTCCGGGATAAACGGTGGACTCAAAGACAACCACCGTATCCTTCTTCATATTTGCGCCCACCAGAGCCGAGGCACTTCTGATAGGCTCAAGGTCCGGCGTCTTATCACCATTTACCGGAGTAGGTACCGCAACGATGATGAAAGCCGCTTCCTGCAGAGCAGCCGCATCAGAGGTAAACTCCACTCCGCTGCAGCGCACCGCCTCGTCACCGGCTTCCTGTGTCGGGTCAATACCGGCCTTATACGCAGCAATCTTCTCCGCATTCAAGTCGAAGCCTATTACCCGGAAATGCTTTGCAAAGGCAACTGCCAGCGGCAAGCCCACATAGCCAAGCCCTACTACAACCAAAGCTCTTTTTCTTTCTGTCAGTTCATCGAAAATCATTTCACTAACCCACCTAATTCATAAGGTATCAGCTATGATAAAAGAAGGACAAGGCCAGCCAAACCGTATTGTTAATCCGGTTGGTGGTCATTTCCTTTAAGTGATCAAATTCCAGCGTAGCCATCAGATTTTTCACCAGAGTACGGGTCACGCCGATGCCCCAGCCCCTGAAGCCGTTCATCCTGTCCGCCACACCGTTCATGGTGTGCTGTACATAGGTGGCCCGGGGCTGATGATAATACTTCAGATAGTATGAAGTGCGTCCCGGCTCCTCGCTCCAGGGAGTACCGTGCTGCAGTGTAAGCACATATCCGTTGCCGTTCCCCACATAACTGTCGCGGCCCATAAGGAACATTGCCCCGAAATCGAACTGACGGCCCAATGGCACATGACCGTTCAGCATATAGATATTCCGCCGTCCGCCGCCGTTCATGCCAAATCCGAAATATCCGGCCTCCAGACTGTATTTACCCGGCACTGCATATCCGGCGGTAAAGGTGGCTACATTCCTTGCCGAGTTTACTGAGCCGTACCGGGCCGCGAAATTTATTTTATCGCCGCCCTCCAGCATCATGCCCTTGAAGCTGCTGTCGTAGACATTGCCCTCTGCCATGGTGGCGCCCATCTTGCCCGCAGTAGCCCGGACCGCTCCCACATTACCGGTCAGATAATAGCGCTCCAGTCTGAGCCAGTGGTCATCTCCGGAGCCGGACAGATTCTTTTCCGACTCCACCATAGCAACGGCATGCCAGTTTCCGTCAATATTATAGTCACCGTAAAGACGGTTTCTCAGACGCAGTCTCTTATCATTAGAGACATCACCGTTGTCATTTTTGTAGTCAAGTCTCAGCTCACCGTTGAGATTGAAGCGCCGCGCCTCTTTTACAGAGCTTTCCCAAGCCTCCTGATTGCGGGCCTGAGCCTGAGCCGCTTCATCCTCAAAATAGCCAAGCTCCTGCAGCTCGGTTCCCAGCTTTGCCCGAAGCCTGCCGGCTGCCCGAATATACTTATCGTCGATGTCGGGATATTTTCCCTCATCCATTTCCAAAAGAAACGCGGCCGTTTTCTCCGCCGCTTCTTCACGGCTGAGTGTTCTCGGAGATTTTCCCTCCAAATCAATGAAGCCGCCCTCGGCCAAAGTCTCCAGCTCCAGACTGTCGGTGAAATCCACCTTGTCCTGCTCCGCCATGTCCCGGAGGTAAGCAGCGGCGTATTCCTCAGCCGCCTCCTTCAGCTTCTCACGGCAGCGGTTCACTTTTTCGTTCAGAGCAACGACCTCGTCCATCTCATCGCCGGGCTTATTGGTGCTGCTGTAGAGCCGGTATACTTTCCGCTGGAGCTTGCGGGAAAGTTTCTCCGTCCGCTTCTCCAGTTCCTCCAGTTCCGCAGACGCGGGAGTCTTCTTTGCCGGGTTTGTATTTGCCGTGCCTCTGCCGTTCTGCAAAAGCTCATCCTGATGCTTTTCCCATTCCTTCAGAATCATTTCCCGCTGCCGGACATTCTGTTCCAGTTTTTCCTTTCGGCTCAGCCGATCTTCCGGCACATTCTTTTCCTTTGCCAGCTTTTTGGTAACATTTTCCAGTTTCTTCTTCAGTACCTTGTAGCGGCCCTCATCTTCTGCCCGCAGAGCCGTCGTCTCGGCATATTCCTGTGCCGCCCTCTGGGCTCTGCTGTCCTTTGGGGGCTGTATCGTTTTATCTCTCGTTGCAGCGGCGGTACACGCCAGAAGCGTGAATACACCCAAAAGTGCCGCAATCTTTCGCTTGTTCATAATACTTCTCCAAGAAACCTAATACTATTGTCCTATAATTTCCGATTACATCATCCGGGCCTATGCACTACTATCAGCGCAGTCACTGCTCCATTCAAAACCGGTACGGTTCTTCTTACGGCTCCGTATGATAATCAGTCGGTTTCATCTTGACTTGTACAGCATTATCGCGCTGTACAACTTATCTATATTAAACCACTAACGCTAAATAATTTCAACTGTTTTACATTATTAGAAAACAATGTTTTCTGTCAATCCCCTTATCTGCCGGACTTTCGCCAATTCGCGCCTGCATCATTATGATACTTTAGTCCCGTGATGTATCACGAATGCGCTTTTAGTCTCAAAACCAAACAACCGCCATGCAAATGACCATATCATCTGCACCGCGGTCGTTTTATTAATTGCTTGCTTATAGTGTTATCCCTGTTGCCCGGACAATCGCCGCGGCAATGGCAAAATACGGCCCGTAGGCGAAGAACTCATCCTTCTTTTTCTTCGTGACTATCAGCAGCACCGCCGCCGCCAGGCCCCCAAGAATGAAGCCGAAGGCCACTGCCGATGAAGTATACCCTGCTCCCAGCCACATTCCCAATGCCGTTATCAGTTTAATGTCCCCGCCGAAAATACTGCCTTTAAGCACGACCGCCAGCAAAAGCATTATGCCTCCGGCCGCCAGACCAGTAAGCAGCGACTCCAAGGGTTCCGGCGGCGGCACCGGCATACCGGGAGGCAGTGCCAGACAATCGGGCATATACGATTTCAGAAGCGACTGAACGATACCAGCCGCCGCCAAAAACATAACCGCCGAATCAAAAATAATATACTGTTCCCAATCTGTAATCGAAATAAACAGAAGGGTCAGATAAAAGCAAAGATTAAAAATTCCTGCCGCCGGATATGAAGTATCAACCCCAAAATAAGCAGCTGCACATCCGACAAAAAGCAGCGGCAGGCGCAAAACGGCCCTGCTCCTCTTTTCCTCCGGAAAGCTCAATTCCGTTTTTTCGCGGCTGTACAATAGGTCTATCAACCTAGAAAGCCCGACAGTTGTTATTCCCGCCAGAGCTGCCGTCAATATTATACGCAGCACAAACATCACCCAAAAATAAATATTTAATATCACAATAAAACATCAACAGCCCGTAGTCAACCTCATATTACTGACGATAAAATAAAAAAAACTGTTGAGAAAATTTAGAAAGACTTCTATAATGGTTATATACTTGTAAAAATAGCTTTATCTATCATAAAGTCGGTACTAAAATTCACATAAGGACGTAGTAAATTATGCCTAAAAACGTGCGTGACATATTCAAGCAATTAAGTGACAAGCTTACATACAGACACTGGATGATTATTGCCGGCGTTGTAAGCTGTATTTTGGGAATCCTCGTATACCTGTCGCTGGGCAGCGACTCGACGGATAATAAATCCCCCGTCCAGCTGCCCCAAAAGAAGATGGTCTGGGTTCTGGCCGCAAATAAAAACATCCCGCCCAGAGCCACCATTCAGGAGAATATGCTCACTCTTGTGGAGCTTCCCGAAGAATCTGTTCCGGAGGGTGCTCTATCCGACATAAAGGCAGTGAACAACCACCCCGCCGCCGTCATCATCATGAAGGGCGATATCATCACGAAGCAAAAGCTTATGAGCGATCCCAAAATGGCCGGCTTCACGGGAACAATCCCCCCCGAATGCCGTGCGATTTCCGTCGGTATCAGTGATGTGACCGGTGTGGCCGGCTTTGCCGCTGCCGGTGATTATGTCGATGTCATGGTTGTAACCGGCCGGAAGGAAGAAGGCCAGCTCGTAGGCAAGCTGGTACTGCAGAATGTCCTCCTTCTCGGCATAAACAAATCCGGCAGCGGTGCCAATGAAAAGCCCGCCAAACTGGACAGCGATAAAAACCAGGACAACTCCATCAAGGCCGCCAAAGAAGCAATGGCTACCGCTACTCTGGCTCTGACTCCGGAGGACGCCCTGCAGCTTGCTACTACCGCACAAAACGGCGTCGTTTATCTGGCCCTGCGTCCATACAAGCCTAAGGAAGAGGTCGTCGTCGCTCACGACTATGTTGTTCATACCGAAAGGTCCGTTGAGCCGAGAAGGCCCTTACGGCCTCAGACCTCCGCACCTGCCGCCCGTTATCCGGCATCGTCCTCAGGCGGCTCAGTCGAAGTCATCAGAGGTACAACTGCCACAAGGGAAGGAGGGCGCTGATAATGCTGAGACGAATAAGAAGACATCTTGAGCGCTTTCTATCCAAAAAGCTTCTGGCCGGTGCCGCGCTGGCTGTATTGCTGATGTCCGGCAACGTCAAAGCGGAAGCCGCTAAACCGGAGCAGCTTTATCTGGAAATGAACCAGGCCTACCATCTCTATCCCAGTGATGATGACCTGACTATCATCCGCGTAGCAGTCACCAATCCCGCCATCGCTGATGTACGGGTTATAGATAACACCAGTCTGAACATCGTCGGATACAAGGACGGCTCTACCAGCCTGACTGTATGGTATTCCGACGAATCAATGGAAGACTACAATATAACTGTTGCTCCCACTGATACGGGCTATGCCGATCTGATAAAGAGAATAATGAATGTCCCCGGCGTACAGGTCGAAAAAATCGCCGACCGGGTACTGCTCCGAGGCTCAGTCAATAACCAGTATCAGAAAAATCAGGCTCAGATGATTGCCGAAATGTTTGCCGATAAGGAGCATGTCATCAATCTTCTGAAAACGACAAAGCCGCTTCAAATAAATCTGGCGGCTCTGGTTATCGATATTTCTTCAAACGATGCAAAAGACATAGGATTTTCTTACGGAAACTCCAATGTAGATACAAATTCGAAAGGCAATGTCAGCGTCAGCGACATTACCTTTGGTACTGTCGGCACCTTCTACGGCGGTCAGAACTACCATCACATTTCCGGCAAGGTAGGTGCACCGGTAGATGTCATGCTCCGGGCACTCATCAGTCAGGGCAAGGCAGAAATTCTCTCCCGCCCCAACATTACTACCCTCAGCGGTGAGGAAGCCAATATCCTCATCGGCGGCGAAATCCCGGTACCTACCTCAAAGGACGGCGAAATCTCCGTCACCTGGCGTGACTACGGTATCAAGCTCAACATTGAGCCGACCTCTGACGATGCGGAGAACATAACCGCAAAGGTTCAGGCGGAAATCAGCACTCTGGACTATGCGCATCAGGTATCAACCTCGGCCGGCACGATTCCTGCCCTCACCTCACGCAAGGCCGGAACCTCCGTCAGCCTGAAATCCGGTACGGCACTGGCCATCGGCGGTCTTCTGAACAGCGAAGATGCCAAGACCGTAACAAAAATACCTCTCCTGGGCGACATCCCCATCATCGGCCAGTTCTTCCGTCATACATCCACCAGCAAGGAAAAGAGAGAAATGCTCATCCTGCTGGTACCCAGTATCGTAGATGAGTACACACCGGTGTCCACCACCGAAAAAATGGCTGACGTTCTTAACAAGAGCAAGCTTGAACAGGAAGCCATGCCCAAGGTTAATGTCAACGCTCCGCCCAGCCGTAACGAAAAAGTAAGAAGAATGCCCTAAGATAAAGAAGGTGAAGGACATGATAGAGGATAAAATCAGTGGTGTCGTCATTACCTTTTTCAGCACCGCTTCTGCTGTCGGCAAAACCCTTATCAGTATAAATATGGCTGCCGAGCTGGCCAGACAGGGCTATCGTGTCTGTCTGGCTGATTTCGACCTGCAGTTCGGCGATGTAGCAAATTATCTGCAGATGCAGGGTTCCACTACTGTTTACAATGCAGGTCAGCGACTTGCGGAAAACAGTGACTACCCACTGGAGGAGCTTGCCTCCGTGTGCACCTACAACGATGTAAGCTTCGGCGTCCTCGCTGCTCCGGAGGAGCTTTCACAGGCCTACAACTTTACCGCTGACACGGCCGAGCGGATAGTGAACCGCCTCCGGATGCACTATGACTATGTCATTATCGACACCACATCCATGTTCAGCGTGCTGAACCTTACTCTGCTTGATTTAAGTACAATCATCACCTTCCTTGGGGTTGTCGATTTCATCCCGACCATAAAGAACATGAAAATCGGCAACGAAACTCTGCAGTCCCTTAACTACGACGCAAATAAAATCCGTCTGGTGCTGAACCGCAGCGACTCAGCTACGCAGCTCAGCATCCGGGAAGTCGAAGAAAAGACACTGGGCAGCTCCTTTTATCATGTCCTTTCCAATGATTTCCATGCCGCCAACGAGTCAGTCCAGACCGGGATCCCCCTCGTTCTCCGCAAGAACAACAATCAGCTGACAAAGGATTTGCGGCAGCTGGTTGCCCTCTATACGAATCATACCTATCAGGAAGACGCCGATTTTGACGAACCGACCCGAAAGTCCGGTGGCTGGTTCTCGAAGCTCTTTAGCTGAGGTGGTTTAAGCTATGCTATATAATGTACTGATTGTAGAGCGAAACAGATTATATCTGGAAAAAATGGCCGCCGTCATCCAGAGCCTGCCCGGCTTTGAGCTGGCTGCCCGTTTTCAGGAGCCGCTGGAAGCCCTCGGTCAGGGAAAGGTTTTTAAGCCAAACCTGATTCTCCTTGACATAGATATGGATGATGCCAGCTCTCTGGTCAAGGACTTTACCGAAGAATTCCCAAAAGCATCCATCGTCTGCACCGGTGAGAAATGGCAGGGTGACAGTGCCAGCCACTTCGTCAAAGCCGGCGCCCGCGGCTACCTGATTAAGCCCTTCACTGCCAATGAATTCAAATCGGCCATCGAAAGCTTTGCCAAAAGCGGCATGGAGTCCGCTTCTCAGGTACTGACCTTCTTCAGTCCCAAGGGAAAAAGCGGCAAGACCACTCTGGTGGCAAGCCTTGCCCTGGCACTGGCCAGAACCACCGGCGAACAGGTCGGCGTCATTGATGCAGATTTACAGTTCTGCGATATGGGACTCTTCTTCAACCTTGACCCGGCCAGCACCATCGTGGAAGCAGTGCGGGATATAAATTTCCTGTCCCCCATCTCTCTAGCCTCTTACTTCTGTGAAGTAGAGCCAAATCTCCGTGTACTATGCGGCACGCGAAATCCAAGCCTTATCGACAGGGTGGACATCCCATCCTTTGAAGCTCTGATAAAAATGTCCCGGAGCCTTTTCCGCTATGTTCTGATAGATGTCCCGTCCGGCTTCTGCCCTACATCTATCGCCGCCGCCGAAATGTCCGATACGACTTACCTTATGACCATGCTCAGCGGCACCTACGAGCTGCAGCATCTCAGCCGGGCAAGAGAAATGTTCCAGGACTGGGAAGATATTGATGAACGGCTGAAGGTAGTGATTACCCGCGTATCGCCCTGCAGCGAGAAGGAACGCCAGCGCCTCTCCAATGACCTGGGTTACTCTGTAGAGGCAATAATTCCCAACGAATACAAGCTGGTTTCTGAAGCAGCAAATGCGGGCCGCATTGCCCTTGATGTCGGCGGAGCTTCTCTCTTTTCCCTGGCTGTCGGACGACTGGCCGAATCCATAAGCCTTCACCATCATTGGGAGGCACCATGAATGTCCTGATCGCTTTCCTCACCTCTCTGCTCTGCTACATACTTTTTTACCTTTTCCTGCGCCGCCGGCAAGCCGCCAAAGAAGCCCTGCGCCAGCGGATGGCCAAGCTGGAAAACACAGGCAGTGGAGAATCACAGGACAGCTCCGATGAGGAAAACGGTATCGGTCTGCCCGCATTTCGTTTTGTCAAGATCATCGCTAAACAGCTCCGAAAAATTCACAACTACGCCGACCTTGACTTCCGGATGCAGCAGGCGGACTGGCCGCTGCTTGGCTCCGAGTTTATTGTTATTATATTTTCTATCGGCCTTCTGCTGGGAGGAATACTTTTTCTCCTGACGCTTCAGTCACTCAATCTTTTCCTCGGTATCGGGGTTGGCGTATTCTCCGGGTTGTTCTACCTGAGCAGAAGCATACGAATCCGACGGCAGAGATTTGTCAACCAGCTTGGTGACTGCCTCATGATGGTGGCAAATGCCCTGCGGGCCGGCTTCAGCTTCATGCAGGCCATGGAGCTTGTTTCCCGGGAAATGGATGCTCCTCTGGGCAGTGAATTCCGAAAGGTTATCGGGGAAATGAATGTAGGCTCTTCTCTGGAAAAGGCCTTATCCAATATGAGTAAGCGAATGGAATCATCCGACTTTGATTTAGTTGTGACTGCCGTACTAATTCAAAGACAAGTTGGGGGTAATTTGTCCCAAATTTTAGACACAATCAGTGATACCATTCGCGAGCGAATCCGGATGAAGGCGGAAATACTGACTTTGACCGCTCAGGGAAGATTTTCCGGTCTGATACTTTTGGCCTTGCCTTTTGTCGTATGTGGGTTTATAATGGTTATGAACCCAGGATATCTTCAGCCCATGCTAAGTTCTACCGCAGGGAAAATTGCCCTGCTTTTGGGTATGATTCTTGAGTTTATCGGGTATGTGATTATCAAGCGCATCGTAAATATCGACTGCGCATAGGACTTTAGGGAGGTATGGAAAATGAAAAAATTCATGGAAAAGTATCTTGGCAAAAAGGGTCAGGGAATGGTTGAGTACGCTCTGATTATTGCATTCGTTGTCGGTATTGCTGCTGTCGCATTCGGCGGTGAATCCGGTCTCGGCAAAGCAATTAAGGACACCTTCACAAAGGCAACTACCACTCTGAACACCCTTGCCGGCAACAAAACGACCTGATAAAGCAACTATATTATTGAAGGATAACGGGAACGAGTTGTCCTCCAAAAAGGCAGTCTTCTTACATCGGAGAAGACTGCCTTTTTTCATAACAGAAGGAGGCTTGGCATGAAAAACCAAAAAGGACAGGGCATACTGGAGTTTGCCATTATCCTGCCGCTGTTTCTTCTTTTATCTATCGGTGCCATTTTCTTCGGCATGATGTTCGCCGACTATGTGGCTATCAACTCCATCGCCAGCCGCTCCGCCAGAGAAGCCTCACTGATAACCGCCAGCGAATACACGAGCTCCGGCTACAACTATGAAGCCATACGGCAGAAATTCTCTACTCAGACTATGCCGGCCGGCATTTACACCTGGGACTACAGCAAGGACAGCGATTTCCACATCGAATACGATAAACCAAATCAGGCTGTACTGGTCGAGGTAACAGCCACCATAGATAAGACATCCGGTTTTTATCCGGCCGTGGGAAATCTCCTGGAGGGCAGTGCCTTGGAAAAGCTGACTGTCACCTATCGGATGTTCAGCGAAGAAAAGCTGCCGGATAAGCCGAGCGAATAACATTGAAATATTGAGGGGGTGAGCAAGTGTCAATACTAACAAGACTGGGCTGTAAGGACGGCGAAAATGTTCAGGTACGGATTTTCTCCGCAGGAAAAACCGAATCATCAGCCGACTCACTGATGCAGCTAAAGCTAAAAATCCATCAGCACATTGTCGAAGAAATCAGTCCCGAGGAGCAGGCCATCCTGTCACAGGCCGGCCATGATTCACAGCAGGCCGAGGACATCATCGACCGTTATTTCCAGAGTGTACTGGAGGACAATCCCTTTGAAGTACCGATGGGTGTACGGCGCCGCATTATCCTCGACATGCGTGATGAGATGCTTGGACTCGGCCCTATCGAGCCCCTGCGTAAGGATGACAGCGTCACCGAAATAATGATAAACGGCCCCCAGCAGGTATTCGTCGAGCGGCTTGGCAAGCTCCAGCTCACCAATGTACACTTCCACGATGACACCCACCTGATGAACATAATCGACAGGATTTTGACCCCCCTCGGCCGCCGCATCGACGAAGCATCTCCGCTGGTTGATGCCCGCCTTGATGACGGTTCCCGTGTCAATGTCATAATCCCACCGCTCTCGCTGGTTGGTCCATGTGTCACGATCCGCAAATTCTCCAAGACACCGTTCTCTGTAGAGAATCTCATCAGCTTCGGCACTATTGATGAGAAGATGGCCATGTTTTTACGGGGCTGCGTAAAGGCGCGAATTAACATTCTTGTTTCCGGCGGCACCGGCTCCGGTAAAACAACCACCCTGAATGTCCTGTCCTCCTTCATCCCCAACGACGAGCGCATCGTCACCATCGAGGACGCTGCCGAGCTGCGGCTGCAGCAGCAGCATGTTGTAACCCTTGAAGGTCGCCCTGCCAACATCGAGGGCAAGGGACAGATAACAATCCGCGATCTGGTTCGCAACGCCCTGCGTATGCGTCCCGACCGCATCGTCGTCGGCGAGGTTCGCTCCGGTGAAGCCCTCGATATGCTGCAGGCCATGAATACCGGACACGACGGCTCTCTGACCACCGCCCATGCCAACAGCCCCCGCGACGCCCTCAGCCGCCTGGAGACAATGGTACTGATGTCCGGCCTTGAGCTGCCGGTACGGGCAATCCGTGAGCAGGTAGCTTCCGCTATTGATATAATCATCC
Source organism: Schwartzia sp. (in: firmicutes) (assembly GCA_017383125.1). Classification (GTDB taxonomy): domain Bacteria; phylum Bacillota; class Negativicutes; order Selenomonadales; family Selenomonadaceae; genus RGIG250. The sequence goes on from JAFNYY010000096.1 coordinate 44,057, forward strand.
AGCAGTCCCGCATGAAGGACGGCAGCCGCAAGGTAACCCATATCACCGAGGTGCAGCACATGGAAGGCGATACAATCACTACTCAGGACATATTCCGCTTTGAGCAGACAGGTCTTGACTCCGATGGCAAAATCCAGGGCTTCTTCTCCCCCACCGGACTGCTGCCGGGATTCCTCGATAAATTCCGCCTCAGCGGCGTTACTCTGCCAGAAGGATTTTTTACACAGACAGGGACGGAGATGGACTACTAAATGCTAAAGCTTCTTTTTTCTATCTCAGTAAGCGTCTTTGTCTTCCTCCTTATAACGGTGTATATTCGTAAGCTGGTATTGCCAAATCTGGAAGTACAGAAGCGTATGCGCGGTATCTCGCAGAATTCGGTGCAAAACAGCCCGGAAAAACTAAATACCCCTCAGCCAAACATAGACTGGCGCAGAAGGACTGCCGGACGAAATCTTGCTGACATCCCCTTCTCCCAGCGAGTCCTGCTGCCCTTTATACACTCCGCCGAGGGATATGTCCGGCTCCTCGCTCCGGCTGAAATATCAGCCATGATAGAGCGCAAGCTGATTTTGGCGGGACTTCAATACAGCTGGACTCCGGGGCGGGTCATTGTCATCATGCTGATTCTTGGCGTGCTCACACTGGCCGCCGTCTCCTATCGACTGTATCATGCCGATATGCTGATGATACAGAAAATCATCCTGACGACCATTTCCACCTTCTCTGCTGCCGCTATGCCTATCGTCATCCTGAACATAAAGATTGAAAGCCGCAAGAAGAAAATCTTCTACCAGCTTCCGGAGGTTCTTGACCTGCTAAGCGTCAGCGTTGAAGCAGGGCTCTCCTTTGACGGTGCCATGCGCCGTATCGTCGACAGGATGACCGGCCCCCTTGTAGACGAATGCAAGAAGCTCATGGGCGATATCCGCATGGGCATGATTCGCAAAACGGCTCTGCAGAAGATGGCTGAACGCTGCGGTGTCGATGAGGTGTCTCTCTTCGTCACTTCCATTATTCAGGCGGAGCGTCTTGGTACCAGCATGGGCCGCACTCTGAAAATACAGGCAGATAATGTCCGGGAACGCCATCGTCAGTATGTCCGGGCCTTAGCTCTGAAGGCTCCGGTAAAAATTGTTTTTCCGCTGGTATTCTTTATCTTCCCCGCACTGCTGATTGTAGCCCTTGGCCCGCCGCTAATCACCATCAGCCAAAGATTCTTAGGCGGCCGTTGAGGAATAAATTCATGGCAAGAATAAGCGAATACGAAATCAAAGGAGCTTCTGCCGAGAAAAAAAAATATCCGCTGCTTCGTCTTGAAGCAGCGGATAATTTTGTATCTCGTTTTCGGGGGCTGATGCTTCGCAAATCCCTTGACGGCATCGACGGTCTGCTTCTCAGTCCCTGCAGCAGTGTTCACATGTGCTTTATGCGTTTTCCACTCGACATAGTGTATCTTGATGAAGACTATCGCATCATCAAAATCGTTCCCCGGCTTAATCCGTGGCTGGGGGTGAGCTGCTGTCTCAGGGCGAAGGCTGCCATCGAGCTGGCTGCCGGAAGATCCGCTGAGCTGGGACTTACAGAAGGATGTTCAATCAATCCTCGTCCCAGGTAATACCGCTGGGCTGAGAAATCAGATGAACCTCTCTTTTCGGGTTGCCGCTGGGATCAGTACCGCCGGTTCCGGGAGTGCCCGGACTGCTGCCGCCGTTCCCAAGATAATCAGCATAGTTGTAGGTTCCCTTTGCCTGCAGGTCGAGATTGTTGGCGATAATACTCCCGTAGAAGTTCCAGCCGTTGTCGTTTATGCTGACCTTGGAAGCGTTGGGCGCATAAATAATGCCTCGGAAGGTTGCCCCCTGGTTGCCCGTCACCCACAGCTCACTGGTTCCCAAATAGCAGTAGATAATCGGTCGGTTAGTATCTACATTGTTGCCCATTTGTATCTTGGGATTGCCTGCATTGTCCACAATAACATAAAACGGCTTACTGCTGTCACCGGTCAGACCCGTATTGACCTGAAAATCTCCGCCGTTGTTATTCGTGTAGCGGTATCCGTCATAGGCGGTACCGTTAGTGTTCAGATCAGAGATATTAAAACTTTGGGAGCCGTTTGACGAACCCTGAAAGGTCGTATTGGCTGCCGCAATCTTCTGTGCCTCGGATATGAAGCCGCTGATAGCGGCTTTATTTAATGTGGGGTCGTATGTCGGTTTTGTTATATATCCGGTCAGACTTTCGTTAAGGGCATCCAGTCCGTTGCCGTTCTGTCCGTACTTCTCCTTCGCCGCATTGTTGAACAGGAAGGAATTGGTGGTGAGACTTCCGGCCAGCAGAATATCTCCGTCATAGAAGGAGGACATCTCCATTCGCTGGTTCTCACTCTTTGCTTTCTGTACTCCTTCCGCAGTAGTCAGGTCATATCTTTGAAAAATGTCCGGGTTCTGAGTGGAGTTCAGCCCCACCATATTTCCGGCAATGGCAAAAAGATTGTTGAAATACTTGAAGCCGCTGTTTCCGCCGTCACCGCCGGTACTGCCGCTGTTATCACCGCCGTTGCCGCCGCTGGGACTGGATGCGTCACCGACGATGCGGGCATAGGAAATAGCATCTATCTTTATCGAGTCGCCCAGTACCGACCGGAAATAACGCAGTACATAGTAGGGAGCATCCTGCTTCAGATGTACCCGGTAGTAGAAATGATTGTCCGCTCCCTGCCTTACCTGAGGCGGCGTCATTTCAATTTCGCTTCGCCGACTGTAGTTCAGCTGAAGGAATTTCTCCGCCATGGAATCCGCATAGGGATGGTCGCTTACCGTCTCCGGATGTTCCGACAAATTAAAATTCCTCGCACCGGCTACGGCTGAGGCATCCGCCAGATTCTGCAGACGGGAATGCATGGCATACATATTGCTCAGGTCCACAGCGAGACCGGCACAAGCCAGCAGCAACGGTATCATAAAAGCCGTCAGCAAAAACACTGCGCCCTTTTGCGATTTTAATAGGTTCTGCTGTATCATTCAATCAACTCCATTTAGGATTTAGTATCTTTATTATACCGCAAAAATTTTTCTAAAGATATAAGATTTCCGATAATGTCGCCGCAATTCAAAGGGACTGTGAAAAAAATGAATGCTCATTTTTCACAGTCCCTTTCTTATTTCGGCTTTTTTGCCGTGTTTTATTTCTTGCCGACTTCACAGCTGGTTAGTTCGGTATCATCCGCCGATCGGTAATATCATAAACTATAGCGTAGGCGTTGTATTCTCCGTTTTCCAGCTTCTCTGCCGTAAGGGAGGCTCCCAGCCAATAATCCTGACCGTCTTTGGAGATGAAGGGATACTCCAGAGAAACCGGCTTGCCGCTCTGGCTGGCCTGCTTAAAGGCACGAACCATAACATTCTCGGTTTCTCCGCCGACGATTCTCACCAGATCAAGGTCACTCTCGCTGTTATCGTCGTCCTCCCATCCATTTATCTTATTCAACCAGCTGCTGGCGAAGACAACCTTCAGGTGGTCATCCATCAGCCGATAGCATCCGATACCACCGGCCACATTTTTCAGCAGGCCGTCCAATGCCACCGCTTTTTCCCGTTCCTTTGTCACATCCGTCATTGCCAGATAAGCAAAATCGCTTTCACCTTCACTGGCTACAACCCGAATTCTGGCATGAATATACAGAATCCTGCCGTCGGCGTGTATACGGCGGAAGAGACATTCAGTAACGGCGCTGTCATTCTTTGCCCGATGAATGGCTTTCAGCAGTTTTTCTCTATCCTCCTGGACAACGCGTTCCAGGGCGTCCTGACCGTTTATATTGCCGGCTGCCTGATCGCCGAATATGGCAGAATAGCCCTCGTTTGCCCTGATAAGCTCCAGCTTCTCTTCCTTGCACTCGTACAGTCCGACACTCTCGTTGACCGTATTCAGCAGAGTAAGTGCCTGGTTGTCCCAGGACAAGAGCTGATGACCCATCTCGCAGTCAAGCAGACTGAGAGGGTGAATATCTGCCGCATGAGGCTCGGAAGCAGTCAGCAGCAGCTTCTCGTATTCGTATACGGGAATAGGACGGGAGTAAAAATATCCCTGTGCCTGATCACAGCCGATGGAACGAAGGAATTCTACCTGCTGATAAGTCTCGACACCCTCGGCGATTACCTGCATCCGCAGCCACTTTGCCATGCGGACGACGGAATTCAGGATATTTCCTCCGCGGTCGTTTTCTTCACGGCTGTCGAGGAACTTCAAATCAATCTTCAGTACATCAACCGGCATATCCTTCAGCATATTGAGAGAAGAATAGCCGCTGCCGAAATCATCCATGAGAATCTTGAAGCCGCGCTCCTGCAGGTGCTTCGTTATCTCGATAATCTGCTGCGGATTGTCGGTATATGCACTCTCTGTTACCTCCAGGCCGATAAGCTCCCTGGGGATATCATACTTATTAACGATTGCCTCAATGGTATCGCAGAAGTCTTCTCTGTAGAAGTCTACGCGGGACACATTGATGGAAATGGGGAAAGCAGGGCATCCCTCATCAAGCCACTTTCTGAGAAGACGGCAGGTCTCCTCCCAAATGTACTTGTCCAGCTCAAAAATGAAGCCGTTATGCTCGAATACCGGAATAAATTCCAGCGGAGAAATGAGACCGCGCACCGGATGAATCCAGCGCACAAGAGCCTCTGCTCCTACTACCGAATCATTAACAAGAGAGTACTTCGGCTGCATATAGACGACGAACTCACCCTTCTTCAGGGCGTTTGTCATATCATTGATGATTTCCTGCTCATTGACTATGAGGCGGCGCATTGCCTCATCATATTCACTCCAGCCGGTCACCGCGTCATTCTTTGCCTTGCTGAGAGCAATGCCGGCCCGGTCAATCATGGTAGTAATCGGCATGTGCCGGTCCACTATCCGGTAGATGCCGAAGGCAAGCTCTATGCGGTAGTCAATACTGTAGCTCAGCGCCATAGTATTCAGGGCAGAAATGAGACGATTTCTCGTCCGGTCATCCGACGGATAGCAAATGATAAACTGGTCCGAATGCAGACGACCGTAGGCACAGTCACTTATATTGATATGCTTGAGGAAATCCGCCAAATAGCAGATGATATTGTCTCCGATGCCCTCACCGAAAAGCTCGTTTATAACCTTGAAGCGCTTGATATCGAAGCGCATCATCTCAAATTCCACATCGGGCTTCTGCACCATGATATCGTGAGCATACTGAGAGAAGGCGCGCTTGTTGTAGATACCGGTCAAGTCATCGTAGGACAGCTGGCGCATAAGGCTGCGGCCGGTATTCTTCAGCGGCGTAATATTCAGTATAATGCTGTGGAAAACAGGTCTTCCGTCTTCATCCACATCCCGACGGCCGCATTCCAGTACCCAGATATATCCGCCGTCAGCCCGGCGCATCCTGTATTCCAGCTGGCAGATACGCCGCCGTCCCATCTGCTTCGCCGCCAGTTCATTGATGCGCTCCTTATCCTTCTCCGGTATCAGAGTGTCAAGATAGCCGCCGGAAGCCTTTATGAAATCCTCCTCGCTGTAATAGCCGAGCATATTCCATAGCTCGGGGGAGGAAATGTTTATTACCCTGCCATCCTCATAGTGATAATTCACATAGGCACAATCGGAATAGCTGGCTACAAGGCTTACCTCCGCCTTGCTTTCGCTCTCGTCATCCATCTTCTCCCCAAACATCCTGGCACACACCATCCGATATGTTTCCTCATGATGGAGATCTCTAGTGATATGGACACCGGTGAGGCATGCACTCTCACCGGAAAGCCGGTCATCCATCCGATACATGAAAATCAACCGATGGATTATCGGCATCGGCTCACTATCGGTTCTTATGACGACTGTTACCAGCACACTTATCTGCCGGTCATCCTCACGATACTTGTAGCTGCTTTTCATCAGCTTGCAGGGCATGATATAGCGAAGCTCCTGCCGCAGGCACAGCTCCAGGCCCTCCAGACCGGTATAGAAACGCAGAGAATGGGAACCGAAGGTGACAACATCACCGCCGGCCAGCTCCAGCATTCCACCGATATGACCCTTGTTGTAAAATGATTCTACCAGCTCTCTGGTGATATCAAGGAGAAGATTGCGATTCATAAATATCGCCCCACATTAAATTAATGCCTTAACATATAGCTTCCGGCAGTCATCGCTCAGACTGCCAGTAAATAGACATCTACATCCCGCCGGCCAAACTGAATTGCCTCGTCGTAGTCTTCGTAACAGAGGTCGACAATATCGCCCTCAATCGCTCCGCCGGTATCAGCCGCCAAAGCAATACCATAGCCCGGTACGAAGATTCTCGTGCCTAGGGGAATAACATCCGGATCCACAGCCGCTATTCCATAGGCCGCAGGGACTCCGGTTGCCGTAATCCCGTCTCCGGTGCCGTCTTCAGGCAGATAGGCCGTCGCCTCCATCAGGCGATGACCGATGATAAGGTGAAGACTGCCTGCCTCATCTTTCACATACTGCACACCGGCCTGAACCACCAGATGCGCTCCGCTGCCGGGATGGTAACGGCCAGTTATGGAAGGATGCCTTTTTACATATTCGATATCCTGCTGCTCTCTTTTCAGCTCGTCAGCAGTTTTGGACTTCAGGATAATTATCATGCCCTTTTTTACTGTCTCAGTAAGCGGCTCCGACACATGAAACTTGTCCGGATCAATGCCCTCGCGCTTCAGGCACTCGCCGACTGTGATATTTCCTGCTGCGGTAATCTTTCTCTTTTCACCATCAATCACCAGTTTCAGATGAACAGGCTTCGCTGCCCTTTCGGTGATGACTACCGTCCTGCCTGCTTCCTTCGGAGAGTTCGGAAGTCGGCCGGCCGATGCTGTGGAACTTAAAAGGAGAGAATAAAGCAAAACCAACAGAAACGCTTTCAAAACCATCAATTATTGCCCTCCTTTTCCAACATCTAAATTATATCAAACCATGGTAAATATTGCAATTAAGACAAATCGTACAAACTCTAGGCTCATTTATCCGTTTTTACCCCATTGTTTCTTTGTCTGTTGCGACTATCGTCCTTAATAACACCTAATCTTCTTTTGATGCGGACCAATCGCAGAAAAGACTTGCAAGTATTTTGTATTTTTGTGCAATTCGGGGAAAATTTTCTCCTGTCATGATATAATTTTGTAGGGTGAGAATGTACTAAACCCCTCACTTCCCATCAGCAAATTTTACTTACTCAGACAAGGAGGAAAATAAATTGGATAAGAAACTCGGTACAATCTGCGTTCAGGGAGGCTACACCCCGAAGAATGGCGAGCCTCGTCAGATTCCTATCATACAGAGCACCACTTTCAAATACGACACCAGCGAGGACATGGGCAAGCTCTTCGACCTGGAGGCCAGCGGCTACTTCTATACCCGCCTGCAGAACCCCACCAACGACATGGTGGCCGCCCGCATCTGCGCCCTTGAGGGCGGCAGTGCCGCTATGCTCACCTCCAGCGGTCAGGCTGCTACCTTCTACTCCGTGTTCAACATCGCCGAGTGCGGCGACCATGTTGTTGCCTCCGCTACCATCTACGGCGGCAGCTACAATCTCTTCGCCGTCACCATGAAGAAGATGGGCATCGAGTTCACCTTCGTTGACCCGGAGTGCAGCGAAGAAGAGCTGAATGCCGCTTTCCGTCCCAACACAAAGGCTGTATTCGGCGAGACTATCGCCAACCCGGCTCTCACCGTTCTCGACATTGAAAAATTCGCCAAGGCGGCTCACGCTCACGGCGTCCCCCTTATCGTAGACAACACCTTTGCCACTCCCATCAACTGCCGTCCCTTTGAATGGGGCGCCGACATTGTCACCCACTCCACCACCAAGTACATGGACGGTCACGGCTCCGGCGTCGGCGGCTGCATCGTCGACAGCGGCAATTTCGACTGGATGGCTCATGCCGACAAGTTCCCCGGACTCACTCAGCCGGACGAAAGCTACCACGGCATTGTTTACGCAGAGAAATTCGGTCAGGGTGGCGCCTATATCACCAAGGCTACCGTTCAGCTCATGCGTGACTTCGGCTCCATCCAGTCCCCGCAGAACGCCTTCATTCTCGGCCTCGGTCTGGAAAGCCTCCATGTCCGCATGGCAAAGCACTGCGCCAACGGCCTCGCCGTGGCTCAGTTCCTTGAGAGCCATCCGAAGATTGAAAAGGTCAACTACTGCGGTCTGGAATCCAGCCCCTACCATGAACGGGCCGACAAATATCTCCCCAACGGCTCCTGCGGTGTCGTCAGCTTCGAGATAAAGGGCGGTCGCCCTGTAGCCGAAAGATTTATGAAGGAGCTGAAGGTCGCTGCCATCGAGACTCATGTCGCCGATGCCCGTACCTGCTGCCTCCATCCCGCCAGCGCTACCCATCGTCAGATGAACGATCAGGAGCTTATCGCCTGCGGCATCTCCGCCGGTCTCGTCCGCTACTCCTGCGGTCTTGAGGAAGCCGATGACCTGATTGCCGACTTGAAGCAGGCACTTGATAAGGCGTAATTAGTGCTATTTACACCCAAAGGCTCCCCTCTAGGGGAGCTGGCGCCGCAGGCGACTGAGGGGTGACAGCAATACGCATTCCTCTATTCACCTCACCCACCGGCTACGCCGGTCCCCCCTCCCCAATGGGGAGGGTAAATACCTTCCCCTCTGGGGAAGGTGGCTCGCGAAGCGAGACGGATGATGTCTATGTCTTGAAGTAGTAACAGCAATACATACACCAAAGGGAGGCTGCTCATCCAGCAGCCTCCCTTTTTATTCGTCATTTTACTTATTTGTCCCCTCTGCTGCTATGCTCATAGTCATATCAGCATTATTATACGATTTTGCCGCAGCCGCAGTCACCTTCACCGCATTTTCCCGGACGGCTCTCACAGCCTCCAGCAGCTTCGTCCGTATATTCGCATCGAACAGATTGCCGAACGCCACCGGCCGGTCAAAGGGCGCCTTCTTGAGGGCATCCACATTCTCGATGTAGCCGTTGGCCTCCACATAGCTTATCACCTTCCGCACGAAGGCTATCTGCTTCTGATTCAGCGACTCATCGTTGATGAACTCCGAGAAAGCCTCCATCGCCGCCTCGTGATCCAGCTTGGCAATCTTCCTGATGATGAGCCCGAATGGCGTCTCGCCGTACTCCCTCGCATAGTCCTCCTTCGATCCCAGCTCCTCAGTGAAGACTCTCTCCAGCTCGCTGTAGTCCAGAGCCGTCAGTGCCACATTATGAGTCAGCTTGTAGATGGCCAGCATATTGCCGTTCTCGTTCACGAAGCGGTTGACCTTCGCCTTGTAATCCTCGAAGTCATAGCCACTGTCGATGGTCTGACCGCCGGTACTTCCCACCACGGCATCCTTCAGGTCGGTTACGATTATCCTTTTTCCTTCTCCGCCAAGGAACTTTATCAGCCCACGCAGCTCTACCCGTACTCTTTCCAGCGGCAGTACATCCTTCGCCTCCCAGAAAGCGTCCGTATTTATTTCCTTGATAGTAGACAGCTTCTCATTGACCTGCGGTATCGTCGTCTTTTTCTCCAGCTCCGAGGCGATGCCACGAAGGTTACTCTGCAATCGCTTGAAGCTCTTTCCCTCGCCCATCTCCGCAAGGATAAGCCCATACATGAGATTGTCAAATCTCTTCGCCGCTTCGTCGTCGTCATCCATCGTCACGAGGGGCGCGATATGAGTCACCAGCTCGCCCTTATCCGTATCCGACAGACTCACATAAGGCTCCGGCTGACGATACTTCTCCGCATATCGAAGCTGCAGCCGTACCGCTACCAGCTCTCTGTTCAGCGCCGTCACCTGACCACGGCAGATATCTACCAGCTCACGGCGCCAGTTCCGATACGCCTCCTCGGTATATTCACCCTCCTGCAGCATAGAGATGAGCCTTATCCGCTTGGCGAAGATACTTTCCGTCAGGGATACAGCCTCATTGCTTTCATACCCTTCCTTATGCTCACGGAAGAATTCAAAGTTGCCGCAATAGTCGAAGATAAGGAACCACCGCTTGCCGGTGTACTCTCCCGACTCCTCACTGTTGATAGTATCAATGCAGCTCAAATCCTTGCAGAGGCGGGTACCCCGGCCGATCATCTGCCAGAACTTCGTCTTTGACCGCACCTTCTTGAAGAAGACGAGATTTACTACCTCCGGCACATCAATACCGGTATCCATCATATCTACCGACACGGCGATATGGGGCGCACTCTCAGCCTGCTTGAAGTCGTCGATTATCGTCTGGGCGTAGGAGTCATCGCAGATGACTCGCTGAGCGAAAGTCCCCTTGTACTGAGGGTACAGCTTGTCAAACCGCTTGATGATGAATTCCGCGTGGCGCTTGTTCTGCGCGAAGATGATAGTCTTCCCCAGCCGGTCGCCGCCAGCCACCTTGATACCGCGCTCCATCAAGTCCTGCAGCACCGTATCCACAGTATCTTCATTGAAAACGAATTTATTCAGCTCCGCCGAGGGAATCTCCTCCGGCAGCCCGCCGTCCTCGGCGAAATCCTCCTCGAAGCGAGCCTTGTCCTCCGCCGACAGCTCATCGTAGTTGATGCCTTCCTCAAGGAACTTCAGCTTCACCTCATAGTTGTAGTAGGGCACCAGCACCTTGTCAGCGATGGCCGTCTCATAGTCATAGGCGAAGGTGGGGACACCATGCTCCATCTCGAAGAAGTCATAGGTATTCCTGTCCACATCAGTCTTCGGAGTTGCCGTCAGACCCACCATATAGGCATCGAAGTAGTCAAAGATAGCCCGATACTTCTTGAAAATGCTCCGGTGACTCTCGTCGATGATGATGAGGTCAAAGTGCGCCGGCGTAAACAGCCGCTCCCCACTCTCATTCTTCTCCCGGTCGATAGCGTTCAGCATAGTGGGATAAGTGGAAAAAACAATGCGGGCATTCCGGTCGTCCCGATTGGTGCAGAGATTGCAGAGGGACATATCCGGCAGATAATTCTTGAAGTCATCCCTCGCCTGCTTCACCAGTGCCGTCCGGTCGGCGAGGAAAAGGATATTCGTCACATAGCCGCCCCGGCTCAGCACATCCGACAGGCTGGCCGCCGTCCTCGTCTTACCGGTGCCGGTAGCCATGACCAGCAGATTGCGGCGTATGCCCTCCGTGATGGAGTCGCAGACCGCTCTGATGGCCTCCTTCTGATAGACCCGGTCGGTTATCCTGTCATCTATCTTCACCGTGTTCAGCTTCTGCTGACTGCCCCGGCGATTCATCAGCTTCTGCAGGTCATCCCGGCTGAATATACTGCTCACCGGACGCTGGGGCCCTGTCAGGTCATCCCAGAAATATGTCTCGAAGCCGTTGGTGGTGAACATCATGGGGCGGCGGCCGAATTTCTTCTCCAGACAGTCAGCGTAGAGGACAGCCTGCTTCCGTCCCACATTGGGGTCTTTCGCAGTCTTCTTCGCCTCCACTACCGCCAGCGGCAGACCGTCCCGACCGAACAGCACATAGTCGGCAAAGCCCTGCTGACCGGATATACCGGCCATATCCTCCACCGGGTACTCCTCCCGGACATCCGCCTCGCTGCCGTCGAGCTTCCAGCCCAGCTCCTTCAGCTCCACATCTATGTACATCTTCCGGGTCTTGAATTCCGATATATCCTCCGGATTGAATGTACGCTCCGCCTTCTTCTGCTCCTTCTCGGCGGTGAGCTGAGCCGACATAGCCGCTACCTGACGGCGCAGCTTCTCCAGCTCCGCCTCCTTCTCGTCCAGCAGGCTCTCCTGTTCCTTTATCTTCCTGGTATCGACGATGACCCGCTCGGCAGGTATCTGCTTCTCGTCGAACTTCCGCTCCTCGTAGTCCGCTCCGTAGCAGTAGTCAATCCACTGGACGAACTCAAAGAGAGCCTGCAGCGAGGCGAGGGCATTGGCAGAGTTCACGCTCTTTTCTGTGTGGACGGAGAGATTGCCCAGCCTCACGATGTAGAGGAGCTTGCCCCAGGTGTTGTAGTCCACCGCATAGCGGAAGGAATTCTCATGGATGAGCGCCATGAGGTTGTCCTTGCAGGGCATATTCATGGTGTTGTCAGCAGCGTAGACCCACTTCACCGCCAGCTCCAGCGCTTTCCGGCAGCCTACGGCACACATAGCCGGAGAGGTGTCGTAGACACGCTCCGCCTCTATCGCCGCCGGGCCAAACATAGCGTATTCATTTTTCTCTGCCAAAAAGCTAAAATTCGCCATGACAAATGCTCCTCTGATCGATTCTTAAAGGGATAGGCATTAGCCGAAATACTTCTGCATCAGGCTGTCAAATAACAGCTGGGTTTCGTCGAGAGCCTTCTGAACGGAGGCTTTGGATTTGTTGACTTGGTGGACGAACTCCACAAACTCAATTTGCTCCCTCATTGGTGGAACAAGCAACCGTAATGAGTTTATGGAATTGAAGTTTAGCCCTGCTTTCACTGCACTTTGATTTCTTGATTCAAATTGTTCTTTTCCGGCAGGACTTTCCATAAAAAACGCAACATACAATGGGTTGAGAACTTCCTTGTTCAGCCGTATGCATATCAGATGCTGATTGATGTACGCCCCATGTTCAGCAATTTCTCTTGTAACAACGCCAGTCCTTCCCAAATCAGCGGTAATACTTATGAGCAAATCGCCTTCTTGTACCTTTGTGCGTTTCGCTTCAGCATTGTCGGGCGCATTGACAGGTTGCATGTTATCAATCGATATATGGCAATCCTTGACATTCTTTATTGTAATAAACCATTCTGAGCCATCATCCATGCAGTATTTTGCCCAACCGCGGGAACCAGAAGTTAAAAACTGAATGTATTCCGACATCTCACAAACTGGATAACCTTTAGGGTTCGTTTTGGGTTCACCAAACATCTCGACAAATCGGGCTTTGATGAGGTCGTCCAGCTTTTGAAGTTCTTGCTTCCTCCAGTTTATAATCCTCGTTACTTTTTCGAGTTGTTCTACCGCTTTTATTTGTTCAACAACATCGGGTACATTTATTTCAATTTCCGAAACAATTTTCTTTGATATTTCCTTAAAAGTTGCTCCTCTACCCAGAGAATTAAGATATTCAGTATTACCCTTTAGATACCAGTACAGATACTTATTGCTTATCTTATCCGAGCAAATAAGATTCTTAAACCCTTGGTTGCAATACATTTCACAACCTGCAATAGCCACTTTGCCAATAGGCGCTCTTGACGAAAGAATGACTGTCCCCTGTGGAAAAGGTGTTAGCCCTGCACTTTTCGCTCCGGCATCTGTTATCTTTCTCACGCTATCAGCAACAATATATGAATCATCTTTTATTTCTGCTGGAGTAATCCACTTCAAATCTCCGTCCCAGTATTCTTCGCTAGTTGTCTTCGGGGTACTTCCCGATACGATTTCGCATATATCACCCAACTTATATTTAGCCATAATTGCTCCCTACAAATCCGAATTTATCTCATCATACCGCTCAATGTATATTGATTGCCTCAGCGATTGCCCGCCACCCGCCAAAGGCTCCCCTCTAGGGGAGCTGGCGCCGTAGGCGACTGAGGCGACCTATAATCCGTATAGATGGCTCCCCTGAAAGGGGAGCTGGCGCCGTAGGCGACTGAGGGGTTAAAAAGGAAAATTCGATTCTCTTTGCAAACCCCTCCGGCACTTCGTGCCACCTCCCCTTTCAGGGGAGGCTTTAGCTGTCGGACAAAAGGCTCGCCTTTATTTCGGGTCGCCTGCGGGCGACCCCTACTGTCTCCCTTAGAGAGACAGCTTGCCGACCGATTAACCTCAACACGGGATTCTTTATAAATTCCCTAAAGATTTTCCACTCAGTGAGTGGAAAATTTCCGAAAGGGGAAGTTTTTTCTTTTTCTTTCAATGCCCATCAATCTCCCCAACTCTTCTACTCCCTGCCGATGTATTTCTCTCCTTAATATTGACAATCGCCGAAATTATGCTATATTATTAGTAGTCAACTTGTGACGGAATAAAGCTGGGTTCCCGAATGGGAGTAGGCACTTCGTGCTTAGAATTCCTTTGCTCCCGGGGTTGACTGTTTTTTTGCCAATTTTCCCTTCAGGTCGTCGAGTATCGTACCCGGCGACTTTTTTATTTCTTCAAATATGAAGTCGATAGCCTGCTGTGAATAGCTGTATTGGGGCTGAGCCGAAACCTGATAGGTAAAGCACATTCTTTCATTTTCCTTCAGACCGAAATACGCCGTGAAGTTGCGGAAATGATACATATTCATTTCCACCCCGCTTCCATTGAACAGCAGCGAAATCTTTTCCTTTTGAAGCCGTTTGTTTATTTCTTTTATACAGGCCTTTGCTGTGTATTTATGGGTAGTATTGGGGTCCTTGATTTCCTTGATGATTCGGACACCCTCTTCTGCATTCTTGTCGATATGATATAGTTCGGTAGCCTCTTCCCTCTTCTTTGTCAGGTAGTGATAATGCTCTACCCTGATTGCGAAGGAGCTATTGGCACTTTCCACCATTGGCTGTATTGTCCGACTGGTCGATATCAGCCTATCAGCCACCTGCTTTACATACTTTCCTCGAATTTCCGTTTCATCCAATGACTTCAGTCTGACAGACAGTGTTATAAAATTTTCCGGGATAATCTGCGTCATGTCAACGCCGTGAAACTCCATGATTTTATCAACGAAATTGAATACGCACGCTTGAAGCAAAGGGATGTAAACCGACTCGTACTCTTCCGTAATGAAGTGGGTACTGGTATTCCTCAGCTCAACTATTTTTTCAAGATTCTTCCGCAGAGGTGCTTTTTCATTGGTAAATATTTTTTGAAGGCAGTTTTCCAAACTGATGGTGCGGTTGGGTTTGTTGCTGTAATATATAGAATCCTCGCCAAACTTATTTATCATGTGCGCCTTCAACATCAGCTCCCATGCATTGCAGATGAAAAAGCTAAAGCCTTCCAGTCGGTACTTGATTGATGGCTTATTATATATCTCTATGGCCATGACAAAAGCCTCTTTTGCTTTGTCGAGTAATTGTTCCTGTAACATCATTTGAGAAACCGCTTTCTTTTACTAACTTGCCTGCTTATTCGATTATATTATAATCCAAGTAAATTCTCCAGCTCTTCCATTTCCTTGCCGATCTCCAGCTCTATCTCACGGATATTCGCCATGATTTCCTCGGTGGGCGGGTACTCTACCGCCACATATTCTACCTCTTTGTACTTGTTGATACTGAGGTCGTAGTCGTTGGCAGCTATCTCCTCCTTCGGTACGAGGAAGGATTTCTCCGTCCGCTTCCGATCGGTCTCTGCGGCGAGATTGCCAAATCTCTCTATGATGTCGGGGATGTCGTTCTCCGCCACCTCCGAGCGCTTGTCATCCAGACTGAATCCGTCAGCGGTCATGTCGTAGAACCACACTTTGTCCGTACCGCCGTGTCCTGTCTTGGTGAATATCAGTACGGCGGTGGAGACTCCGGCGTAAGGCTTGAACACACCGGAGGGCATGGAGATGACTGCCCGCAGCTGATGATTCTCCACCAGCTCACGGCGAATGGCCTTGTGGGATTTCGATGAGCCGAAGAGTACGCCGTCCGGCACGATACAGGCGCACTGGCCGCCCATCTTCAGCAGGCGGAGGAAGAGGGCCACGAAGAGCAGCTCTGTTTTCTTCGTGTTGCCGGTGACAGCTTTCAGGTCGTCGTTGATACTCTCGGCGTCTATTGTCCCCTTGAAGGGGGGATTGGCCAGCACCATCGTGAATCTGCTGCTGATGTCGTTTGATTTCGATACGCTGTCCTTGTAGTCTATCTCCGGCTTCGTGATGGAGTGGAGCATGAGATTCATGGCGGAGATACGGAGCATAGTCCGGTCGGTGTCAAAGCCGGTGAAGGAATCTCCGGCAAATCGCTCCCACTGCTCTACAGTCATATAGTCCTCATATTTCCCACGGATGAACTCAGCGGCAGAGACGAGGAATCCGGCGGTACCGCAGGCCGGGTCGCAGATAATGTCCTCCGGGGTTGGCTGCAGGAGCTGTACCATCATCTCACGGATGTGCTTTGGGGTGCGGAACTGTCCGATCTGACCGGCGGTGCCCAGCTTGCCCAGCATATATTCGTAGAAATCGCCCTGCATATCCAGTCCGGCGATGTCATGCTCGTAGAGGTCGTCCAGTCCGGTGATAATCTTCTGTAAGACCTGCGGAGTCGGGATGAGGAACATGGCGTCGCTCATATAGCGGGCGAAGGCGGTGTCCTCCTCATGGGCAGCTGAGCCGTCAGCCGACGGCTCAATCATTTCCCCGGCGGCGGTGAAGTCCGGCAGCTTGCCCTGCTTCATGGCCTTGATGGCCGGGAACAGACGGCGGCTCATTGTATCGAAGATGTCGGCGGGATGACTGTACTTGAATTTGCTCCAGCGCATCGACTGACCGATGGGTGTCTGGGGGAATATCCGGGGCTGCTTCTCGCCGGTGTCGTTCTCAAATTCTTCCGCGGCCAGCTCCTTCTCATCCAGCGAGCGGATGAACATGAGGTAGGTCAGCTGCTCAATGACGGTGAGGGGATTTGTTATTCCGCCAGCGTATATGTCAAGCCAAATTTTGTCGATTTTATTCTTTATCGTTCCGGTAATCAATGCCGTTTCCTCCTGTCAAAAGAGTTTTACTCTTATCCTTTTATTATTCTCTGCTCAATCCGATAATCCTGCAAATCACGCCTCTTTTCCTACAGCCTCCTTTGAAGTCTTCTCTGTCTGTGCCAGATTTTAGCAGCATCGCTATCCAAAAAGAGGTCCATTTAAGCAACATTTTATAATTCTTCTGGCATCGCTTACGGATGTTTTCAACTCTTTACAAAATCCTGTTGTCTGCTGGTACTTTATATGGTACTATTAAGCAGCGTGAGATTATGAGCCAATTTGAGAAACTGTTGGAGCGAATAAAAAACAATCCAAAATCTGTACGATTTGAAGAGCTGCAAAAGATTTTGGAAAAGTACGGATTTGTCGGCAGCCAGCCGCAAGGCTGTTCAAGTCATTATACATTTCGCCGGACTGATGGCAAAAAAGTGACTATCCCCAGACATTCGCCTTATGTTAAAGCTATATATGTAAAACTGGTAATAGATTTGATCGGTGAGGAGTGATAGCTATGGCAACAGCTGATTATTATATGCGTCTTCCCTACAAAGAAGTAATTGAGCCGGCGGATGAGGGCGGCTATGTAGCGTATCTCCCGGACTTACAGGGCTGCATTACTCAGGGAGAAACAAAAGAAGAAGCCATATCCATGCTCGATGATGCAAAACTAGCCTGGATAGAGTGTGCCCTGGATGCTGGTGATGAGATACCCGTGCCGGAAAAGGACGAAGACTTCAGCGGCAAATTCAATCTGCGATTACCAAAGAGTATGCACAGACGGCTGTCGGTTCTTGCCCGCCGCGAAGGTGTGAGCTTAAACCAGCTTGCAGTGTCACTGCTGGCGATGGGCATCGGTGCCAACTCCAGACTGTAAGCAGCAGCTTGCGTATGGGTGTGCATAGTAAGGGCTTGCCGCAGCAGGCCCGCTGTCGGACAAAGGCAATCCCTTATCTCAGGTCGCCTGCTGGCGACCTCTACGGTCCCTACTGTCACCCCTCCGACCTCGCTATGCGACTCCCTAAGCTCTGCCGTCGCTTTGCTCGGCAATCGCTAAGGTCGCATGCATGGCACTCACTAAATTCATCCATCGTTTCACTCGGATTCATTAAGTGAGTTAGCCTAGCTCGGCCACCTCCCCTGAATGGGAGGCTATTGGCATCGTACTATATCAAAGAGAGGCTGCTATGGACGAGATAAAAAAACTGTCGGCCGAATTTGCCGACTACATTCTTGATATAAGACGACAGCTGCACCGTCATCCGGAGGCCAGCGGTCAGGAGTTCGAGACCACGAAGCTGATTTGCCGTGAGCTTGACAAGCTCGGCATCTCCCACATAACCGGCTACAAGAGTGTCGGTGTCGTCGGTGTCATACGGGGCAGCCTGCCGGGGTCTGAATACAATGCCATCGCCCTGCGGGCCGATATGGATGCTCTGCCGGTAACGGAAGAAAACCAGCTTCCGTACAATTCCGAAATCAAGGGCATGATGCATGCCTGCGGTCATGACGGTCACACCGCCATGCTGCTTGGAGCGGCAAAGATTCTCAACGCTCTGAGGGACAAATTTTCCGGTACTGTTTACCTCATTTTCCAGCCCTCCGAAGAAAACGGCCATGGGGCTAAGTACATGATGCGTCAGGGAGACTGGTTTGAGAAGGTCAACCGCATCTTCGGCGCTCATCTGTGGATGGATGTCCCTGCGGGAAAAATCTCTCTGGAGGATGGGCCGCGGATGGCTGCCGGTGATATTTTCACTATCCGAATTCACGGTCTGGGCGGTCATGGGGCACAGCCGGAAAAAACCATTGACGCGGTCGTGGTGGCTTCAGCTCTGGTGATGAATCTCCAGTCCATCGTCTCCCGCCGCTACAGTCCCCTCGACAGTGCCGTAGTCACTATCGGCAGCCTAAAGGCCGGAGATACCTACAATGTCATCGCCGACGAAGCGGAGCTGCAGGGAGCAGTCCGGTATTTCGACATTGAAAAGGGTGCGGAAATACGGAAGATGATTGAAGAAACCGCCACCCATACAGCCGCTATCTACGGCGCCTATGTGGATATTGACTACACTCAGCGTATCCCTTCGGTAGTAAAGAACGAGCCTTCTTCGGCCGCCTCAGCCCGGCGGTCGGTTGCCAAGGTTCTAGGGGAGGATGTATTGACCACGGTTTCTGCTACCATGATTGGAGAGGATTTTTCCTACTATCTTGATGAGAAGCCGGGATGCTTTGCCTTCATCGGCATAAGAAATCCCGAAAAGGATATTGCATATCCTCATCACAATCCCCGTTTCAACATTGATGAGGATGTGCTGGCCGGTGGTGCCGCTGTATATGCACAGGTGGCCATCGACTGGCTGGCCGAGTAAAAAATGATAGCGAGGCTGTCCATACCTTAATGTAAATAAATGGCATAACGGTCTGTAAAGAAACTGTTATGAACGCCGGTACTTAGCGATCTGCAAGCAGGCTTGCGCCGCAGGAGCTTAGTACCGTTGCGTGAATAATCAAGCGCAAGCGAGTTTCTGTCAGACTGTTATGCCATTTTCGTTCTATAATAAACAAATAAGCTGCGAAAAAGCCTGTAAAAAATATAACCTCATCCGTCAGCCTTCGGCTGCCACCTTCCCCAAAGGGGAAGGTCTGTACCCTCCCCTCTTGGGGGCTGGTAAAGCCGGTGGGTGAGGTTATCTCCACAATACAAAACAGCGTCACTGCCGACACATAGCCGGCAATGACGCTGTTGCTTTTTATTCTGTTTTACCAGGTAGGGAATGCGGAGCCGCCGAAGTGCTCGTCGACGAATTTCTTTATCTCCGGAGAATGATACGCCTTGATGAGCTGAGCAATCCGCGGATCATCCTTCATATTCTCGCGGGTGACGAGGATATTGGCATAGGGAGAATTGCTGTCCTCACGAGCCAGCGCGTCCTTGGCCGGTACGAGTCCGGCAGACATTGCATAGTTGCAGTTGATTGCAGCGATAGTGACATCATCGAGGGTACGGGGAATCTGTGCCGCCTCGCTCTCGATGATTTTCAGATTTTTCCTGTTCTCAACGATGTCAGCCGGAGTAGCCTTGATGCCGAGACCTTCCTTCAGCTTGATGAGTCCCACCTTCTCCAGCAGGACGAGGGCGCGGCCGCCGTTTGTGGGGTCGTTGGGGAGAGTGATGACAGCGTTGTCACCTACATCCTTGATGTCCTTTATCTTCTTGGAGTAGATGCCGATGGGGAAAATCATGGTCTTGGCAACAGATACCAGCTTGTAGCCCCGGTCCTTCACCACATTGTCGAGATATGGCTGATGCTGGAAGCTGTTCACATCTATTTCGCCGTCAGCCAAAGCAGAGTTGGGGGTAACATAGTCGCTGAATTCGATGACCTGTATCTTCAGGCCGTTCTTCTCAGCAATCTTCTTTACCTCATCCATTACCTCAGCATGGGGGCCGGGAGTAACGCCGACCTTCAGCGGTGCGTCATTCTTCGCCGCTTTCTTTTCGCCGCCACCACAGCCAGCAAGTACCACCATAGCAAGCGCCGCAGCAAGCAGCAGCGAAAGCTTCAGAAGCTTTTTCATATAAACATCTCCAAACTTAATGTTATGCTGTGCATTGTAGCACTATCCGGCCTTCCGGTCAAATCCCTTGTTCTTCTCCGCTGTCAAAGCAATGAGGCGAACAAGGGCGCAAGTGCCACCGTCATCAGGCCCGCCAGTGCAAGTGCCAGTCCACCCATTGCCCCCTCGGTCATGCCGAACTGAAGGGCGCGGACTGTCCCGATAGCGTGGGAGGCATTGCCCAGAGCCAATCCCCTCGCCACCGGCTCCTTTATCCCGAAGATGTCAAAGACCTTCCCCGCTGCCATAAAGCCGAGGTTTCCGGCCACTACGATACAGGCTACGGTCAGGGTCACATAGCCACCCAGTTCCTCGCTGATACCCATGCCGATAGGCGTCGTGACCGACTTGGGCATGATGGTCACATAGTGCTCGTGGGTCAGTCCGAATGCCTTGCACATAAGCAGTATGCTCACAAGGTTCACTATGGTACCGGCAAAAACCGACAGCAGAATGGCCCGCAGATTTTCCACCAGCAATGACAGCTTCTCATAGAGAGGAATCGCCATGCAGACAGTGGCCGGTGTCAGGAAATAGGTAATGACGTCCGAGCTTTTTTTATAGGCTTCGTAATCAACATCGAAAAATTTCAGGAAGGCAATAATCAGCAGGAGCGCAATAATCACCGGATTGGCAATAGCGTTCTGCAGCTTTCGGTGAACCCAGGTACCAATGATGAATGCCACAATCGTCAAAACTGCCCCGGCATACGCTGCATGGACAAAAATATCCTGCATACTAATCATCTCTGCTCCCTCCTTCGGATGAGCCACTGAGCCAACAGACCGGTGACCACCATGACTCCTACGGTGGTAATCAGTACGACAACGCAGTAGGGTATCAGCACCTCACTGAGAATGCTCCAGGTCTTCAGCAGGCCGACGCTGGGTGCAATAAACATCACTATCATTATCTCAATCATGTAGTGACCGGTGTGTGCAACCTGCCCCAGATTAACTATGCCAAAGACCAATGCTAAGAACAGCAGCAGCAGTCCGTATATACCGGCTGGAACCGGCAGGGGAATGAGCAGCTTCACGACTTCCCCCAGCAGGGAGAAGCCTAGTATGACTACCAGCTCCGTCAAGTATTTCATTTCTACATCCTCTTTCAAATAAAATATCAAATATTATACATTAGTTGTCAAATATCAGGAACAAAAAGGCCGGTTGGTATTGTCCGACGACCGGCCAATTATATCCCCACAAAAAGAAAATACTGTGAAAAATGATTTCTCATCCTTCACAGCCATATATTTTACTCTCTCACTACTGCCCTGATGGTATCAGCCAACCGGCTGGCGGCGTTGGTGAAGTGACCTCCTTCGGTCATTACCAGCTTTGCCATCACGCCCTTCTGATTCATTAAATCCACGACTTCCGCCGTAGCAGCACCAATCCGGGCAAGACGAGGATTCCTTGCCTTCTCCTCTTTCTTTCCCAAAGACAACTGTATTCGCTCCAGCGAGGCAGCCGGTGTCTTACCCTTCAGATAATCGATAAAGCCATCATACCACAGGGAGGCCGAGGCAACCGCCACTCTCTCGAAAAGTCCCGATTCCAAGCCGGCGTAAACGCCCCACAATCCCGCCAAAGAATAACCGGAAATGACCCGGAATTTCGGCTTTAGGATTGTCAGCTGTTCCGCCTTGGGGATAATCTGCTTCCAATACGCCCGGATAAGCTCACGACCCTTGCCTCCGAATGTATTCCCACCGTCGCAGAGCGCCGGCTCCGGCCACGGCGACAGTGAATCCTCCCACAGGCCGGGGTCTACCACCGCAATATTCAGCGGCAAATCATCCAAAAGCGCTACCACACCTTCACCGGATTCAAGGTTGTCGTTGATAAAAACCAGAGGCAGTGAGCCGCCGGCAGCCGACAGGTGCAGACGCATGGCGTGATCTCCCACCATTACATCTATAGTTTTCATATTATTCTCCGTACAAATGAGAAATGAAGCTTTTAGTTTAACAATGGCATTATAAAGCTTTAGTACGATAAAATCAACGCAGACATAAAAAAGAGGACTATCAAAATGACTAAACATTTTCATAGTCCCCGCTTATAAAAATTTCAGCTATTGGCCACAGCCAGCCGGACTTCTTCATCATCGAAGGAGCGGGAGGCTTCTTCCTCTTCCCAGATATAGGTTTTCGCTATATCAAAGCCGTTGAAGTCCGTGGCACTGGCTACGGAATATGCGCCGCAGTCCGGTACAAGAACTGCATCGCCTATCTCCAGACGAGGCATCATGACGTCACGGGCCACGAAGTCGATGGAGTCACAGCTGGGTCCAAGGAGAGTGCAGAGCTCACGCTCACCCTTCTTGTAGCTGTGAATAGCGAAGTGCCAGTGGTCGTACATGTGAGCCGAGAAGGAGCCGTACAGTCCTTCATCGAGGACATACCAGTGCTGACCGTTCCGCTCCTTGGTGCCGATGACGGAGGTGACGAGATTCACCGCAGTACCGCACATGAAGCGACCTGGCTCAGCCCACAGCTCCGTATCCGGGAACAGTCTGTCCAGCTGACGATTTATCTGGTCAGCCATACGAGCTACATCGATAGCCAATCCGTTGGCATCAGGCACCGGCAGGCCACCGCCGATGTCCAGCATATAGAGGTGCATTCCCATCTCCTCAGCCTCATCAAAGAGACGACGGCAGATGAGAAGTGCCTCCTCATGACCCGAGGCACCCAGCGACTGACTGCCTACATGGAAGGCAATACCGGCGGGAGTAAGTCCCTTTTCCTTTGCCTTCTTCAGCAGGTCCAGAGCCTCCTCCGGTGCACAGCCGAACTTGGCATTCAAATCTACGAGAGCCTTTTTATTTACTACGCGGATGCGCACCAGCACTTCACCGCCGGGCACAGCCTGCGCCATTTTATCTATTTCCGAAGCGTCATCAAAGGTAAATCGGTTAACGCCGCACTGCTTTGCGGTCTGCAATCCAGCCGGAGTCTTGACAGGATTTGCGTAAATCATGCGGCTTCCATCAATACCCATTGACGCCAGCTGCTTCATTTCTCCGCCGGAGGCCACATCAAAGGATGTGCCGAGATCGGCAAGAGTCCTGATGATCTGTTCGGTGGGATTCGCTTTCATTGCGTAGAAAACATTTACTCGAGGCAAATGCTCCCGGAAGAATTTATAATTCTCCGCCACCTTATCCACAGACGCCACCAAAAAGGGGGTCGGGTATTTCGCCATGAGTTCCTCAATGGCGGTTTTGCTGAGTCGAAAGCTCCTCATAACACTCTCCCATTCCGTATGCCTAAGGATCAACGAGAACGCTCTAAGGCGCGTCCTTAACGCATTTGTTTGATGTCGGTCTCGATTCTCCTCCGAGACCAAACTTTATAACTGCGGTAATAATAATACAGTAGGGGACAGAACGCAACAATTATTTTTCTTCTGGAGAAAATAAAAATCCCCTTCGATAATGTCGGCTGCCATATCAGCTCACCACATCTGTCAAAGGGGACTATACCTCATATTTTTTCAATTGTCACAGAGCAAGAACAGCCTTAGTAAAATTCTCCAAAGACATACCCGCCCGACGGGCTGCATCTGACTCAGAAATAACGCCGTCCTTCACTAGCGCAAACAGCGTCTTTAGCATACCTTTTTCTACCCCCTTCTCTATACCCTTTTCCTCTACTTCCATCAAGGTCTGACTGTATGTCATATACAATGCCCTCCTTCCGTCATCTTCCCGCTGCATCTCTACTTCCTCCTGCAGCTGACGAGTAAAATCATCCTTCGGCTCGTTGCCGTTTATATAGTCAAGCAGATTTGCCAGCTCCTTACTTATTCGGTGCTTATCGCCTTGAGTATTAAGAAAAATCTTAAAAACATCATCTTCCAGCGACAGCCCGCCTTCTTCATGACACAGACTGCTAAAAGTATACCTTCCAAAATTTTTGCCAAATGGGTCAAAGGTGCAGATGAAAATAATGACAGTCTTTCTCAGTCTAGTATACAGCTCACCTTTTTTCAGAGAATCGTTATCCAGCACTGACTGATAGTATCTCGTCCGCTTAGCGAGGCTATCTTTTGACGAGTCTGCGGTCTGCATTTCTACATCTATGACAGTTCCATCCGTCAGCGTCACATATATATCCAGCCTTACACCCTTGCTTGTCAACTGTGCCTCAAGGCTTTTCTCGCCTTCCGGATAAACTATATCTGTTATCTTCACATCAAGTACCCGTTCCAAAAGCTGCCGACACAACTCCGGTTTCTCCATTACTAGCCGGAACATAAAGTTGTTGCTTATGGTCGCTGTCCTCAGGTCATTCATCTTCTCACCTTCTCGATTGGATTATACCATAACGCTATCAATATGAATAGAAAAGAAAAATTAGCTCTCGTCCTTACCCAACAATTCATATATTTGTCCTGGTGAGCAGCATACAGCATGAGCCAATTTATTCCGACAATCATGAAGAAACTTAATTCTTTTTCGATCTCCTTCATCTGGTATATACAGAATGTACATCCCATCTTCTTTTCTGCTCATCAGATAACATAATGTCCCCAATTCAGTATCTAGGGCATTAGTAAGCTGCTCATGATACTGTTCAATATAATCACTATCCAAAACATTCTGTATTTCGGTTTTATACTTTTGAATCAAACTTACTCTTTCAATTTCAATAACTGGAAACAAAACTTGCACCTGTGCAGCCCAAATTCTATGCTCAATTTCAGATAACTTACCACTTCTGTAATACCACAGAATATGTTTAGATGAACCGTCTTTTCCGCGGCGTAAAAACTCTTCCATTTCCGCAATGTTCTTTATACCATTAAGAACCGAAAATTGCAATAACAAATTGAACAAAAATCTGAATTAAGCAACTAAAAAGAGCTGCTGCATTGATGAAAAATCATCTAATGCGGCAGCTCCTTACTGTTGAATTACTTATTTTGTTTTCGGAACGGGCGGCATATCGGTACGGTAGCGGTTCAGCCAGTAGGTGTATCCCTTGCTGAATGCCCGAAGGCGGGCAAGTCCCTTCTCTGCCTGTGTGCCTTTCTTTATTTCCCGATAGGTACCATCCAGTCCGCCGGTGACATCCTTCCAGCCGTCCTTGGTGTCCCAGCTGCGGCAGGCCATGGTCTTATAGGTTCCCTGCGGGAGATTCACTGCCTTCTTGGAGAATTTAACCTCGATGATATTACCGGCAGCGTCCTTGGTCTCGCTCCACTCCCAGTAGATGATGTTGTCGCCCCGCAGGCGCATGGTGGTAGTGTCGGCGATGACATCGGTCTTGCTCTTGTCCGGCATAGTGGCCGACCAGAGGGTAATCCAGCGGTCCTCTGCCTTCTGTCTTGCTACCTCGCCGTGACGGAATATATGGTCAACCAGCACGGCGTAGAAGTCCTCATCAAAGGCTTGGGAATTTATTTCCTTCACGGTACGGGGCTCATAAATTTTCTGCCAGATGGAGGTACCGTTCTTGTCGTAGAAGTTTTCCTGAACATATTCTATAGTCCGCTCCTGCGGGCAAACCTCCACGAGGGAAAGGGTATATGCCAGCTGTGAGGGATCGGGAATCTGGGAGTTTATCTCGTAGTTGTCGATGGTCTCCTTCGCTCCGGCAGGAGAGAAAAGAGTTTTCAGCCAGGCACTGATACGGGTAGCCACACCGTTGGACTGGGCAACGATTTTCACATTGGCCGGGGAGAAAAATTTCCCGTACTTCTCATCAGAGGAAATCCAGCTCCAGCCAGCTCCGCCGTTCTTCGTAACCATTCCGGCTTCCTGGACTGCCTGAGCGGCCGCTGCCTGTCCTATGAAGCTGTCCGAAACGAAGGCGGTAGTCGTCACTGCCGCAGTAAGGGCAAGTCCGGCAAAAAATTTCTTTGCTGTATTGTTCATAGCTTTCTCCTATTCATTCAGCCCCACCAGCTGCCGTACAACTGCTCCGGCAATAATGAGGCCTGCTGCCGACGGCACGAAGGAAACGCTGCCGGTAGGCGGCCGTCCTTCTCCTGTCCAGTGGATATCAGCCGGTTTCTCCTTTGAGTATACCACAGGCAGGTGTTCAATTCCTCTTTTTTTCAGCTCCCGGCGCATAACTCTGGCCAATGGGCAGACGCTGGTCTCGGATATATCTGCCAGCTCCAGCTGCTCCGGATGGAGCTTGTTGCCTGCTCCCATCGCACTGATGACAGGCGTCCCCGCCTCTCTCGCTGCCGCTATCAGAGCCAGCTTACTGTACACGCTGTCTATCGCATCTACAACAAAATCATATACCTTGAAATCAAAATCGTCAACTTTGCCCATGTCAAAGCACATCTGACGGCAGTTCACGACTATATCCGGATTTATTGACCGCAGCCGCTCCGCAAAGACTTCTACCTTCGGCCGGCCTACAGTCCCGGTGGTAGCGATTATCTGACGGTTACAGTTGGTTATGTCCACATCGTCATCGTCCACCAGCTCCAGCGTACCTAAACCGGCCCGAGCCAGAGCTTCGACCACATAGCCGCCCACGCCGCCCACGCCGAAGACGATGACCTTGGCCAAGCGAAGCCGCTCAACACCATCGTCCCCCAGCAGCAGGGCAGTTCTCTCATTCCATTGCGCCATTGCTTTTCTCTTTTAGTCCCTTATATCAGCTTTCCAGCGGATCGGCACCGTGACGGTTCGCACCCCGGACACCGGTATTAAACAGGATGTAAAGGCTCATGAGAGTGTTCAGTATCCATGCCCAATCCCATACCCAGCCGGCAAAAATAAAGCCGAGGTAGGCACCCATGCGAAGTACCATGAAATTATGGTCGGTGTTGTCCGCAGGCTCCATGTCGTGAAAGCGGCGGACAACGAGGCAGATGCTGGCTATCTGAGCGCCGATGATGATGCCCACGAGAGCAAGTCCGCCCATGACGGCGTGGTCCATGCCGATGAGTATGCCGCTGATGATAATAAGTACCAGGGCGATACCAGCGATACCCATGCAACGCTTGAAATAGCGCAAGCGGTTCAGGCGTCCCTTCGTAGTGAAGAACTGCGCCACGATTCCGCTCTCCGGGAAAGGATTATAGGCATTTTCAGCCGATTTCTGCTCCCAGGGATAACCGGCAGCTCCCGTGGCACCGGTATTATTCGTGCCGGCATTACCGCGACGGTATGGGTTGTCCCCTGCACCGATAACCGGCGACACCCGCTCCGACATCTGCTGCGCTGCCGGAGCCTGGGCAGGCTCATCCTGCATAAGCCTTGTCCCACAGTTCTCACAAAACTTTGCCCCGGGCTTGATTTCCGCTCCGCAGTTACTGCAAAAATTAGCCATTATCTATTCTCTCCCTCAAAAGCTATGAGAAATAATCTTCATTATCTATATCGTAACAATCACGAATTTCCTAAACCTTTACGGTCATGAAGCCATAATCAAGCAGTCGGGAGGCGGCTATGAACCTGTCATCCGACTCATCTCCACCCATGACCACGACGAGAAGCCGATGGCCATCCCGCTCCGCTGCCGCAGCGAGGCAGAAGCCGGCCGCATTTGTGTAGCCGGTTTTTATTCCGTAGCATCCGGGATAGTCGTAGACAAGGTCGTTGGTATTCTCGGCAAAAACCCGATGACGCTTCGGGTAAATGCAGGTTATATTTCTGGTCTTCATTCCCACTATCGGCTTCAAGTCCTTGTCCTTCAGCAGATAGCGGGCGATAATCGACAAATCTCTGGCTGTACTGACATGACCGGGGGCAGGCAGTCCGGAGGCATCGGCGAAGTAGCTGCTGTTGAGCTTCATAGCTCCGGCATACTCATTCATCCGACGGTAGAAGCCGGCCTGGCCGTCCCTTCCCTGTCCGTCACTGCCGATTTGTCTGGCGACCGCATAGGCGGCACCGTTGTCAGAGATTATCAGCATCTGCGCCAGAGCCTCCGACAGGGGGAGTATCTCGCCGGCTACCAGATAGTCCGTTTCCTCCGCCTCATCCCTTCTTACATTTATGGGACGGTTCAGCTTCAGCTTTCGGTAATTACTCTCCTTCACCGCTACCAGCGCCGTCAGCATTTTTGTAAGGCTGGCCGGTGCCCTGTTCACATCGGCATTGCGTTCATACAGCACCTTCGCTTCCGGCAGGGGCGGGAAGAAAACAGTCGGGTCAATACCACCCTGTTCCCCGGATGCCTTCCGGCTATCCAGTCTTACAGCGGTAGTGCTTCCTTTCGTTCTCCGACGCTGCTCCCTTTCTTCCTTCCGGCGCTGTTTTTCCAGTTCCCTTTTCCGGCGCTTCATTTCTCTGGGGCTGAGCTTCTCCAGGGCAGCCGCTGCATCGTCTGCGGTAATGTCCAGCAGTATGGCAGCTCTGGCCGGGATGGACGGTGGAATGTGGATTACCGCCATTGCCGTTTCGGAAATTATCATCAGCAGCAGTATTACAGGTACGGCTATTTTCTTACGGATATACATTTAAACTTTCAACAATCTTTCTATGTGATATTACATCGCCCCTACAATTTCCTTAGCAATATTTACTGCAGCCACTCCGTCCTTCGCGTAGGAGTCGGCTCCGCAGTCACGGGCATAGTCATCGGTAACAGCGGCACCGCCGACCATTACCTTCGCTGGACTTCCGGCGGCTTTCAGCTTTTCGATTACGATGTCAAGCTCCGGCATGGTGGTAGTCATGAGTGCGCAGAGACCTACTATATCTGCCTTGTTTTCATTCGCTGCAGCCACGATTTCATCTGCCTCCACATCCTTGCCGAGGTCGATAACCCTGAAGCCGGAGTTCTCCAGCAGAGCAGCTACGATGTTCTTGCCCAAATCGTGAACATCTCCCTTGACCGTTGCTATGACGAAGGTACCAAGGCGGGCAGTATCCGCAGCCGCCGGAAGGATTTCCTTCAGCCGGTCGAAGGCGGCCTTCATTGTCTCCGCCGACAGTAGCACCTGGGGCAGAAATACCCGGCCGGCACCGAAATCGGCCCCGATTTCGTTCATAGCTGCCGTAAGAGCGTTGCTGGTTATATCGTTTGCTTCCCTGCCCTGAGCAATAGCTTCTGCCACAAGGTCTCCCACCGAGTCCTTGTCTCCGTCGATGACTGCCGCCTTCAGGGCGCCCATGATATCTGCTTTGGGGTCAATGGCCGCCGCAGATACCGCCACCTTCACGGCATCTCTTCCCGACTGTTCCTTACTGTATTCCACTCCGTTGGCATCAATGCCAAGCAGTGCTTTCGCCGAGGAAAGGGTATCCTTCATGCCGTCATCATAGGGGTTCATGATGGGAGCATCAAGACCGGCGGCCAGACACATGGCGTAGAAGGTATGGTTGACGATGGGACGGTTGGGCAGTCCGAAGGAAATATTGGACAATCCCATAGTAGATGGGTAGCCAAACTCCTGACGATACAGGGTCAGCGCCCGCAGTACTTCTTTCGCTGCCGAGGCATCACTGGCTACGGTCAGCACGAGGCCGTCCAAAAGGAAGTCCCCGTCCTGCAGGCCTGCCTTCCTGGCCGCTTCAATTATTTTGCGGATAAGCTCTAATCTTGCCTCGGCCGTTTTGGGCAAATCCTTTTCCAGCGGCAGGCAGAGGATTGCTGCGCCGTACTTTTTCGCCAGAGGCAGGAACTTTTCAAGACGCTCCGGCTCGGCGGATACGGAATTTATAAGAGCGCGGCCCGGATAAATCCGCAGGGCGGCCTCCAAGGCCGTGGCATCGCTGGTATCAATGGCCAGCGGCAGGTCGGTAAGAGGTGTAAGCTCCAGCATGGCCCGCTTCATAGCAGCAGCCTGATCTATACCGCCTACGCCCATATTCACATCCAGCACCGAGGCACCGGCTCTGGTCTGACCGATTGCTTCCCTCTTTACGGAGGTGAAGGAGCCGTCCTTTATTTCCGCCGCCAGCTTCTTGCGGCCGGTAGGATTTATCCGCTCGCCAATCATAATCGGCGGCAGGTCCTTGTCGATTGTTACGGTCTTCGTCCGGCTGGTGAGCTGCAGACGGCGGGGACGAGTCTCGCGCTTGACGGGGGCGAGTCCCTTTACTGCCTCCGCTACTGCTCTGATATGGTCAGGAGTAGTGCCGCAGCAGCCGCCGAGATAGCCTGCACCGGCAGCCACCAGCTTGGGGGCTGCCTCGCCGAAGGTTTCCGGTCCCATGGGGAATATGGTCTTGCCGTCTACCAGCTGGGGCATTCCTGCATTGGGCTGGATGATGATGGGCTTATCGGTAGCAGTAATGAGCTGCTTCACTACGGACAGATACTCATTGGGGCCAAGAGAGCAGTTCGCACCGATGACATCCGCTCCCAGTGCATCGAGAGTGACTGCCGCCGTTACCGGGTCAGTACCGGTGACGGTGCGCAAATCCTCTGCGTATGTGAACTGGCAGATTATCTGTATATTTTTTCGGTGATGACCGGCTTCATTGTCTGCCTTCTGCTCAGCTGCTATGGCATCCTTCACAGCTATGAGTGCCGCCCTCATCTCTCCCATATCAATCATTGTTTCGATGATGAAGGCATCTACGCCGCCCCGCAGGAGACCAACAGCCTGACGGTAGAAATTGTCATAGGCCGCCTCAAAGTCCAAATCACCCAGCGGCTCCACAAAGCGACCGGTAGGACCGATATCGCCGGCAACCTTCACATCCCTGCGGCCGCTCTCAGCGATTGCCCGCCGGGCGCACTTGGCCGCCGCCTCGTTCAGCTCCTCACACCGGTCGCTGAGGCCATAATGCTCCAGCTTCAGCGGGCTTGCGCCGAAGGTATTCGTCGTTATATAAGTAGCACCGGCCGCAATGTAATCACGGTGAACGCCGGCTACAATCTCCGGCTGCTCTGCATTCATCAGCTCGGGGCAGGCTCCCGGCTTCAAACCGCGAGCCTGAAGCATGGTTCCCATACCGCCGTCAAAAATCTCTATCATATAAATCTTCCTCTCAGTTGTGTTCATGGTAAAATTACTCGATTATTATTTTACTATGAGAAAGAGTTTTGTCAAATGTGGTATAATTTACAGAAAACCAACCTACGGAGAAAATCATGAGCCAAATTTCCGATACTGGCGTAGTTACCCTCGCCATGGGAGCCGGTGGACGGGAAACCGCCGAGCTTCTGGACGGTATCATTCGCCCGGCTGTCGACAACAGCATACTGGCACAGGGACACGACAGCGCCCGGCTGAAATTCCCGGCTGCTGACGGCACCAGTCACCTCGCCTTTACTACCGATTCCTATGTCATCACGCCCCGTTTCTTTCCCGGGGGCAGTATTGGAGACCTGGCGGTAAACGGCACAGTAAACGATCTTGCCATGGCCGGCGCTGCAGCCCGCTGCATATCCCTCGGTCTTATCCTCGAAGAAGGTCTGCCGCTGAGGGAGCTGCAGCAGATAATGACCGACATTGCCGCCGCCGCAGAAAAAGCCGCTGTACAAATCGTCACCGGCGACACGAAGGTAGTTCCTGCCGGCCACGGTGACGGAATCTATATCAACACC
>JAFNYY010000097.1 GCA_017383125.1 Schwartzia sp. (in: firmicutes)
AATTTACTGTCTTTTAAGCACAGCCATTCAGCTTGATTTTTCTATTCTAAAAAACGCTCTAAAGCCTTATACTGCAAGGGTTTTCAGCCTTTTCCCACTCTGTTAATTAAGCATACGCTTTCCACGTGCATAGTCTGTGGGAACATATCCACAGGCTGGACCTTTTCTATTCTGTATCCCTTTGGTACTAGAATTGCAAGGTCTCTTGCCAGCGTTGCCGGGTTGCAGGATACATATACGATTCTATCCGGATTCAGCTTCGCCATGGTATCAAGAACCTCTGGTGTAGCACCGGCTCTCGGCGGGTCTATAACGATGACCTGCGGCTCAATTCCCTCTCTGTACAGCTTCGGCATGAGAACCGTGGCATCACCCACTATAAATTCTGCATTGCGGATGTTGTTGTCCCTCGCATTCTTCTTAGCATCAGCGATTGCCGGAGAGACTATTTCAATACCGTAGACCTTTTTTGCTTTTTTCGCCAGGAACAGACTTATTGTTCCAGTACCGCAATAGGCATCAATGACCGTCTCCTTGCCGGTAAGTCCGGCAAACTCACGAACTTTCTTGTAAAGTACCGTTGCCTGAGCTGTATTGACCTGAAAAAAGGATCGTGGCGAAATGTGATAGACATAGCTGCCGATGTTGTCATCTATAGTGGATTTTCCCCAGAGCAGCTTTGTCTCTCTGCCCAGTACCACATTGTTGTGATAGGTCTGAATGTTATGATGGACACTGACTAAATTAGGAATTCTATCACGAAGGAATTTTACCAAAGCTTTGTCATTCTCAAGCCGCTTCGTTGCTGTTATAAGAACAACCATAGCCTCGTTATTTTTGCCAATGCGGCCCATCACATGACGCAGGCAACCGGTATGAGTGTTTTCATCGTATACGGAAATATTAAATCGCTTTATGGCTTCCCGCATAGCAGCTGCAATAACATTGTTGCCGTCGTTCTGAATGTAGCAATGAGGGGTATCGATGATGTTATGAGTCCCCTGTTCATAACAGCCTATTTTTATCGTCCCTCTGGCTTTTCCTACCGGGAACTGCATCTTATTGCGATAATACCAAGGTTCTGCGGCTCCGAGTGTATCCTCAACCGGTATATCGGCAAATCCGCCGATATGATTTAGGGCATCCTCAACCTGAGCCTTCTTCATTTTGCATTGTGACTCATAGGTCAGCTGTTGCAGCTGACAACCACCACAGCTATCATACAGCTCACAGCGTGGCTTTATCCTGTCCTTACTTTCTTTCTCGATTGCAGTCAGCTTCGCTCTTGCGTAGTTTTTCTTCACAAGGTCTATTTTTCCCATGACTGTTTCGCCGGGAAGGGCCTTGGGGACAAAGACGGTAAATCCATCAATTTTAGCAACACCTTCAGCACTGTCGGTGAGCCTGTCTATTTTGAATCTATAGGTTTCTCCCAGTTTTACGGGAATTTCATTTTTCATTCTGTTTCCGTCCTTCGATTTCTTGTATTTCTGTTTTGTTCCGCGTCCGGCAAAGAATACCAGTGTATTTTTCAAAATTAAAAATTATAAAACATCCAGTAAAGACAACGGATTACTGATAAAAATCCTTCCGCCGCCCTGTATCAAATTCTCAACCGGTCTATAACCCCATAGCACACCGACTGTCATCACACCTGCCCGGATGCCGGTTTCCATATCTACATCACTATCGCCGACATAAACTGTATGAGCCTTGTCTGTTCCCAATTCACCAAGTATGCTGTTAACATTAGTCGGATCAGGCTTTTTCGGAATCCCCGGACGCTCACCTGATACTGCGTCGAACTCTATATCGGGGAAAACCTTCTCCAATATCTCATGCACAGCTGAGAAATGTTTATTGGTACATACAGCTATTTTTATACCTTCACTCTTTAATGCTTTCAGCAGCTCAGGAATACCCGGATAAGGAACCGTATTTACAACAAGGTTATTCTGATAGCAATCCTTATATATATCCAGCGCTTCAGCCTGCTGCGCCGGTGAGAAATCCGGCAATATGCGTTCAACAAGTTTTTTCGAGCCGTTTCCCACGAAGTATTTGTACTCCTCAATCGTGTGCGGCTTCCTTCCGTATCCAGCCAGCATTTTATTTCCGGCTGCTGAAATATCAGGCAGAGAGTTTATAAGTGTGCCGTCTAAGTCAAAGACGACAAGTTTATGGCGAAATTCCACGATATCATACCCCGTTCATTTTTACACAATCAACTATGTTTTACATTCGTCAGAAAATGTCAAAATCCTTTTCTCCCGGAACTTCTTTGTTGATTTTTTGTCGTGATTGATATAACCTATGACTATATTATTTTGTCCTTGACAATTATTCTGCTCATAGCAGGCTGATTTTGACTAGACAACACGCATTTGTATTTTGAGGTAAAACATGAGCCTTGACGGATTCTCTATGCGGCCTTTGGCTTTGGAGCTTGACGCGAAGCTGTCCGGTGGCCGCATTGATAAAATAACTCAACCCAACAAACAGACAATTCAGCTGCAGGTGCGACAGCCGGGAAGCACCCATTGTCTTTGCATCTCAATCGCTCCGCAAAATCCCATCATTTATTGCCGTGAGACCCCTTTTGACAGTCCATCCGAGCCGCCTGTCTTCTGTATGGTACTGCGCAAGCAGATAGAGTCCGGGCGTATAGCTTCCGTCCGTCAGCATGGTCTTGACCGTATCATCATCATTGATATAGATTTTCTTGGGGCCGGTGGAAAGATTGTCACCAAATCGCTGATTTGTGAGCTGATGGGAAAGTATTCTAATATTATTTTGCTCACCGACGGAATTATTACTGACGCGCTTCGCAAGGTAGGACAGAATTCCAGCCGAATAAGGACTGTTCTTCCCGGAGACCAGTACCAGCTGCCTCCCGATGGAGATCGACTGGATCCGCTAACGACACCGCCGGCAGAAATTCTTCGCAGGGTGAAATCAAGCACAGACAATCGTCTGGATAAGGCTCTGATTTCCGCCTGTAAGGGATTCGGACCTGTTACCGCAAGAGAGATAGCATACTCCGCCGGCTTTGCTGCTACTGTATCGGTAGATGATCTGGATGATGCTGACTGCACCGCTATTTCCGAGGCTGTCGCAGAAACGGTAAAAGCAGTATCTGCCGAACATATCAAGCC
>JAFNYY010000098.1 GCA_017383125.1 Schwartzia sp. (in: firmicutes)
GATAAAGATGCCATATAACCTGTTCAATGAACAAGGAAGAACTGTGAATACTTCAATATTCGGTTTTACAAAAACCCCGCATCATGAGAATGATGATGTAATGTTTTTCAATCTTGAATCGGACGGATTTGTTAGCGTTCAACATAAGGGACGCGTTGATGTTAATAATCAGTGGAATGATATCGAAAATATGATTTTGGATACTATCAACAATAAACGTGAGATTAAAGGCATCTCCAAAGCAAGAAAAATATATAAAGATGGTCGGTTGAATTGTTCTGGATGGCGTGATGTCAGGGGAAGTAAACATCAATTGGTAACGTTTGATACCTTGTTTTCAGCTGATAAAGGTACTTTGGCTTCGACAAAAAATGTGGATGAAGGTGAATTTGATTTTGTGACGGCTTCAAGTGAAAGAAAAAAACACGATGAATATACACATGATTGTGAAGCTCTTGTTTATGCTATATCAGCAGGTGGTTCTCTTGGAAAAAGCCAGTATGTGAATGGAAAATTTGTTGCAAGAAATTTATGCTTGGTATTAACACCCAATGATGCAAATAAGCGTAAATTTCCTATTCATTTGCTGTTTTATAATTGGTATTTAGAGGCTATTCGTAAGCAGTTGGTTGCTGACTTAGCGGATGGCACATCAAAATTAACAATACGTGAATCTGATTTGAAAAATTATTATATTGAATATATTCCTTTGGATGAACAGGAAAAGTTTGTTATGGATTATGTTATTCCATTTGATAATTTGGTAAATGCAGTTAATCATGCTGAAAATAATTTAAAGGAGAAATTGGAAGCCATTCTGTAGGATTTAGGACAAAGGAGAATCATATTTTAGAAAGGGTCGTTATGGGAGACCAAATAAAATCAAATAAGCAAAAGAAATGCTATATCTACACGAGAGTATCCACCGAAATGCAAATCGAGGGATACTCTCGTGATGCTCAAAAAGAATGTCTGAGAAAAGAAGCTAAGCATCGAAATATGATTATCGTCGATGAGTATTCTGATGAGGGCAAATCTGGCAAGAACATGTGTCAGTGGGGAGGGTTCTCATTGACACACTTTTTAATTGAGGATGAGTCGTATGTTACTGACTTCAATGGAATATGAGTAAAATTATTGAGGCGAGAAAAGTAAAAGGCAGCAGTCACAAGAAACTGTACGATAAAAACGGAGTAAAGCGGCATATTGTTGCAAGTATGAAGAGAAGCGTGATCGTTAATAAATGAAGAATCCCCCCTTACTGGATTCTATCCAATAAGGGGGGATTTGCAATTTAGTTCTAGCCCATAATATGTGAGGTATGGTTCTGAGATAAAAGGTAAAGGCAATACTGATTCATACTTATTCCTTCAAATTTTGACTGTTCGGCAAGTTCCTTATGTAGGGATTTTGGTATACGAAGCTTAAATTGTCCGGAATAATTTAATGAAGTTTTGTCTTCGGGCTCATTTATAGTAATGCCATCTTCTATTGCTGCTTCCAGCCATGCCTTTTTGGCATCTTCGGCATTGATTGCAAGTTTATCAATAGTATCTGCACAGGTGATGCAGCCGGGCAGGTCAGGATACCTTCCGGCGTAACCGCCCTCTTCGGTATCAGGAATAATTTCTAGTTTATATGGCAACGAAAGATAGTAATCTAAATCTTTCATTCGGCGTCATCTCCTTCAATGGCTTCTTTAACCATCAGTACATAGATTGTTTTGATTGGTTCATGTTTAGGTATGGTGATTGGGATGTGTCCGGCTTTCCGGAATGTGTAATGGCTGCTGCCACCGCGTGGTGAATGCGCGGTATATCCGTGAGCTTCTAGGACTTTTTTTAGTTCATCAAAGCGGAGCCCCTTGTCGAGGTTTTTGATGCGCTGTATTAGTTTATCAAACTTGGACACTCATATACCACCTTTCAGCCTAATATTAACATGGTGTCGTATGTGGTGTCAACACAAAACAGGCCTGAGACTCACATTGTGAGTCCCAGGCCTGTTTATAGGGATACCATTAGTGCATTTTAGGAAAAATGAGCGTTTTGCCGTTTGACGGGATACACTGCGGAGCCCCGGTTTTGCACATGAGAGGTCTTTGCATTAGACATACGAGCAATGCAGCAGGAACACAGCTATGCCGTGCTTGGCGTTTTCGCTTTTGCTTTCCTTTTGCTCCCGATGGGTGCCTTTGTGTCAGGTTTGTAGACATTCAGCATCCCTAGCTGCTGAATGTCATCCGATACATCAGCACCCACCGGGGAGAAGAGCGCTTCTTCGCTCACGCTGCAGCGGTGAAACCGCGAAACTGATAACTTCTAGGGCAGTTATCAGCTTCGTTGCCGCGCCGCGACGCTTGCAGCCGATTTGCTCTTCTCACTGAATATATGGATTATGTATGGCATTTTGAAACAGTAAAGGAATAAATTTTAGAAAAATATTGGCTCAATCACAAATTTTGTGGGATTTAGGATTTCTGACATAACACTTCCTGCTCATATCAAACAGCTTTAGGAAGAAGTATTCGTCATCCGGATAGCCATACCACTGTCTACGAAGAGTCTTGATTTTGTTGTTAATGCCCTCGATTTTTGCTGCTGAAATATTATATGTAGCATGAGCAATGATTCCTTCAAAGTGATTGCTCAGCAACCTTCGATAAATAAAACAGTCTGTTCTTGAGTTCTTCGCCGTCGGGGTAATGCCCATTAAGCATTGCCTGAGATGCATGTCAAGGCTGGCGGACGGCTGAGACACCCTATACCGTGGCAAAGTCAATCCCACGAGAAAAATGATTGACCCGGTTTTTTTATCAAATTAGGCTGGAACGAGGCATATTAAGCCGTTTGATTGTATTTTTTATTGACTTGATGTGGTAAAATATTTTGGGGTTTTGTGGACTTGATGAAGCTGACCCAATAAGAGACGATGATTTATTTGAAATTGGAGACATGATGATAGAGTTTATTTCTCACGGAGAGCAGGAGACCAGAGAGCTGGCAGAGCGAATTGCTGTCGCCGTTTCTCCCGGTACCGTTGTAAATCTGATTGGTGATTTAGGGGCCGGCAAGACATTTTTTACCGCGGCCCTTACGAAAGCACTTGGGGCAGACGATATGGTGACAAGTCCGACTTTTGGTCTGATGAATATTTATCATGGGCGGCTGCCAATCTACCATTTTGATTTGTACCGTTTGGAGAGAGAGTCCGAGCTTGAGGACTTCGGCTTCTACGAGTATGTAGAGGATGAAGATGCCATCAGCCTTATAGAGTGGGCTGACAAGTTTCCCGAGGCATTGCCGGAGGATTACCTTGAGATCAAAATTGAACGGCTGCCCGGAGATGATGAAGCGGTGCTGAACTGCCGTCGTATAAGGATTACGGCAGCCGAGGGCAGCAGGCGCGCTGAAGCGCAGCTGAAGGAGTGGGAAGAAAAATGCTGATATTGGCAATAGAAACCGCCACTAAGGTATCAAGTGTGGCTCTTTCCGATGGAAACAAAATTGTGGCGGCGCTGACTATGGAGAACGGGCCGGAGCATTCGGCAACCCTTGTGCCTAACATAGGAAAGCTGTTGGAAATGGCAGGAAAAACAAGGAAGGACCTGAACGCCGTAGCTGTAAGCGTTGGCCCTGGCTCCTTTACGGGGCTGCGGATTGGTCTTGCTACCGCAAAGGGATTGGCATACGCACTGAATATTCCGCTGATAGCAGTTCCGACACTGAAGGCGCTGGCCGCAAGATTCTATGATTTGTCGGGTGTTACGGTGTTTTCCTTTGCCGATGCTCAGAAGAAAAATGCCTACTGCGGTATTTATCGCGACAGGGAAGAAATCCAGCCGGTGAAGGTTATTCCGTTAGAAACAATCGTGAAAATGGCCGGTGAAATAGCAAAAGAGAAAAAGCAGCCGGTTATCGTTTTGGGTGATATCGCTGAGAAGAAGCTGTCCCGCGATGAAGTGCTTCCCGACGGAGTCGTTGTACCTGGCAGGGGACAGGTAATGCCCCGGGCCGATGAAGTGGCACTTTTGGGAGCAGCAATGCTGGAAGCCGGAGAAGTCGCCGACACTATGACTGCCGAGCCCTGGTATCTCAGACGATCAGAGGCAGAGGAGCTTTGGGATATCCGTCATCCTGAGATGATTGGGCAGGGTGATGATGCAAAGTGCGAGATGAAATGAACAAGGCTGTGATTACCTTTCGGGAGATGGTTCCCGATGATGCTGCGGCCGTAGAGGTCGTGGAGAAGGCTTGCTTTTCTGTCCCCTGGTCGAGAGAATCCTTTTGGCGGGAAGCGCAGAATGAGCGGACTACTTATCGGCTGGCCGTGGACGAAAAGGATGGCAGAGTAGCCGGATATGTCGGTTGCTGGATTATTGATGATGAAGCACAGATAACAAATGTGGCTATTCATCCGGACTATCAAGGACAGGGAATCAGCCGCCGCCTGCTGGAAAATTTGATAGAAGTTATCAAGGCAAGAGGAGCGGAGCGGCTCACGCTGGAGGTAAGACCGTCAAATACAGCTGCGCTGAACCTGTATACTTCTCTTGGGTTTAAGGATTGCGGCCGCCGTCCTCATTATTACGAGAACGGAGAGGATGCAATTATCATGTGGATTTTGAAGCTGTGAGGAATGACCTTGTTTGGAGATAAAACCGTGGAATACTACAATAAAGATAGAATAGCAGCGAAGCCTGCGGAGGAGAGAATCACTCTGGGCATAGAATCCAGCTGTGATGAAACTGCGGCTGCCATCCTGCGGGGAGGACGGGAGCTGCTGGCAGATGTAATATCTACTCAGGTGCCAATCCACCGCAAATATGGCGGTGTTGTTCCGGAGATTGCCTCCCGCAACCATATTCTGAATGTGCTCCCTGTAGTGGACGAGGCCTTGAAGCAGGCCGACATGAAGCTGTCCGATATTGATCAAATAGCCGTTACCTACGGACCCGGACTGGTGGGAGCACTGCTTGTGGGTGTGGCGGCGGCCAAGTCATTGGCCTACGCTCTGGAGATTCCTCTCATCGGCGTCAATCATCTGGAAGGACATATTTTTGCAAACTTCCTGAGTGCACCGGATTTGAAGCCGCCGTTTGTTGCTCTTGTAGCTTCCGGCGGTCATACCGCTCTTGTTCATGTGGCTGATTATGACAGCTTCCGACTTCTCGGTCAGACGAGAGATGATGCGGCGGGTGAAGCCTTTGATAAGGTGGCAAGAGTAATGGGCTTGCCGTATCCCGGCGGGCCGGAAATAGACAGACTGGCAAAAGAGGGAGATCTTCATGCCATAGATTTCCCGAAGGCATTGGCAAAGGGCGGCTATGAATTCAGCTTCAGCGGGTTGAAATCCGCGGTGCTTAACTATCTGAATTCGCAGAAGCTTAAGAATATACCTGTGAACAATGCTGATGTTGCGGCTTCCTTCCAGCAGACGGTGATTGCGATTCTGGTGGATAAATCACTGTCAGCCCTGCGGGAAACCGGACTTGATACGCTGGTGCTGGCAGGAGGCGTAGCGGCCAACAGTGCGTTGGAGGCTGAGCTGCGCCAAGCTACCGGAGCGGCCGGGTACAAGTTCTTCTTCCCAAGCCGCCGTATGTGTACAGACAATGCGGCGATGATTGCCTGCCGCGGCTACTATCAGTCACTGAGCAGGGACTACGAATACACACCGCTGACTCTTAATGCCGTTCCCGGCTTGTCGCTCTCTGACAGATAAGGATGATTTGATTTGATAAAAGCGGATACATGGAGACAATGCAGGCTAACCGGCAGCGAAACAGTCCGCCTGAAGCAGATAATAAATCTGCTGCCGTTTGTGGCTGACTTTGCTAACGCGATAGTAAATGTTTATGTCCCCAGTAAAAATGAGGGGGAACTTGTCCTCTTTGCGACAGAAAGACCTCATACCATATTCTTTGTCAGCGGTCCGGTTGGCGGCTCCCTGTTGGACCTGCAGGAGGAGCCTTTGGTGAAGTACACCTTTGAAAAAGGGAAGTCAATCCACGGCCATCGGGAAATCGGCACTGGTGCAGATGAAGCAAGCATTGTTATGATTACGATGCCAATTATTTCTGACCATCGTACGATTGCCGTCGTTACTATTGAGACTACGGAGGAAACAATAAATTCTGAAGGCTATGGTCATATCATAAAGGCAGCGACAGATCTGATCGAGGATACCTCCAGAGATTATACCGAGGAGATATACCGTCCAATCGGTGAGACTGACGGTGTACTTATTGCGGACCGGCATGACAGGATAGTATTCGCTAATCTGGCTGCCCAGAGAATATACCGGGTACTGGGAGTCAGCAATCCGGTGGGAATGCTGCGGCGTGATCGTATGCTTACCCGTCATGTTACCAGCGAAACCGTGAAGCCCGGTCAGCCCAACGAAAAGGAGATTACTGCCGGCGGCCTGGTACTGGTGATGCGGGAAATTCCGGTGGAGGCCAGCGGAAATCCGAAGGGCTGTATTGTGGTCGTTGAAGATGTCACAGCTCTGAGAGAAAAAGAAAAGGAAATCCGGATTCAGAAGGCAGTCATTCGGGAGATACATCACCGTGTAAAGAATAATCTCCAGAGTATTGCCAGCCTGCTGAATCTTCAGGGCCGACGTATGAAGGCACCGGAGGCCAAGGAAGCGCTGAAGGAAAGTGCCGGGCGCGTCAGAAGTATTGCTACCATCCATGAGTACCTTTCCAATCGGGGAACCGATATGGTGGATGCAATGTCCCTTGCGCAGAATCTGCTGAATAATATCGAGGCAATGGTGCGTCCGGATTTTATCATCATCCGCCGGATTTCCGGAGATACATTTCAGCTTACACCTGCTATGACCACGGGATTTGCCCTGGCGATAAACGAAATCCTGCTGAATATTATAAAACATGCTTTCAA
Organism: Schwartzia sp. (in: firmicutes); assembly: GCA_017383125.1. Taxonomy (GTDB): domain Bacteria; phylum Bacillota; class Negativicutes; order Selenomonadales; family Selenomonadaceae; genus RGIG250. The sequence continues at coordinate 6,909 of JAFNYY010000098.1, forward strand.
TGATAACAGGGTTCGTGGTACAATCGGGTTGACTATTACAAATGAAGAAGATTGTCACCGGCTCGTAGTTTACGATGACGGATGCGGTCTGCCAGATGATTTTGATTTGGAGAATTCTCGCTCATTGGGAACTACCTTGATTAAGAATTTCATCCGTGACGATTTGGGCGGAACCTTTATTATGGAGAATAATGACGGTAGAGGAACAAGAGCTGTCATAACCCTGCCGCTGGATAACAGCAGCAGGGAGGAGGTAAATGTATGAGTAAGCCGCTTAATATCGTAATCGCCGACAATGAGTCGATTATCCGCATGGACCTGAGGGAGATGCTGGAGGAACAGGGACATACAATTGTCGGAGAGGCGCACGACGGAAAACAGGCCCTGGAGCTGACTCACAAGTATCGGCCGGACCTGGTAATGATGGATATAAAAATGCCGAACATGGACGGCATCACCGCAGCAAAGACTATAGCCGATGAGGGTATCTCTCCGGTTATTCTTCTTACCGCTTTCAGCGATTCTGAGATTGTGAGCCGGGCAAAGGATGCCGGTGTATTGGCATATCTTGTGAAGCCGATACGCGAGGAGAGCATTTCTCCGGCTATAGAGATAGCCCTGAGCCGCTGGCAGGAAATGAAAGAGCTTGAGCAGGAGCTGGAGGAAACAAAGGACTCCCTTGAACTCCGCAAGACTCTCGACAGGGCAAAGGGAATACTCATGGATGCTCATAATATCTCCGAGAGCGAGGCTTACCGCCGGATTCAGCGCTACAGCATGATGAAGCGTAAGACTATAAAGGAGGTTGCGGAGGCAATCGTCCGCGCCGGTCTGCGTAAGAGAAGCTGATGTGATGCTTCGGCAGATGAATACAGTATTTTTTGGGAGCAGGGGAGATTTTTGTGGCGATTATTACTCGCCTATGGTATGCTATTAGAATATCATCCAAAAGACTAATGAACTGTTGTCAGTAACAGAGCATAGATTTTTACAGCAAGAAGGAGAATTTGGTAATGAAATTCATCAGCACCCGTGGCATCGGTGCCACCGATAAAACTCAGGCAATGGACTCAGCTGCCGCCATTATTCGCGGCTTGGCTCCGGACGGGGGACTTTATGTTCCTGAAGAATTGCCCAGAGTGTCTGCTGATTTCGTAGCTCAGTTGGCTCAGGTTGACTATGCCGAGCGCGCACGGCGGGTACTGTCCCTCTTCCTTACCGACTATACCGATGAGGAAATTACCGGCTGCATAGACCGGGCATACAGCGGCAAATTCGACGATGAAAAGATTGCGCCGGTAAAGCAGGTCGGAGACAAGTCTGTGCTTGAGCTGTGGCACGGTCCTACCAGTGCTTTCAAGGATATGGCGCTGCAGCTTCTCCCGCAGCTTTTGTCCACCGCACTGAAAAAGACCGGTGAGAAGAATACCGTCCTCATTCTTGTTGCTACCTCCGGAGATACCGGTAAAGCTGCTCTAGCCGGTTTTGCCGATGTTGACCAGACCAAGATTTGCGTATTCTATCCGGACGGAGGCGTAAGCGATATTCAGCGTCTTCAGATGGCTACACAGGCCGGAGCCAATGTTTCTGTTCTGGCCATCAAGGGCAATTTTGATGATGCTCAGACCGGAGTAAAGAAGATTTTTGGTGACGAGGCCATCGCCAAAGAGCTGGCAGAGATGGGAGTTCACCTTTCCAGTGCAAATTCCATTAACTGGGGTCGCCTTGTTCCGCAGATTGTCTACTATTTCAGTGCCTATGCTGACATGGTCGCTGCCGGTACCATCAAGTCCGGCGAGGCAATAGACTTTACCGTACCTACTGGCAACTTCGGCAACATTCTTGCCGGCTTCTATGCCCGTCAGATGGGCCTGCCGGTTGGCAAGCTGGTCTGTGCTTCCAATTCCAATAATGTTCTCACGGATTTCATTCAGACCGGATACTATGACCGGAAGCGTGAATTCTTCAAGACGATTTCTCCGTCCATGGATATTTTGGTTTCCAGTAATCTGGAGCGACTGCTCTACCATCTCACTGGTGATGCCAATATGGTTGCCGGCTGGATGAAGGAGCTGAATGACAACGGCGGCTACGATGCCGGAGAGAATATGCTTGTCCGTCTCTCCAATTATTTCTGGGCCGGTTGTGCCGATGATGCAAAGACCCTTGAGACTATCAAGGCTGTCTATGATGAATACGGCTATGTTCTCGACACTCACACTGCTGTCGCCTGGGCTGTAGCCGAAGCCTATAAGGCAAAGACTCACAGCGACCGTCCCATGGTCATCGTTTCCACCGCAAGTCCCTATAAGTTCAGCAGCAGCGTTCTCGAGGCGCTGGGCGAGAAGGCTGATGGTAAGGATGCCTTCGCTCTGCTGGAAGCCCTGGAATGCAAGAATCCCGTGAAGGCTCCGCAGGGGCTGGCTGGACTGAAGGGCCTGCCGGTACTTCACAAGGAAGTCGTAGAGAAGGATGATATGCCTAAGGCTGTAAAGACCTTCGCCGGTAAATAATCAATAAAAAATTAAGAGCATCTCTCACCTTGAAAAGGCGGGATGCTCTTTTTTGTGTGAAGAAAACAAACCCGTGAATATAGTCTGACGAAAACATGCTTGCGCTCGGTAATCAACACAACGGTACTAGGCTCTGACTTCACATGTTTGCTTGTCAATCGCCAAGTACCGGTGTTGATTAACGGTTTTCTTACAGACTATATTCACGGGAATTTTACATAGATGATGAGACGGTTTCACCGTCTCTTATGAACTGTGACAACTTGGTTTATCAATGAAATCTGTAATCAGAAGAATCGCTGTTAAGTTCATTATCATTTGACTTGCCGCTGTCATCTGGCATAGTGACAGCCTTCGGTGCCTCCGGGAGAATATCAACGAGGGGAGCATCGCCGTTCTTCACGCAGCCGACGGTAATAGTCACCTTACGATGACGCTCGTCCTTGGGGATGTCATACATGATGTCCAGCATGATTTCTTCGAGGATACCCTTGAGACTACGGGCACCGGTCTTTCTGGCAATGGCGCGCTTCGCAATTTCCCGCAGGGCATCTATCGTAAAGTCAAGCTCAACATTGTCCAGCTTCAGCAGTTCCTTATACTGACGAATGGGAGCGTTTACCGGCTCTGTGAGAATGGTGAGCAGGGATTCCTCATCGAGAGTTTCAAGAGTGCAGATGATGGGGAGACGACCGATAATTTCTGGGATGATACCGTACTTTACAAGGTCTTCAGGGGTTACCTGACGGAGGAGATCGTCCGAGGAGGGACGGTCAGACTCGCCGGTGACCTCTGCACCGAAGCCGATAGCGGAACTGTTCTTCTTCAGGCGCTTCTCAATTACCTGATCGAGGCCGACAAATGCGCCGCCTACGATGAAAAGTATGTGGGTAGTGTTAACCTTGATGGTGGGGGCCTCCGGGTGCTTGCGCTGGCCGTGAGCGGTGAACTCTACATCGGAGCCTTCCAGCATTTTCAGAAGGGACTGCTGTACTCCTTCATGTCCCGGGTCGGCAGTGATGGAATTATTCTCACCGGATTTGCGGGCAATCTTGTCGAACTCGTCAAGATAAATGATACCATGCTCGGTCTTTTCTATGTCCTGTCCGGCGGCGTAGTAGAGATTGCGAACGGCGACCTCTACATCGTTGCCGACATAACCGGCCTCGGTGAGGCTTGAGGTGTCGGTGATGGCAAAGGGGACATCCAGCAGCTTGGCAAGAGTCTGAAGGATAGCGGTCTTGCCGCAGCCGGAGGGGCCAATCATGATGACATTGGACTTGTCGATGACCGGGCCGTCATCAAGTCTGGTGGCATCGTACTTCATCCGCTTGTAGTGATTGTAGAGAGCAACGGATAGGGTCTTCTTTGCCAGCTCCTGCTTGATGATGTATTTGTCGAGATACTCCTTGATGATATGAGGCTTGTGTTTGGCGATGATTTCACCAAGTGGAATGCCGGTAGATTTTTTCTTCTTGGGCTTGGCGGACTCTCTGGGAGCAGCGGCCTGAATAGCATCGTATGTCTGCTCAATGCAGTCGCGGCAGATTCCGATACCGGTCTGAGGACTGTAGATAGGCATATCGTATTGAGAACGGATGGTGATTATGCGTCGGCACATACTGCAGACTTGCTTTTCTGTATTCTTAGCCATTTATTTACCTCTATGTATAATAATGTAAGCTGTGAAAAAGTGACTAATCTATTATCTATGAATTAAAGAGGCAATGCAAGGTTTTTTTCACAAGGGGGATGAATTTGTTTTATTGTAACTGCTGTGGTATAATGTCTTAATATATTATGAACAGCTGTGCCTTATTGGCAGCTGCACATTTATGGAGGTTTTTATGGCGACAAAAGTTTCGTCGTTGACAGAAAGCGGTATACTGGCGGGCATAACGGTTGTCATGGCAATCATAGCTATGTATGTTCCGCTGGTAGGAATACTGGCAGTTCTTCTTTGGCCGCTGCCTATGATTCTTCTCTTGGTGCGCCATGGTCTTAAGTGGGCGCTGATGTCTGTGGCGACAGCTATTGTTGTCACGGCTGCACTGGTAGAGCCGATGGCATCCCTTCGCCTGGCTGTTTCCTTTGCTCCTACCGGTTTGGCGCTGGGCATAGGTTACCGTCGTCATTGGTCAGGGGTGAAGATTTTCTCCACGGCTACGATTGCCTCAATAATTGCCAAGGGACTGGGGCTTTATATCGTGTTCCTTATTACCGGAATCGAGCCGTTCTCCGGTCAGCTGGAGCTTATGCCTCAGCAGTTTGAGCAGTCGGTAGCCATGTATCAGTCTATGGGCATGAGCCCGGAGCAGATTGAGCAGGCCCGACAGAATTTTATGGAAAATATGCGGATGATATCTCTGCTGCTGCCGATGGTTGTCCTGATTATGGGTATCCTTGATACGGCATTGAATTTCTGGGCAGGCGGTATTATGCTGCGGCGATTCGGGGAGCCTGTTCCCGTGTTCCCGGCATTTACAGAGTGGAGACTCCCGTCCTTCTTTGCGTATCTTTATGCCTTCAGTATTCTGGGGATGTACTGGGGTGATACCCACAGTATTCCTCTGCTTTACAAGATAGCGGTCAATATGAATATGGCCGGAACCGTTGCCGGACTGGTGCAGGGTGTTTCTGTTTATCAGGCGGCTGTGTCCCACTACAAGTGGCCGTCCCTGATGTCAAATATCGTAATGGTTCTGCTGGTGCTCAGCGGTATCGGTACGCAGCTTATTGTCTTTACCGGTCTTTTTGATACGGTTTTTGATTATCGTCGCCGGATGGGCTGGCAGAAGTGAGTTGTAGTCATTGATTTGAGAAAGAGGTGATCCTCTATGCCGAGAAATCTGTCTGCTGTCATTGATGCAATTCTGTTTCTCATAGTTACAGCAGCTCTCGTAGGCACGATTTTTATCTACAATGTATTTTTGGGTTTGGGGGCAGGGCTTCTCTGGATCGTCATGCTGCTCTTTGCCGTAGATCGCTGCAAAGACCGTGACAAGAAGATAAAGCGTTACTTCCGTGATGTAATCAGTAATGTAAACAGTCTGACGAATTATGCTATTGAGGAGCTGCCGCAGGCGATACTCCTTATAAACTCTGCCGGTCGGTTGGAATGGTCTAACCGGGCTCTTTTCGGTGAAACCTTTTTGGGCCGCAAGGTCGAAACCGGCGAATTGATAACGGATTTTTGGCCCGAGCTGCCGATGGCACAATGGGGAAGTGACGGAGACAGCGTTTTTGCTGTTGAGGACCGCTGGTACAAGGCGGTTTATCATCCTGTAGTTACCGAGGGCGGTGCCGATTGCCTGATGGCCTATTATGTGACAGAGGTAACCGAGACTGAGAGGATGCGACGTGATTACGCTGATTCCCGCGCAGCTATCTGCTACATACAGGTGGACAGTGCCGATGAGATTTTCCAGGGACTAAGTGAGACTGAGCGTACTGCACTTCTTTTCTCAATAAACAAGGCATTGGATGAATGGTCCCACGATTTGGGCTGCTACATCCGCCGTATCAGCGATGAAAGCTATGTAGCCGTCATGGAGCGGCGGGAACTGAACAAGGCTATCGAAGGTAAATTTGAAGTCCTTGATAATGTTCGCATGATTAAGGGTGCCAATAAGATTCCCGTCACCCTGTCTATCGGTATTGCCTGTGCGGATTCTGACAGCACGTCAAATCTTGGTACCAAGGCTCAGAACCAATTGGATTTGTCTCTTGGACGCGGTGGCGATCAGGTGGCAGTTCTCATCAATGGCAAGACTCAGTTCTTCGGCGGCAAAGCAAAGGCAGTAGAAAAGCATACCCGTGTCCGCTCTCGCGTTGTTGCCCACGCTTTGCGTGAATTGATGGAGGCAGCGGATGAAGTCTTCATCATGGGTCATCGCAATGAAGATTTCGACGCAATAGGTGCGGCTATGGGCGTGGCCAAAATGGCTGATAAGCTTGGCCGCCCTGTCCATATCGTGCTGTCTGATGTGAACAGCGGAATAGATAAGTTCGTTGAGATGGCAAAGGAGAAGGAAGCCTTTAAGGATATCTTCGTCAGTGAGAGAGAAATTCCCCAGAACGGCGGCAGTCATCCGCTGCTTGTTGTGGTTGACACCCATATTCCTCATCTGGTGGCGGCACCGACACTCCTTAGCCGTATATCGGATGTGGTTGTCATAGACCACCATCGCAAGAGTGAAAACAGTATTGAGAAGCCGACTCTCATTTACCTTGAGCCGGCGGCTTCCTCTGCCAGTGAGCTTGTGACAGAGCTGCTGATGTACTTTGATGATACTTTGTCCCTTGGACGGTATGAAGCTACCGCTCTTTACGCCGGCATTGTCGTTGATACGAAAAATTTTGCCGTGCAGACGGGCGTTCGTACCTTCGAGGCGGCAGCCTATCTCCGTCGAGGCGGTGCCGACCCTGTCATGGTTCGCCGTCTCTTCAGTACCGATTACGAGACGAATATCATCATCGCCAAAGCAAAAGCAGCGGCGAAGCTGCATGAGGGCGGTCTTATTACTACCATCTGCCCTGATGCAGGGAGCAATGCACAGATAATTTCGGCACAGGTAGCTGACTCAATGCTGCGCATTGAAAATGTCAGAATGAGCATGGTTCTGTTCCCAACAGGCAAGGATGGGGTAGGCATATCTGCCCGTTCTACAGGTAATCTTAATGTTCAGGTCATCATGGAGGAGTTTGGCGGCGGCGGTCATCAGAATGTTGCCGGAGCTCAGCTTAAGGGTGTCGACATTGAAGATATAGAAGAAAAACTGATAATGGTTTGTAAAAAATATATAGAGGAGAATGGTTAAAATGAAGGTTATACTGAATCAGGATGTAAAAGGTCTCGGCAAGAAGGGTGATGTTGTTGAGGTTTCCGAAGGCTACGGCCGTAATTTCCTTCTGCCGAAGAAGCTGGCTGTCCTCGGCACCGAGTCCAATCTGAATGTAGCAAAGGCAAAGGCTGGTTCTGCCGCCCGCAAGAAAGCAATGGAAGCTGACGAGGCAAAGCTGCTTGCAGCTCAGCTGGCAAAGGTTTCTGTGACTCTCAATGTCAAGATTGGCGAAGGCGGAAAGCTCTTTGGCTCTGTAACCGGCAAGGATATCGCTCAGGCACTGGCCAAGGATGGTATTGAGGTCGACAAGCGCAAGGTATCTCTCGACAGAGAGGTAACCGGTGTTGGCGAATATACTGCGACTATCAAGGTACACGCCGAGACTACTGCCCAGATCAAGGTAATTGTAGTCGAGGGCTGATTGTTTTTGGAAGGATTTATAGCAGCCGATGGGCTTTTTTGATTTTTTTCGTCGTAAGAAAACTGATAAAAACAAGGGCGTAGCAGCAACTGCTGACATAAACGCAAAAAAGGCACCTCAGGATCCGCTTGACCGGGAGATTGAAACAATTTTCAACCTGCTGGTAGAAGAATGGGGAGCTGATCAGATTGTCATCAAAGCAGGAAAGCTGGACGCAATGGCACTGCTCCGCTCGGAAAAGCGTGGCGAGAGGGTATTGGCAATGGAACGCCTTGTAGAGGCAGACCCTACCATTGACCATGTTCCCTCGGATAAAGAAATACCGGAAATTCTGGCTATACTCTCTGAGCATATTGCTGACCAGATTGCCCGCCGGACAATGGAGGACAAGATAGAGCAGCAGATAGAGAAAAAGCTGGAAGAAAACCACAACGACTATGTAAAGGATTTGCGCAAGCAGGTGCTGGAAGAGGAAAAGGGAGGACTGGAGTCTCCTCAGGCCGCAAAAAAGCGGGAAAAGCTGGAGGCTCTGGAAAAAATCTCTCTTACCCAGTCAGTACTTGAGATTCTGCGCCCAAAATCTCTGGAGGAGATAGTGGGACAGGAGGCAGCGGTAAAGGCGCTGCTGGCTAAGCTGTCCTCACCGTATCCGCAGCACCTTATCCTTTACGGACCACCGGGTATCGGCAAAACTACTGCGGCAAGACTGGTACTGGAGGCGGCGAAGAAGGTATCGCACGCTCCCTTTGCACCGGAGGCACCATTTATAGAAACCGATGGTACTACCCTTCGCTGGGATCCGCGGGATATGACAAACCCATTGCTGGGTTCTGTTCACGACCCTATTTATCAGGGAGCGCGGCGTGATTTGGCTGACAACGGAGTACCTGAGCCGAAGCCGGGACTTGTCACGGATGCTCACGGCGGCATTCTCTTTATCGACGAAATCGGTGAAATGGATGAGCTGCTGCAGAACAAGCTCCTGAAGGTCCTTGAAGACAAGCGCGCATATTTTGAGTCGGCATATTTTGACCCTACAGATGAGAAGGTCCCTCCTTACATCAGGAAGCTGTTTATAGAGGGTGCACCGGCTGATTTTGTGCTGATAGGTGCTACCACCAGAGATGCCTCTCATGTCAATCCGGCGCTTCGTTCCCGCTGCGCAGCTATTTATTTTGAGCCGCTTACACCGGCTCAGATAGTGGAGCTGCTGCTGAAGGCGGCCGTGAAGCTGTCGGCAAATCTCAGCCGAGAAGCAGCGGAGCTTATCAGCGAATATACCGTAGAAGGCCGGAAGGCCGTCGGTATATTGGCAGATGCATACAGTCTGGCTGTCAGCCGACTGGCTGATGGGGAATCAACGGAGAATGTGGAAATTCTTCTTGATGACATTCGAGAGGTGGCTAGAGTAAGCCGCCTGTATCAGTATGTCACGAAAAAGGCATCCGATACGGCAATGCAGGGCCATATATTTGGCCTTGGCGTGTCCGGATTCCTTGGTTCAGTCATAGAAATTGAGGCTGTGGCCTTCCCCGCCCGGGAAAAGGGAAAGGGAACCGTACGCTTCAACGAAACAGCCGGATCAATGGCAAAGGATTCTGTCTTTAATGCTGCCAGTGTGCTGCGCAGTATTACCGGGCAGGACTTGGCTGATTTTGATGTTCATATCAATGTAATCGGCGGCGGCAATATTGATGGCCCATCTGCCGGCACAGCCATTCTTTCGGCGCTAGTTTCTGCCGTTACCGGCAGGAAAATCAGGCAAAATGTGGCCGTGACCGGTGAAATTGCGCTAAACGGCAATGTACGCCCTGTCGGCGGCGTGCCGGAGAAGGCATACGGTGCGGCTCAGGCCGGAATGAAGACGATGGTCATTCCCTGGGAGAACCGCAGTGATATCCCTCTGGGACACCTGGGACTCGATATACATCCGGTTAAGACCGCCGAGGAAGCTTTTGCTCTTATTTTTGAGGAGCAGGAGAGCGGAAATTCAGAAGAATAAACGGGGGAGTTAGCCTCTCCCCGTTTCCATTATTTGGATGGTGATGGTATGGCTCGTAAAACAGGAACAGCCTCGACCCTTCGCTGGTCGGACGAACAGAAGGAAAAGATGCGTCTGATTGCAGAGGCACATCGCCGTTCTTTGAACAGAGAATTGGAAGTGGCTATAGCGGAGTATATAGCCGATTACGAGAATAAAAACGGCCGGATAGATGTGGAGCTTGGTCCGCAGCAGCTGAGCCTGTTCAAATAAGAACCGAGAGTGGTATTGTCATGGCAGATCGCAGTATGCCCCAAAATATAGAGGCGGAGAAGGCTGTTCTCGGCTCTATGCTCATAAACGATGAAGCTATTGCCAAGGTAGCAGAGCTGATTTCAGCCGAGGACTTTTACCGTGAAGCCCATCGGCTTGTTTTCAATGCTATGATGGCCCTTTTTGATAAGCGAAGGCTGGGCCACTTTGACATTGAGGATAATACCGAAGGCGTTGACATGGTCACCGTCGTTGAAGAACTGCGCAAGCGGGATGAGCTGGACAGAGCCGGCGGCATTGCCTACATCACCTCCTTGGCCGATGCAGTCCCCTCGGCGGCCAATGTTCAGTACTATGCCAATATAGTCAGGGAAAAATCTCTCCTCCGTCATCTGATAAATGCGGCGGCAGAGATTGAAGGTACTGCCTACGAGGACGCCGGCAATGTGGATGAAATCATGGACGAGGCAGAGAAAAAGATACTGGCCGTTTCCATGAATGAGAACAAGGGAGCTTTTACGCCTATCCACGAAGTTCTTATGTCCACCTTCGACCAGATTGATGAGCGGGCCCGCCGGGCAAATAAGAGGAGCGGCATTACCGGTATACCATCCGGATTCAATGCCCTCGATAGGCTGACTGCAGGCTGGCAGCCTTCTGACCTTGTAATCATTGCAGCCCGTCCCTCAATGGGGAAGACGGCCTTTGTTCTCAATGTAGCAGCCCATGTTGCCGCAAGAGAAAATAAGCCTGTTGCATTCTTTTCCCTGGAAATGAGCAAGGAGCAGCTGGTCAACCGTATGCTTTGCTCCGAAGGAAATATCGACTCACAGCATTTGAGAGTGGGAGAGCTTAGTGAAGAGGACTGGCAGCGCCTCCTGCAGGCCGCTGACAGATTGTCCTCTGCACCGCTGTTTATCGACGAGACACCAGGCATCACTGTCATGGAGCTTCGTAGCAAGGCCCGCCGACTGAAAGCGGAACATGGGCTTTCCCTGATAATAATTGACTACCTGCAGCTTATGCAGGGCAGACCTTCCAAGAACAGTGACAACCGTCAGCAGGAGATAAGTGAAATCTCCCGTTCACTGAAGGCTCTGGCCCGCGAATTGCGTGTACCGGTAATTGCCCTGTCACAGCTGTCCCGAGGCGTTGAGGCAAGAACAAAGAAAATCCCTATGCTCAGCGACTTGAGAGAATCAGGAGCGTTGGAGCAGGACGCTGACATAGTAATGTTCCTGTACAGAGATGACTACTATGACAAAGAGACTGAACGCAAGAATATTACCGACATCATTGTGGCCAAGCACCGCAACGGTCCAGTAGATACAGTATCCCTATTCTTTAACAAGGAATTTACCAAGTTCTCCAACCTGGAGATGGGTGAAGAATAAAGCATTTTTAAGAAATTTATAAAAAATACAAAAAACATGTTGACAAAAACTCAATAGTGAGTTATTATATGCAAGCTGACTCACGAAAGCGAGTCACACAAAGCGAGGCAAGCCTCGCAGGTGTTCTCTGAAAACTGAACAATGCAGCAAAACATGAATCACTTTTTCACACGAAAGATGATTCAAGCCAGATGTGCGAGCGATTAAAGAAGCAGAGATGCGGAAATAGCTCAGTTGGTAGAGCACCACCTTGCCAAGGTGGGGGTCGCGGGTCCGAGTCCCGTTTTCCGCTCCATTATCTTTAACTCGTAAAAAACAAAATGATTCGATTAAAAGAGCCAAATAGGCTCTCCGAACAGTTAACAAGTCTGATAATCAGGTTGCATATGTCAGCCTGATTGGAGAGGGATTTTTGTTCAAGCTGAGGCAGGCTGAGGAAGGTGTGCTAATGTACATCGACGAAGCC
>JAFNYY010000099.1 GCA_017383125.1 Schwartzia sp. (in: firmicutes)
CTGCAGCATTATTTTTTGATAGAGATCTTCATTTGCAGCAGTCACATAATCATTCAGCAGGAAATCTACAGTCACTCCAAGGCGATTGGTCAATGTTATCAGCTTATCCAAGGTTATATTGCGCTCCCCCCGCTCAATTTGCCCCAGATAAGCTGTAGAAATCCCAATGTCTTCCGATAGATGCTCCTGTGTCAGATTCAATCGCAGCCTTTCCTCTCGGATCCTTTTACCCAGTTTTTTGTAGTCCATGAACACCACCCTAACGCTAACAGCCTATGTAAATGATACATAAGAATGCAGGGCGCTATAATATGCTCACAGCGTTATTAAGTTATGCTTATAGTTGTATTTTCTTGGCAAATTTAGTATTATAGATGAAAAGCTTACAAGAACTATCTCAAAGATAAAATCTGGGAGGCCTATGTCATGCTGCGAAAAATGTTGTCAGGTGCTCTTGCTTCAATTTGTCTATGGGGCTTCGGCCTGAATACGCTGAGCGGCGAAGCCGCTACTGTCTGCTATACCGAACGAAATTCTGCTGCCAATAGCAGACGGCAGTACCGGGAGCAGCAGACCCAGCGGATACAGCAGGCACCGACAGTAAATGTTGGCTACATCATAACCGGCGACGATGCAGTACTTCTCGATAATGATACGATGGGATATATCCGTCGTATGCTGAATGTAAAATTCCCCGGCGATCGCTATCCAGTGAAACGAATAGACCCCATTGAAGGGGCTGAAACGACTTATGAGGTCGGTCGCAGAAACAATTCCGATAAATATACTCTGACAGAAGCCCACGATGTCCTTATGCAGGAATATGAGCTGCTGGAAAACATTGACAGAAACACTATTAAGCATATTACTGTAACATCCCCGGATAGGCGTGAAAAAACGGAGATGGCTGAGGGCAGGAACTTCACCACTGTTGAAATGGACAGCAGAATCCGTCCTAACAGCAGGACTTTGTTCAGCGACCAGCTTTCACAGCTGTCCAAAGAAGAGTATGTAGAGATGGCTCGTCAGGCTAATGCCCAAGGTGCCGACTATGATTATTTAGTGATGTTCAACATCTATTTCATCAACCACCAGCATAAAGAAAAATATGTCAGCCACACCGATTGGTCAGATTTGTGCATTTCCGTTAAAGCTATTGATGTACAGAGCGGTGAGTATATTGACAGGAGAGAATACTTGAAACGGGGTCGAACAAATTCCGGTAAAATCATCATTCCTCTCCTTGTTGCAACAAAAATCGATCTTGCTCAGCGTCGGGCTATGCGAAAAGCTATTGTCAATGGCATGATTGAATGCTTTGACAATATGCCCATCGGAAAGTATTCTGTCTGTGATAATCCCTACTGCGAAAGAAGGCAGGAAGAGCTGCGCACCGAGGGCACCTTCGGCAAGGTAAATCGCCACTGCGTGAAGCATTGCCACGACAATACCAACTGCTCCGACCACATGGTAGACTACACAAAGGATGCTGACCTGCCCAGTTCCTATGTCAATCACCGTCACAAGGTTGATTGATTCTATATAATCTCTGCAAATAAAAAAGACGGCTTCCGCCGTCTTTTTTATTTCTCGTTGTAAAACCTCACCCACCAACTGGACGGGTGAAGAAAATATTACTTCAGTACGCCGATTTCCTTGTAGTACTTAGCAGCACCCGGATGGAGCGGCATGTTGGAGATGTCCTTTACGGCATCCTCAGGCTTCAGGCCGTTCAGGTTCTTCTGAGTCTTGCCCAGCTTGTCGATGTTGGTCCAGAAGGACTTGGTAAGGTCATAGACTACCTGCTCCGGCAGATCGCCGCGGCAGAACATTACCATCTTGATGGCAGAGGTCTTTACATCCTCTTTCTGGTTCGGATAGGTACCGGCCTTGATGGTGTAGGGAGCATACCAGGGGTAGTTTTTCTTCAGAGCAGCCATGGTGTTGTCATCGATGTTGACGAGATGGCAGCCGGAGGCGAGAGCCTGAGATACGGCAGCAGCCGGAGCGCCGGACATGATCCAGGCACCGTCGATGGTACCGTTCTGGAGCATATCAGCAGCGGCAGCGAAGCCGATGAGCTGAGCATCCAGGTCATCCGGGAACTTCATGCCGACAGTGGTGAGGTGGGCGTTTGCTTCATTGTAAACAGAGGAGCCGGCAGCGGCAACGGCGAATTTCTTGCCCTTGATGTCAGCAATGCTGTTGATGCCGGACTTGTCGGTGGCAACGACCTGGTTCGGGTTCATGTACAGACCGGCGATGGCCTTCAGGTCTTTGTAGGCATGACCCTTGAAGCTGTCGGTACCGTTGAGGCACTGGTAAGCGTTGGAGGAGATGGCGATGGAGACCTGAGCCTCACCGTCGGAGACCATGTTCAGGTTGGCAATGCCGCCGGCAGAAGCCTGACTGGAGGCATTGACAGAGGGAAC
>JAFNYY010000016.1 GCA_017383125.1 Schwartzia sp. (in: firmicutes)
GGTCGGGAAATGAATGAGATAGGCGGCTGAGAGGTAGTATATATGGAAAGAGATTTCACACACTTCAACGATGAGGGTAAGGCGAAGATGGTTGATGTGGGGGACAAGGATGTCACTCGCCGTACCGCAGCAGCCGGGGTCAGCGTCATGGTAAACGAGAATACCTTTGCCCTGATAAAGGATGGAGGTATGAAAAAAGGCGATGTGCTGACGGTGGCTCAGATAGCAGGCATAATGGGGGCAAAGCGGACAGCGGATTTGATTCCTATGTGTCATCCGCTTTTTATAAATGGGGCAGATTTGAAGCTGTCTCTCAACGAAGAAGGCCTGTCGGTGGATATTGTGGCGGAGATTTCCTGTACCGACCGTACTGGAGTGGAGATGGAGGCACTGACGGCGGCTTCGGTGGCTGCGCTCACTGTCTATGATATGTGCAAGGCTGTCCAGAGGGATATTGTCATCACCAATCTGCGGCTGTTGAAAAAAACCGGCGGTGTCCACGGAGATTTTTCCCGGGAGGAATGAAAATGGCTTATACAGCAGCGATAATCACGGTCAGCGACAAGGGCTCCCGGGGAGAACGGATAGATACCGCGGGCCCGGCTCTGGCGGAGATGCTTCGTGGTGAAAAATATGAGGTGGTCTATACAGTCATCATCCCCGATGAAGCGGCGGACATAAGACAGCAGCTTGTGAAGTGCGCTGATGAGCTGAAGGTAAATCTCATACTGACTACTGGCGGCACCGGTTTTTCCCCTCGTGACATTACACCGGAGGCTACCCGCGGCGTGATAGAGCGGGAGGCTCCAGGTCTTGCAGAACTGATGAGAGCCGAGAGTATGAAGATAACTCCTCACGGCTGTCTGTCACGGTCGGCAGCGGGGATAAGGGGACGAAGCCTCATTATAAATCTTCCCGGCAGCGAGAAGGGGGCAGGGGAGAACCTGACGGCAATATTGAAGCCTCTCAACCACGGTTTGAAGATGCTGCTGTCTGAGGGGTCTGCCGACTGTGCCGGGAATATGGAGCAGAAGGCACCGCCTTCAATGGATGAGTGGCTGAGAGAAGCGAAGACAGATAGGGAAGCACCTCTTTGCGGAATGTACCTTTTTCACACCGGAGTTGTGAGGGCGACAGCCAAGGCAGAAGTCCGGGAGGGGAAACCGTCACCGACGGTGAGGAGGCTGCTACTGTCCGTGGACAGGGAGAAACTGAAGGCGGCCGAGGATCGGGCTAAAAAACTGACAGGTATCCACTATGTTCGGATTTGGGTGAACGAAGGAGAGCTGTCAGTAGGAGATACTATCATGCTGGCGCTGGTAGGTGGCGATATCCGCGATAATGTTGCTGCCGGACTAACGGATTTCGTGAAGGATGTAAAGACCGGCTGCGTAACGGAAAAGGAAATATATTGAACTAGGGAAAAACAGCCTGCTGTACAGCTTCGTGCAGCAGGCTGTTTTTTTGTCTGTGTCCCGTTAATGACTGTCAAGATATGTAAAATAACAGGTGAAGGGCAGACGAAAATATGGACATTCAGATTGTGTTCTAAAAAGAAAAATATTTTCTAAAATTGAGATTTTTAAGTATTGACAAATGTTCTGTTTGTGGTATTATTAAAACAGAAATTCGACAAAAGATTATTCGGAAATTGAAGATAGGCAGGAAGATGTTCTAAAAATACCGGATGATAAATCATCTGGAAGCAGGATTGGCTTTCAAGAGCAAAAGTCTTGTAAATAAAAGGAGGAAAGAACGATGAGCGCAGCAGCAATCAATGAATATGGCCGTAAATATGAGTGGACAAGCAGAACAAGATACGGAAAAACAGAGCGTAACATCGGAAGAAAAACAGAGCTTGAATTTTCGAATAGAGAATTGAAAAATAATGAAATGTCCCAGCGCAGAAAAGCGAATGCAAAATCGGCAGCGGTGCGAGCTTACATGCCGGTGAAGATGGTGGCGGTACTGGCTGTGATGTTTGCCTGCCTGTGGTCTCCCCTGCAGTTAGGCAATGAATACTTGAGGAGCAGCAGCTTCGAGAAGGTTACGGTAGCTCATGGAGAGAGCCTGAAGGATATAGCTGTCCGCTATACGGCTGACCAGGAAAAGCAGCAGAGCTTGATAGATGCCATTGAAGAGGTCAATGCTTTGCCTAAGGGAGAGCCTCTGCCGGTGGGCTGGAAGCTCCTGATTCCGGTTATAAAGTGACAAACAAAGACATTTATATATTCCCCAATGCTGCAGCAGGCCTGTTACGCGGAGTCGCGTAACAGGCCTGTTTGTGTTTCGTGTGATTTGCGGCGTTGGAAATCTTTTTCCGCTTTGTATGATATGCATGAGAATGCCAAAGTATGATTTCCGATTGCTTCAGCAAGGATTCATATATATATGATAGAATCTCCCAAAAATTATGAGGACGGTTTTTCAAAATGAGCGTTGATAACGAAGTATCGGAAAAATATTTGTCAGAATATGGGGAGTTGGTTATAAAGATTGGTGTCAATCTCCAGCCGGATCAGCTGCTGGTCATAAACAGTCCAATCACCTGCGCGCCCTTGGCCAGAGCAATTGCCGAGGCTGGCTACCGGGCAGGTGCCCATGATGTGACGATGCTGTACAGCGATGAGCTTTTCAGTCGTACCCGGTTTATGCTTGGCAGGCCGGATATATTTTCGGAATTTCCCCAGTGGCGGAGGGAGATGTTGTTGACTCAGGCTAAGAGTGGAGCGGCCTTTGTCTCTATCTCGGCGGGAGACCCGGAGATTTTCAAATCTGTTGAGCCGGATCGCCTGCAGATGGCGAACATGGCAGCGGCAGCTGCCCTTGAGGAATATCGGGAACGGCTCATGAACAATGAGAATTCGTGGTGCATAGTGTCGGCGCCGACACTTTCCTGGGCGAAAAAGGTTTTCCCGGGGATGGATGACAAGGCGGCCATGGATGAGCTTTGGAGGGCGATTCTCTCCGCCGTCCGGGTACAGGGCGACGGTGGGGCTGCGTCCCGCTGGCAGCAGCACACGGATTTTCTTGCGAAAGCCGCCAAATGGCTTAATGATAATGCATTTACCGAGCTGCGTTATAGGAACGGACTTGGTACCGATTTGTCGGTTGGTCTTCCCAAAGGGCATATCTGGGCCGGTGGCGCAGAGGAAAACATCAGTCATCCCGGAAGATTTTTCGTAGCGAATATGCCGACAGAGGAGGTCTATACGGCTCCTGACCGCGGCAGGGTGAACGGCATTGTCTTTGCGGCTAAACCGCTGGTCTATGAGGGAAATCTTATCGAAGGCTTTTCGCTGACCTTCAAGGACGGAAGGGTGACGGATTTCCGAGCCGATAAAGGTGAGAATATACTGAAGGAGCTTCTCGAAACCGACGAAGGCTCTGCCCGCCTGGGTGAGGTGGCTCTGGTGCCTTACGATTCGCCTATTTCCAACAGCGGCATTCTCTTTTACAATACTTTGTTTGACGAGAACGCTGCCTGTCATCTGGCCTTTGGGCGGGCATATCCCACCTGTCTTACCGGAGGGCCGGAGCTGTCAGTGGAAGAACGGATTGCCCACGGCATCAATAATTCCATTGTTCACGAAGACTTTATGATCGGCACGGCTGATTTGTCCATTGACGGAGTGCGGGAGGACGGCAGCGTTGTACCTGTTTTCCGTCAGGGTAACTTTGTCGATTTTTCCTGAAATGTTCTTGAAAAAAGGATGAAATTTCTGTATTATTAAATGATAATCAAAATTTGGAGTGTTCTTTTTTCATGTTTGGTATACAGATAAAAATCGATAAACAGGTGCTTCTTGCATCATTGCCGATAATGATGGGATATTTCCCTCTCGGACTTGCCTGCGGAGTGCTGGCTGGTTCCGTTGGTTTATCTACTCTGGACATAGCTCTTATGTCTATCTTCGTTTTTGCCGGCAGCGGTCAGTTTATTGCGCTAGCCATGATGGGCAGCGGAGCGGCTGCCATTTCGTCCATTGTCCTGACTACTTTCATAGTCAATCTTCGTCATCTTCTGTACAGCAGTACGCTGGTAAAGTATATCAGCAGCGGTTCCCGCGGATATCACATGGCCTTTGCACAGGAGATTGTCGATGAGACCTTCGCAGTTAACGAAAACCGTTTCTCTGATAAAGAAGCTCATTGGACAATGCCTCAGGCATTGGGAATGGCCTATGCCTCTCACGGTGCCTGGGTCATTTCTACGGTTCTTGGTCAGATTCTTGGCAGTATGGTAGAGATAGATATTAACCTGGTTGGATACACATTGACCGCCATGTTCATCGGTTTGTGGTCATTCCATTTCAAGAATCACCGCCTTATTATCGTCGGTCTTTTCGCCGGTGCTTTGGCGTTGTGGCTGTCTACCTTCCTTGACTACAAGCTTCACATTGTCATTTCTACCGTGGCAGCGGCTACGGTAGGTATGCTGTGGGAGAACAGCGTACAGAAGGATGAGGCGGTGTCGGCATGACCACCATGACTCACGGAGAGATACTTCTGACGATTTTTGGGATGTCTGTGGTGAGCTATATACCCCGTGTGCTGCCGCCGCTGTTTTTGTCCAATCGAAAAATACCAAGGTCAGTAGAGAATTGGCTGAAATTTGTCCCGACATCAGTTTTTGGCGCACTGGTCTTCTCGGAGATTTTTGTGCGGCCGGGCTATACCTTTGATTTTTCTATGGGAAATATCAGCCTTTGGGCATCCCTCATTGTTACGGCGGTGGCCTGTAAGACCCGGTCTATAGGTGCTTCCATTGTTTCCGGACTGGCTTCCTTCTGGCTGCTGCAGCATTATTTATGAGAGGTTTTTGTATGTTTAAGGTTTTGAAGCTTATAAAGCCGGCCGATTGGATTATCGGCACTATGCTCCTATGGCGCATGGCGATGATTGATTTCGACAATATCTGGTATACTGATATGTTCTGCCTGACGGCATTCTGTATCTGGTTCGGTCAGCTTTGTATCAGGCTGTATCTTCAGTGTCACCCGGATATGTGGAAGAGTTAATATTAAGGAATTGAGGTCATCGTTATGAAGAAAATTTTTTCTTTTCTGGCTGTGGTACTTGCCGCACTGATGTTGACTGCCTGCGGCGCAAAGGGACAGGGGGATTCGGGCAGCAAGTCCGGCGGAAGCAGTAAAAAGGCAGCGGCACTTCCCAGCGGAACCCTGCAGATAAAGATGCTGGATGTCGGTCAGGGTGATGCTATCCTGATACGCCACGGAAAAAAGACAATTCTCATTGATACAAGCGATATTGATGAAAAGGATAAGCTGAAGAAGCGGCTGGCCGAGGAAAAGGTAAGTTCCTTCGATGCGGTCATTCTCACTCATCCCCATGCCGATCACATGGGTGGTATTGACTATGTGCTGAACAATTTTCCGGTGGCTATGGTCTACGACAATGGTCAGACGGCAAAGCCGAAGTTCTACACCAACTATCTGAAGCTCCTGAAGGAAAAGAAGATAAAGAGTAAGACTCTTACTGCCGGAGATGTACTTGATTTCGGTGACGGACTTCGCTTCGTCGTATTCAGCCCGACCAAGGAAATGCGCAAGGATGGCGGCATGGAGAACGGCAAAATCAATCTGAATATCAATTCTATTGAAGGCCGTCTGGAGTTCGGCGATTTCAAAATGATGTTTACCGGTGACGGCGAGAAGGTTACTGAGGACAGCATCCTCAGCCGCTACAGCGCCGACGCTCTGCGGTCAAATATCCTCAAGAGCCCGCATCACGGCTCCAAGACATCCAACAGCGACGCTTTCCTGAAGGCAGTAAAGCCGGAATGGGCGGTTATTTCCTGCGGTGTAAACAATGATTATCACCATCCGCATCCTTCCGTCCGTACTAAGTACGGCAAGATGAAGATTGATTTCTACCGTACTGACATCAACGGAAATATTACCATTACCACTACCGGAAAGAAGGACGACGGCAAACTGTATAAGATTACGGCTCAGAAGGGTAAGAAGAACGACCAGACCGCTTACTGATGAAGGGGATGGAAAATATGGCAAAGGAAACCGTAAGTGTGGCTGCCTGCCTTGACAGATACGAGGGGAAAAAGGCAGTTCTGCTTTTGGGCGATGATGAAAAGTCGGTAGTCTTCCCGGCAAAATACCTTCCGAAGGGACTTGACGAGGGAGACTGGCTGAACATAACAATAGAGTACGATGCGGCGGCTACTGAAGCGGCAGAGGATGAAGCAGCCTCTCTGCTGGCAGAGCTGCGCCGCGATGATGACTGATATATGGGAAGAATTAAATTGCAGGTTTTGAAATATATAAGGAAATTTTTGGCGGCGGCTGTTCTGTGTATCGCCGGCGTATTGTTTGTGGCGTACGGTTCCGCAGAGGCGGCCGAGCCAAAGAATGAAATAAATTATTTCAGAGAGGAGATTGTAACCCATCCCAAGACGGGAGCAGAGATATACCGGCTTGAATACGGTGTATCTTCACCGGAGGTTCAGTTTACCCAGAAATATACTAAGAAAAATCCCAGTAAGCTTCAGCTGACCTTCAAGAAAACAAA
>JAFNYY010000100.1 GCA_017383125.1 Schwartzia sp. (in: firmicutes)
CAAATTGAGCGGGGGGAGCGCAATATAACCTTGGATAAGCTGATAACATTGACCAATCGCCTTGGAGTGACTGTAGATTTCCTGCTGAATGATTATGTGACTGCTGCAAATGAAGATCTCTATCAAAAAATAATGCTGCAGCTCTTTGACGGGCGAAGCACAAAGGAAAAGGAATTGGCAGTGAATATCGTAAGACTGCTCTTTGCCGAAAAATAAAATACTGCAGAAAAAAGCATCCTGCTTTGAGCGTTTGAGCTTTCTGAGCAGGATGCTTCTTTGACATCGGTTATTCTTTCGTTAGGCTTCGTCCAGCTTTCTGTCCAAAGCAACGCATTCCAATGCTTTGTCGTATTCCAGCGGCTTGGACCAGAGGAAGCCCTGAATGTAATTGCACTCCTTCTGACGATAAAGAGAATTAGTGATCGACAGGTCTTATGATGATAAACTAATCTATGAGGAATAGTCAATAAAATTATAATCAATTCACGGATGGTAATTGTATTTATATTCAGTATATTACATTAAATTGATTTATCTTTCAAGATATTTATAAAGCGTTGTGCGCTTAAAGAGAATATATAGGAAATGACCTGCATATATGCCAAATGACCATGGACTTTAGGGACTCTTTCCATCACTTGTTCCCTCCTACCATTGCTGCCACTTGCCGGTTTATTTTCTGCTGCGTTGTCATTGTAAATATGTTTGCGCAGGCTTCAAATATTGCCAGTGTGAAAAGCTTCATATTATAATAAGAGATATTTGACGGTCCGGTAAAGGCCGGTATCGAGCTGGTACGGAGCGAGGGCCTCCCTGTCGTCCTGACTGCCCTCGCTCATGCAGGCCCCGTGGTCAAGGCTTACAGCTGTGACGGCAGTGGTGCTTCCCTGAGTCATGCAGATAGCATTATGGCAGGAGAACTGAACGGTCAGAAGGCTTATATCAAACCGATGGTGGCTTTGGGTGTTGCTGAGCAGCGGAAGTACTTTGATGACTAAGCTGTAAATTTATTTAGTTTGTGAGATTGCTTAATTGGTAATACAACTTGGCGGAAATTGCTTTGCAATTTTCTCAAGAGCTGCATTATAATTAAATGAAAACAGAGGATTAAAAGGAGGCGAGATTGTGGAACAGGAAAAAATCACCGGCTCGGTGAGCCGAATTATCTGGCAGAGCGGGGATGAACGGTTCTCGGTCTTTCGCTTTGAAACAGAGTCCTTTGATACTTCTGCGACGCTGCCCTGTCCGCCGCCCCCTCAGGGGCAGACGGTGGAGCTGTCTGGCAGCTGGACTGTCCATCCCCGCTTCGGCAGACAGTTTAAGGCGGACGGCTTCAGCATCGTTACCCCCTCGGACAGTGAGGCTATAGAGAAGTTTCTGGCCACGGGCGTGGTGGAGGGCGTCGGTCCGGCCATGGCCCGACGGCTGGTGGCGAAGTTCGGCGAGGATACGCTGGAGGTCATCGCCCATGAGCCGCATCGGCTCCGGGAGGTCTCCGGCATCGGGCCGAAGACGGCGAAGAAGATACACGAATCATACGCAGAGCAGGCAGAGCTGAAGGATATAATGCTGTGGCTGGAGAGTCACGGTATACCATCCACCTTAGGAGCCAAGCTCTTCAAGGTTTACGGCTCGCTGGCCATAGAAATAATCGAGAAGAATCCCTATCGTCTGGCGGATGATGTACAGGGCATCGGCTTTGTCACTGCGGACAATATCGCCCGGAATCTCGGCTGGGAGGCAGACAGCCCCGACCGGCTGGAGGCCGGCTTGGCCAGTGTGCTGAACGGTATTGCCATGGACGGTCATGTCTGCATTCCTGAGGAGGAGCTCCTGAACAGGACGGTACGGTTTCTGGGTCTGCGGCGGGAAATCGTGGCAGAGGCGGTGCGGGCGGCCAGAAGCAATGGCGACATCCCCTGTGAGACGGTGGGAGGTACGGACTACTACTACCCGCCGTTCCTCTATGAGGCCGAGGCGGAAACGGCTCAGCGGCTTGCAGAGCTGGACAGAGCGGCCCGTACTCTATCTGTAGAGTCTCCTGTGGAGATGGTGGAGGACTGGGAGGCGAAGAACGGTACTCAGCTGTCCGACGGTCAGCGGGAGGCTATGGTAGCCGCGCTTTCCTACGGAGTATTCTGCCTCACCGGCGGTCCCGGTACCGGTAAGACCACCGTTGTCCGTGGCATACTGGATCTGCTGAAGTCCAACGGTATGAGGGTCCTGCTGGCGGCACCTACCGGACGGGCGGCCAAACGGCTGTCAGAGGCTACCGGAGCCAGCGCAGCGACCCTGCACCGGCTGCTGGAGGCCAATGCGGGAGCCACCGGGTCAATGTTCGGCAAGGACGAGGATGACCCTTTGGAGGCCAATGCCATCATCGTGGACGAGGCCTCCATGATTGATATTGTGCTTATGCAGCATTTGCTGGCGGCGGTGCCGCCAGGATGTCACATCATTTTTGTTGGTGATGCGGCTCAGCTGCCGGCGGTAGGGCCGGGGCTGGTGCTGAGAGATATTATCCGCTCCGGAGCGGTGCCGACGGTACGGCTTACGGAGATTTTCCGTCAGGCGGCGGAGAGCCCCATCGTCATGAATGCTCACGCCATCAATCAGGGGCGGCTGCCGGCGGTGACAGAGCAGCTGGATGACGGCTTTGCTCATATAGTCATTGACAACGAGCCAGGAGTGGCTGCCTGTCTGGTGGATTTGGCAGTAAGAGCTTTGCCGGAGCGAGGCTATGATCCCTGGGCGGATATTCAGATTTTGTCCCCCATGCATCGGGGTGAGTGCGGCGTGGCGGCGCTCAATGCGCGGCTGCAGGCGGTGCTGAATCCGCCGGGCTTCCACGTGTCGGAGGTGCGTTACGGTGAGGTGGTCTTCCGTGAGGGAGACAAGGTAATGCAGCTCAGGAATGATTACGAAAAGGAAGTATTCAACGGAGATATCGGGCGCATTATCCATATCACGCAGGACGGTCTTACGATACTGTTCGACGGGGAGCGGCCGGTAAAATACGAGAAAAATGAAATGAAGGATTTGGCACTGGCCTATGCTATGACTGTCCACAAGAGTCAGGGCAGTGAGTATCCGGTGGTGCTTATGCCGCTGGTGGACAGCCAGTTCGTCATGCTGCGGCGGACTCTCCTCTATACGGCTGTAACTCGGGCCAAGGACCGGGCTGTGCTGGTGGGGACGAAGCGGGCATTCTATACGGCGGTTACCGATGACCGCACCGATCGGCGGTATACGCTGCTGACGGAGCGGCTGACGAACAGCCTGTGATACCATATAATCCATCTAATGACCTTCCCCTCTGGGGAAGGGGGACCGCCGGAGGCGGTGGATGAGGTAGCAAATGTTCACTGCGTTATTAGATTTTCTCTTTCCTCCTCGCTGTCCCGGCTGCAAGGATTACACAGAGTCGCCGGGGCAATGGTGTCCTGCCTGTGAGGAGGAGTACCTCGCGCCGAAGCTATTTATGGATGTTGACAGTCCAATCGAGGCTGTCCTCTGCCTTGCACCCTACGAGGGAGCGGTTCGGGAGCTGCTTCATCGGCTGAAATTCCGCCGGGATGAGGGAGCGCTGCCCTATCTTCATCAGCTTATAAAGCAATGCTGGGAGGCTGCGGATGAGTCTGCCATAAGTGGGGATGCTGAGCGGTTTCGCAATTACCTCGGCGACGATCCTCTGTTTGTGCCGGTGGCGCTTCATCCTGCCCGTGAGAAGGAGCGAGGTTTTAATCAGGCGGTGCTGCTTTGGCGGGATTTTCTAACCGGCTGGGGCTACCAGTGGCTTGAGCCGTTGGAGCGGACAAGGGAGACTTTGCCCCAGTATACGCTCAACAAGAAGGAGCGGGAGGAAAATGTGCAGGGGGCCTTCGGCCTGCGGCAGGGGTATGCTGAGCAGCTGGCATCCCGGACGGTGGTGCTGGTGGATGATATATATACCACCGGAGCTACGATGAATGCCTGTGCTGATGCATTGAAGAAGGCGGGGCCGAAAAGGATACTGGCGATAACGCTGGCAAGCGGACGAAATTTCTAGAGAGAATAAAACGACCGAAAAAATCCTTTAATTGTTGGAGATTTCTTGTAGGGGCTTGCCGTAGCAAGCCCGCGGCAACTGTTATAAGACGGTGGCGAAGATAACCTCACCCACCGGCTTCGCCGGTCCCCCCTCTCCAAGGGAGAGGGTAAAGACCTTCTCCTCTGGGGAAGGTGGCCGAGCGCAGCGAGGTCGGATGAGGTTCTTTTAGCCCTTATCTATTAGATAATATTATTTCTGCAAAGAGGTGCAATCATGACCGACAATGAGCTTATCGAAATTGCCCGGCAGTACCGGGAGAATGCCTACACCCCCTATTCCCATTTCAAGGTGGGAGCAGCGGTACTCACCGCCTCCGGCAAGGTCTACGGCGGCTGCAACATCGAAAACTCCTCCTACGGCCTCACCAACTGTGC
>JAFNYY010000101.1 GCA_017383125.1 Schwartzia sp. (in: firmicutes)
CTTGAAGCTGTCGGTACCGTTGAGGCACTGGTAAGCGTTGGAGGAGATGGCGATGGAGACCTGAGCCTCACCGTCGGAGACCATGTTCAGGTTGGCAATGCCGCCGGCAGAAGCCTGACTGGAGGCATTGACAGAGGGAACGGTCTGGTTCCAGTTGTTGGTGATGGCAGCGCCTACTGCGTAGAGGGCACCGGCGGCACCAGCAGTGGGGAAGTTGATCTTCAGCTTGTCGGTGGCGGCAGCCTTCGGCTTGGGAGCCTCTTCCTTCTTCTTGTCTCCGCCGCAGCCGGCCAGGAGGCCGATGGACATGGAGGCAATGAGACCTGCAGTTACGAGTTTTTTCCAGAGTTTCATTTGATACATCCTTCCGTAAAAATTTATTTTAATAAAAAATGGACGCAAATTTAATAAAACCTGTTGGCGTAGCCAACATCACCTTAATGTAGTCCCGACGAAAATATCATCTGCAAGGAACCCTTTGTGAACGCCGGTACTTAGCGATTGACAAGCAGACTTGCGCAGTCAGAGCTTAGTACCGTTGCGTGAACAAAGGAGTGAGAACGAGTTTCCGCCAGATGATATTTGTCGGTGGGTCTAATCGGTTATAGGTCAGCTTCGGTATTCCTATCTGACACAAGCCCTTACGTTTGCAAAAATATCAATAAGATTATTTGACTTACAGCGTGAATATTCTCTGACGAAAACCCGCTTTCGCTCGGTTATCTATGTAACGGTACTAGGTTCCTGCTTCACATGCTTGTTCGCAGGCCACCAAGTACCGACATAGACAAACGGTTTTCTTACAGAGATATTCACGCTGAAAATTACATTAGGGAAGGCTCCGCCGTTCCTTTATCCTTACGCATGAGCTGGTAGACGAGAACGACAGCCAGACAGTCGAAGCCGACAGCATCGGTCATGGTGCCGGTATGAAGCAGCAGCGGGCAGGCAATAGCCAGCAGGCAACGCTCAAGGATTCCCGCACTTTTGATGACCCAGCCCTCGAGAGCAGCTACCAGTGCAATGGTGCCGAGGGAGGCGGTGAAGATAGCCCACGCCGTCTGAGACATGGCCGCCGCCTTGTCAACACCTATGAGCAGTACCGGATTATCAAGGAAGAAGAAGGGGATAATGAAGCCGATGAGACCCAGCCGCACTGCCCAGATACCGGTCTTTGTCTGGTCGCTGCCGGCAATACCTGCCGCCACATAGGCACTCATGGCCACCGGCGGGGTAATATTGGAGAGGCAGGCGTAGATAAGGCAGAAGAGGTGAGCGGTGATAGGCAGAGTACCGGACTCGATGAGTACCGGGACAGCAACCGCCTGAACGATAACATAAGCGGCAACGCCGGGAACGCCCATACCCAGAATGGTGGACATGATCATGACCAGCAGACCGGTGAGGTAGATATTGTTGTTCTCTACGAAGGAGAGAATGAGATATCCCATATTAAGGCCGATGGAGGACAGGGTGACGGTGCCGATGATTACGCCGATGACTACGCAGCAGACACCGACGCTGATAGCGGAGCGGGCGCCCTCTACGGTAGCGGCGATGATCTTGTCCATGCCCATGCGGGTCTCCTTCCGGAGCCAGCTGGCAGCTACGGTGGCGAAAATACTTACCACGGCGCTGAAAAGCGGCGTGTAGCCGACAAACATCATGCCCAGCAGTGTTACGAGAGGAATGACAAGATGCCCCTGAGTCTTCAGCACCTTTGCAGCCTCAGGAATATTTTCCTTGGAAAGACCGGAGAGGCCAAGCCGCTTCGCCTCGAAGTGGACGGAGAAGAGCAGACCGAGGTAGTAGAGGAAGGCCGGTACGAAGGCCGCCAGCATGACCGCCGTGTAGCTGATGCTGAGGAACTCGGCCATGACGAAGCCTACCGCACCCATTATCGGGGGACAGAACTGACCGCCGGTGGAGGCTACCGCCTCTACCGCTCCGGCGAAGTCCTTCTTGTAGCCGGTCCGCTTCATAAGCGGAATAGTAATTGTACCGGTGGTTGCCACATTGGCGATAGCGGAGCCGTTTATCATGCCCAGGAGAGCAGAGGCAACCACCGCTACCTTCGCCGGACCGCCGGAGGTCTGACCCACGAGGGTCAGCGAGAAATCATTGATGAAGTCCGAGAATCCGCTGTGCTTCAGGAATGCACCAAAGACAACGAACATGAAAATGTAGGTAGCTGATACACCGATACCGGTGCCAAGCACACCCTGCGTCCCCCAGAACTGAGTGATGAGAACGCGCTTTAAGGTGAAGCCGTTATGCCCCAGCAGACCCGGCAGGTATTCGCCGAACCAGTTGTAGGCAAGGAAGATAAGCGCCAGTATCATCAGATTACCGGAAGCACGGCGGGCCGCCTCAAAGACCAGCAGCAGCGCCACCGCCGCGATAGCCAGCTCCATGTCGCTGACCCGGCCGCCCATGGCGGCTATCTGAGTATAGTTCATGATGAGGTAGCCGAAGGTACCGACGCTGAGGACAATACAGAGGATATCCCATAGGGGCGGCATCGTCCTTATCCGCTTCTCCTTCTTATAGGTAGGAAAGAGAAGGAAGGTGAACACCAGCAGGAAGATACAGTGGAAGGCTCTCAGGTTGATGGCACTGATGGAGCCGATGGTAGTGAAGTAGAGCTGGAACACCGTCCAAAGGCAGAGCATACCGACGATAAGCTTGCCCATAGGGCCGTTGTAGGTACGCATCCGGGAGTCGGCTTCCTTTTCCTCCAGCATGGCCTGAGCTTTTTGCTCCAGGTCGGCGTCAGCGGAGAGTATTTCCTTTTTTTCTGTCAAAGAACACACCTCAAGTTTTAATATATTGAAGTGATTATACTACAAAACGGTAAAGTTTGCAGTTAATTTTTGCAACGCAGAATTATTGCAAAAACGAAATTCTTGTGCTAAAATTTCGTCATGCAGCGAAGGCTGCTGACAGTCGGTTCCCCGAAAGGGGGTGGTCGCATGAGCTTATATGAAAAGCTTTCAATCCTGATTGCTGTTCTGACGCTTTGCGCCACAGTTTACTTTAATGCGATCAGATAATTTCTGCTCCATAAACACAACGAAGCCGGCTACTGCTAATAGCCGGCTTCCACACATTATCCCGGGAGCTGACAAGCGCAAGTCAGCAACCTTCGTTGTTTTTATTCTAGCATCTTCTTAAGGGATTTTCAAGCATCAAAACGCATCAGCAGGAGCCATATCTACGGGACAAGTCTAACCACTTCTTTTGCTTGTCGCCCTTTCAAAACACGCCGAATTGTGCTATAATCAGTCTGTAAAAGTGTTTATTCCCATCAATAATATAGACAGTAAAAAAATTTGAGGTGATATTTTTTGGATTACGGTCAGGATAAAATCGTTTCCGTCGACCTTGCGTCGGTAATGAAGAATTCCTATATCAATTACGCCATGAGCGTTATCGTCTCCCGTGCCCTGCCGGATGTCCGTGACGGTCTGAAGCCCGTTCACCGCCGCATTCTCTACGCCATGCAGGAGGCAGGCATGGGCTCCAACAAGCCCTACAAGAAATCTGCCCGCATCGTCGGTGAAGTACTGGGTAAGTACCACCCCCACGGCGACAGCTCCGTATACGATGCCATCGTCCGCATGGCACAGGACTTCTCCATCCGCTACCTTCTGGCTGACGGCCACGGCAACTTCGGCTCCGTGGACGGTGACCCCGCTGCCGCAATGCGCTACACCGAGGTCCGCATGTCCAAGATTTCCGAGCTGATGCTTAAGGATATCGAGAAGAATACCGTTGACTTCACCCCCAACTACGATGAATCCCTCAATGAGCCTACTGTCCTCCCCGCCCGTTTCCCACAGCTACTGGTAAACGGCTCCGAGGGTATCGCTGTCGGTATGGCCACGAAGATTCCCCCTCACAATCTGAAGGAAGCCATTGACGGCGCCCTAATGGTGCTGGACAATCCCCAGGCTACCGTTGACGACCTCATGACCGTCATTCAGGGACCGGACTTCCCCACCGGCGCTCAGATAATGGGCTTCGGCGGCATCAGCGATATGTACCACACCGGCCGCGGCTCCATCAAGATGAGAGCCGTCAGCCACATCGAAGAAATAAAGAACGGCAAGAAGCAGATAATCGTCACGGAGCTGCCCTATCAGGTAAACAAGGCTCGTCTCATCGAGTCCATCGCCCAACTCCATCGCGACAAAAAGGTAGAGGGCATCACTGCCCTCCGGGATGAGTCTGACCGTGACGGTATGCGCATCGTCATCGAGCTGAAGCGTGACGCTACCCCGAAGGTGGTCCTCAACCAGCTCTACAAGCACACCCAGCTGCAGGAGACCTTCGGTGCTATCCTGCTGGCACTCGATGGCGGCACTCCCCGCACCATGAATCTGGCGGAGATACTCACTGCCTACATCGAGCATCAGAAGGTTGTCACCCGCCGCCGTACCGAGTACGAGCTTGACAAGGCCAAGGCCAGAGCCCACATCTTGGAAGGTCTCACTATCGCCCTTGACCACCTTGATGCAGTCATCACCACCATCCGCCAGTCCAAGGACGGCGAGGTAGCCAAGGCCGCCCTCATGAACGGCTTCGGCCTCTCCAATAAGCAGGCTCAGGCCATCCTCGATATGCGTCTCCAGCGCCTCACCGGTCTGGAGCGTGACAAGATCCGGGAGGAATATCAGGAGATTTTGAAGACTATCGACTGGCTGAACAGCGTTCTTTCCGATGAGGAAAAGCTCAAGGGTATCATCAAAGAAGAGCTGGAGACCGTCAAAGAGCAGTTCGGCGACGAGCGCCGTACTCAGATTGTAGCCGCCGACGGCGAAATCGACCTCGAATCCGTCATCCCCACCGAGGATATCGTTGTCACCCTAACCCGCGGCAGCTATATCAAGCGCCTGCCGCTGACCACCTACAAATCTCAGAAGCGTGGCGGCAAAGGCATCACCGGCATGAAGACAAAGGATGAGGACATCGTCGAAACCCTGCTCCTCACCACCACCCACCATACAATTCTCTTCTTCACCAGCCGCGGCCGCGTCTACAAGCTGAAGGGCTACGATATCAACGAGGCTACCCGTCAGGCTAAGGGACAGCACCTGTCCAACCTGCTGCAGCTCTCCGGCGGCGAGAAGATTACTGCCGTCATTCCTATCCGCAAGTTCACCGGCGACTGCAAGAGCGACAAGGAGAGGGAGCAGGTAACGCAGTTCCTGGAGGAAAACTTCCTCCTGATGGCTACCAAGCGCGGCATCGTCAAGAAGACTCCCCTCTCCGCCTTCGACAACATCCGCTCCGGCGGCATCATTGCCATCAAGCTGGACGGCGACGACGGCGACAAGGGTGAAAGCGACTGCCTCGAGGCTGCAGCAATCCCCAACAGCGGCGGCGACATTCTCACGGTTGGCGACTTCGACGACGACGACTTCCTCCGTAGCGAGGGCGAGGATGAAGCAGACGGCGGCATGGACGAGCTCATCTCCGTCCGCCTCACCAACGGTACCAGCGATGTCATCATCGGCACCAGAGACGGGCAGGCAATCGTATTCAACGAGGCCGGCGTCCGGGCTATGGGCCGTCAGACCCGCGGTGTAAAGGGCATCACCCTCGTAGACAACGATGAGGTCATCGGCATGGATGTAGTGGAAGACCTGGCCAATGACGGCCGTGAAGTCCTCGCCATCACCCAGCTGGGCTTCGGCAAGCGCACTCCGCTGGTTGACTACCGCAAGACCGCTCGCGGCGGCAAAGGCGTCAAGAACTTCAAGGTCGCCGAAAAGACCGGCTCCGTCATCGGACTGAAGCTGGTAAAGGGTGATGAAGAGCTGCTCCTTATCACCACCGGCGGCATCGTCATCCGCACCCCCATCGGGGACATCAGAAATGTAAGCCGCAACACCAGCGGCGTAAAGGTCATCACTCCCACCCCCGGCGACACGGTTGCCTCCTTCGCTGTCAGCGACATCAAGGATGAGGACAGGGATGAGGACAACGGCGGACTCCGGGTCGTGAAAGCTGAGCCTTCCGAAATGGAAAAGGCTGCTACTCTAGCCAGAGAGGCCGAGGCTGCCGACAAGGCCCTCGACAATCTCACGGGACCGGAAGAAGAATAATAAATACCAAAATAACAGGCCTGTAGAAAATGAGTAATCGTTTTTCACAGGCCTTTCCTTTTCTGCCGGCAGCCGGCAAAAAGTCAACACAAAAAGAGGAGAGAGCTTATGCTCTCTCCTCTACTTTTCACTTAATATATCAGTCCATCTCCGGGCCGGCTACTACCAGCTCGACACCGTGACGGGCGAATACTTCCTTCCACTCGGTAGAAGGCTCCTCGTCAGTAATAATCATATCGAATGTATCCCAGGGAGCAATCACCGCAAAGGCCGCTTTGTCAAACTTGGTATTGTCGGCCAGCAGAATCTTCTTGACTGCGCGGGACAGCATCTCCTGCTTGATTACAGCCTCTTCCTCATCGGACTCCAGTACACCGCCCACCAGATCAAGACCCTTGCAAGCAATGCAGGCTACATCCGCATTATAGCCGCGGATAGTCTTCACAGCAGCCGGGCCGGTGAGTGCCAGTGCGTGCTGCTTCAGCTTGCCGCCGGTGGAATAGATGGTGATGACACCATCGGAAGCCAGGGTCAGCGCCCGGGCACTGTTAGTTACGACAGTAATGCCGCGCTCACCCTTCAGATAAGTCAGCAGAGCAAGGGCAGTAGTGCCGGCATCAAGCATTATACGGCTGGAGCCGGAAATAAGATTGGCTGCCTTCTTGGCAATCCGCTCCTTGCCGTCGCTGTTTACGAAGGTACGGCGGGTGAAGGACAGAGCATCGGCAACAGGGGCTTTCAGGACAGCACCGCCGTAGTTTCTGGAGAGAAGGTCTTCCTTCTCGAGCCGTTCCAGGTCACGGCGAACAGTTTCTTCAGTTACTTTGAAATCTCGGGCCAAATCACGAACATATACTTTTTCGTCTTTTTTCAGTCTTTCCATTATCGCCTTACGGCGTTCAATTCCCAGCATAATCTCGCCCCATTCATCATTTGTTATTGTTGACTCTGTTTTATTTAACAACTTTTTTCATTATATCTGTTTTTTATTTTTAATTCAATCATTATTTTACAAAAACCGACAAAAAGTTTATAATTAAATGGTCTTTTGTATAATTATTTGCACAGGTTCTCGTGCAGTCTGTGGAAAGGGAAGTGACAATATGGCAGCTGTTGACCGCTTCGGTCGGGAAATTGACGATGAACAGTTCAATCTCACCTTTGAGAACGGCGGCCATGTCCGCATGGTCGGTGAACGGCGGAGTGCCGCCGGCAGTCAGGTCAGCGGCAGCGAGTCCTTCCACTCCCCCTACTTCCGGGAGGCTATGGCTGAGCTGCGGGCCGGTCAGCATACTGTGAAGCCTGTGCGTACCCGAGGCCTGTCAGCAGGACTCGTCATCGCCGCCGTGGTCTTTTGCTACGGCCTGCTGGCGATGGATATCCCCGTTATCTACCTCGCCTTTTCCTTTATCGTCTACGCCTTCGCACCGGCGCTGGGGAAGCTGTCTCCGGCTCACAGTGCCTCCATTCAGCAGGCGGTGCGGACATTTTCCGTCACCACCTTCATCGGGGCGATTCTGATGGCGCTGGTGTAGGTTTAGTTTTCACCTCTCCGACCTCCCCTATATGGGAGGCTTTGTTCCGCCGTGGCTAAAATCGAGACGGCAAAGCGGTCTCCACCTTAATGTGAATCCGCTAGGATATAGTCTGTAAGGAAACCGTTTATCTACGCCGGTACTTAGCGACCTGCAAGCAGACTTGCGCAGCAGGAGCTTAGTACTGCTGCGTAGATAACCGAGCGAAAGCGCGTTTTCGTCAGACTGTATCCAGCGGTCAGTTCTAATCACCGTTGATTGCCGGTTGCTTTCAACAACATTCTATACACAAATAAATGAATGCCCATTTGCATCAATAACAAGGAGAAAATCATGGACAAATACACCCGTCCCGACTGGACCGAATACTTCCTCGACATCGCCGGAGCCGTAGGCCGCCGAGCCACCTGCCTCCGCCGCCGTTACGGCGCCATCATCGTCAAGGACCACATCATCATCTCTACCGGCTACAACGGAGCGCCCCGCGGCGAAGCCAACTGCCTCGACACCGGCGTCTGCGAGCGTGAGCGCCTCAACGTGCCTAAGGGAGAAAAATACGAGCTATGCGTAGCCGTCCATGCCGAGCAGAACGCCATCATCAACGCCGACCCGGAGAAAATGGAGGGCGCGACCATCTACATCGCAGGATTCAACGCCGACGGCTCTCTGGCCAGTGGCCAGCCCTGTCTCCTCTGCCGTCGTATGCTCCGGAACGCCCGCATCAAAAACGCTGTCTATAAAGACGCCGACGGCAACATCGTGGACATCGCCCCGAAGGATATTAAGGACTGATTTTCGCAAATAAAGTCTGACGAAAGCACGCTCTCACCCGATAATCAGAGTCACGATTTTCTTCCAGACATTGCTTAAAGAAAACCAACATTTAGCCAGAGACGGTTTCACCGTCTCTTTTTTATTTTACGGCACACAAAAAAGGGACAGCACAGCTGTCCCAACCTTAATGTACCTCCCCGTAAAATTCAGTCTCTAAAGAAACCGTTTATCCACGCCGGTACTTAGTGAGCTGCAAGCAGACCTGCGCCGCCGGAGCTTAGTACCGCTGCGTGGATAATCGAATGAAAATGTGTTTCTTTGGGACTGCATTTACGGGACAGATAATTCAATCCTATTTCCCCACGCAGAAACGGCTGAATATATGGTCCACCACATCCTCCGAAGCAGTGAGTCCGAGGATTCCCCCCAGACTGTCCACTGCCGCCGTCAGGTCGATAGTGGCACAGTCTGCACCCAGTCCGGCTCCGATAGCCTCTGCCGCCGCTGACACAGACTTCACAGCCTCCCTCAGCCGGTAAGCCTCCCACTCGGTGGCCACGCCGCCCTCAGTGAGCTGCTCATCGCTGACTCCGGAAAGAGCATTTTCCCGGATTGCTGCCGCAAGCTGCTCCAGTCCCATTCCTTCTTTAGCGGAAATATTGAACAACTGCGTTTTATCTCCGGCGGCCTCTCTGATAGCGGACTCTGTATCGTCGCAGCCGGTCAGGTCGCTTTTCGTAATTAACAGGAAGACTGTTTTATCTAGCTCCCCTTTAGGGGAGCTGTCGCCAAAGGCGACTGAGGGGTAAGCAGATAGGCTACTTTCCGCTTCTTCACCCCTCCGGCACTTCGTGCCACCTCCCCTAGAGGGGAGGCTATTATACGGACTAGCTGTTACCCCTCCGCACTTCGTGCCACCTCCCCTAGAGGGGAGGCTATTATACGGACTAGCTGTTACCCCTCCGCACTTCGTGCCACCTCC
>JAFNYY010000102.1 GCA_017383125.1 Schwartzia sp. (in: firmicutes)
AGGGTGCAGAGTGCCGCTCCGATTCCCATAGCAGCATACATATTCTTCGGTACCTCGGCGACGAGCTTTACATCCTCGTACTTACGCAGGAAGATGAAGTAGCCCATCTTCAGAGTAATGGAGAGGAATGTACCGACGCTGGCCAGCTCCAGCAGCTCATAGATGAGATGATGTCCTGCTTCGTAAGCGGCTGCAATGGTAATGGTCTTACTGATGAAGCCGTTGAAAAGAGGCACACCGGAGATGGAGAAGGCTGCAATGAAGAAGCAGCATGCAACGAATGGCATCTTCTTTGCCATTCCGCCCAGCTGATTTATCTTGCGGATACCGGTAGCATAGATGATGGCACCGGTACACATGAAGAGCAGGGACTTGAAGAGAATATCGCTGAAGGCGTGAGCGGTGGCACCGTTCAGCGCCATGTTGGTGCCGATGCCGACACCGCAGACCATGAAGCCTCCCTGACTGATGATATGGTAGCTGAGCAGACGGCGCATATCATTTTCCATGATAGCGTAGCAGGCTCCGTAGAGTGCCATGAATGCACCCAGCCACATGAGGAGCTGGTCACCGGCCAGCACGCGGATAAGGGCATAGACGGCTACCTTCGTGGTGAAGGAGCTCATGAATACGCCGCCGGTGATGGTGCTTTCCGGATAGGCATCTGACAGCCATGCGTTGAGGGGCGGAATAGCGGCGTTGAGGCCGATGCCCACTACTATGGCCCAGAAGGCTGCATCATGGGGACCGCCTACAAGGTTCGCCACCAGCGGCTGCCCCTGCGACAGCTTCAGGAAGATACCGGCCAGCAGCAGATTGCCGCCCAGCATGTGAACGAGGATGTAGCGGAAGGCCGCCTTGCGGGAATCCGGAGTCCGGTTGAGCCAGACGAGGAATACGGAGGTAACAGCCAACAGCTCCCAGAAGAAGATGAAGGTAAGCCAGTCACCGGCAAGGGTGACCCCCAGTGCGCCACCGGCATAAGCCATAGAGCAGAGGGCCTCCATGCGGTCCTTGTTGTGGCAGGAGTAGATACCGCCTAATGCCGCCATGATGGAGAATATCATGCAGAATACATAGCTGAGCTTGTCCACATGATAGAAGTGGAATACATAACCCTTGACGAAGGGCATCGTCAAATCGGTGCCTACATTCATTCCCAATGATACCGCAAGGGCGGCAATGGGGCCGAGGGGCAGGACGATTTTTCTGAGCGCCGAGGGTACCGCACAGGCGATGATGCCGGTGAGTATCAGGATAAGACCGGGATGCAGCTCAGTCATCCTCCTCACCTCCCTCGTTGTAGTAGTCCGGCTCCCTCTGGAGCAGCGGAGCCATTATCAGCTTGGCAACGATGATGAGTATCCAGCAGCCGAAGAAGCCCATACCCGTGGAAACACCGAAGGGCAGCGGCCACCAGGCCGGAATATCGTGCTCCCCGTGACAGAAGGCTATTTCGGCGGCAATGCCGATGATGATAAAGAGTACGCAGATCGCGTAGGCTTTTTTCTTATCCATTATTGCCACCCCCCTGCAGTCCATCCGGCACATATCGTCCTAGCCGCCATATTGGACAGCTCGTAGAAGTGCGGGAATATATCCGGGACGATGCCCAGGAGCACAGCCATAATCGTGGTAATGCAGATAGGAATCAGCATTGCATTGCTATGAGCGCCGTACTTGCGGAACTTCTCCTCCGGGTCGCTGCGGAAGTACGCCATCTGGCATACCGGCAGGAGATAGGCAGCCGCAAGGATTGCGGAAGCTACCCAGACAAGCACATAAATCGGTTTTCCTGCCTGCAGGGCACCGAAGGCAAGGTTCCACTTGCTGACGAAGCCCACGATAAACGGTACACCGGCTATACCCAGTGATGCTATCGTGAAGCAGGCCATTGTCACCGGCAGCTTCTTTCCTATGCCGTACAGCTCGCTGATATTGTTGCGGTGAGTACGGGCAATGATGAGGCCGGCGCACATGAAGAGGGTAATCTTCATTACGGCGTGAGCTACAAGGTGGAGGTAGGCACCCTTTATCGCCAGCGGCGACAGGAGAGAGGCACCCAGCACGATGTAGGAAAGCTGACCGATGGTGGAGAAAGCGAGGCGTCGCTTCAGATGGTCCTGACGGAGGGCGATGAGGGAGGATACCAGCATGGTGCCGGCCGCCGCCCAGGAAACGAAATCAATGATATTGATTTCCGCCAGAAGCTGTGGACCGAAGACGAAGCCGATGATACGAAGCACGCTGAATACGCCGGTCTTAACAACTGCTACCGCATGGAGCAGTGCGGATACCGGTGTGGGGGCAATCATAGCGGCCGGGAGCCAGCCGTGGAGCGGCATGACTGCAGCCTTTACGGAGCCGGCGAGAATCATCAGCACGAAGATTGCCTGAAGCACCCAGCGGGGAGCCATACCGGAATTCAGGAAGCCGCCCGGGGTGAAGCTCATGGTACCGGCGATGCAGTAGACCGCAACGATGCCCACCAGGAAAAGCTGACCGGAAATAAGAGTATAGATGAGGTATTTCCGGCTGGCAGAGAGAGCGTCCTGATTTCTCTTATGGAGAACCAGCGGATAGCTGGCGAGAGTCAGCAGCTCGTAGAATACGAAGAAGGTCAGGAGGTTTTCTGCCATGGCGATACCCATGACAGCACTCATGCAGAGAGCAAAGGCGGCGAAGTAGCCGGTCTGCTCACGCTCCTGATTACAGCGCATATAGCCGATGGAGTAGAAGTTCATGGGAACCCACAGCATGGAGGCAAGCACTGCGAATATCATGCCGGCGGGGTCGGTGCGGAGGGTGAAGCCTACGGTATCTGTCAGCTGGCAGAGGGTGTAGGTGTAAACATCTCCGGCGAGAACGCCCGGGAGCATGGAGAGGATAATGCCGAACTTGATAACGGAGGCAATGGCGCTCCATGCCTCACGAACATTTGGCCAGCGGCGGCTGAAGGAAATCAGAATGGCGGCTACCAGAGTAACTCCTACAGCCAGGAAGGGCCGAGCGTCAACTATTGTCATCTCAGGAACACCTCCGGCAAGCCTAGTTTAATAATGCCATTGATAATATCCGCACTGTACCAGCCCAGGAAGAGGACGGTGAGGCCAATGACCGCAAGGGGTATAGCCATCGGCACCGGCAGTCCAAGCTTGCCCTCGTGAGGGTGGACATCCGGGAGGCTGGCCTCTCGCTGTACGAACATCTGCTCAATGATGCGGAAGAAGTAGATGGCATTCAGGAGGGAGCTGATGACCAGCACTACCATGTAGAAGTAGTTCTGACTGGTCCAGGCACCCATCATCAGGTACCACTTACTGAAGAAGCCGGCAGTGGGCGGCAGACCAATCATGGACAGCGCACAGAGCACCAGGGTAATGGTGGAGATGGTCAGCTTCTTATTCATACCGCCGAGGCGGTAGAGATGGACGACACCGAAGCGGTAAACGATACCGCCGATGACAAGGAACAGGCCGCTCTTCATGATAGCGTGGTTGATCATGTGGAGGACGGCACCGATGAAGCCGTACATATTGCCCATGGCAACACCCATAGCGATGTAGCCGATCTGTGCAACAGAGGAATAGGCCAGCATACGGCGGAAGTCACGCATGGCCAGAGCCATGAAGGAACCGATGAGCATACCGCCCACACCAAGGATACCGATGATATCCAGCGCGGAGCGCATGACCGGATTGTTTACCTGGAAAATGTAGTAAACGAAGCGAATCATGGCGTAGGCCGGAGCCTTACTCATGCAGCCGGCAATGAAGGCAGCCGCACCGGGATGGCTGAAGGTGTACGCATCAGGCTGCCACCCGTGGAGGGGGAACAGCGCCATCTTGATACCGAATCCGATGATGAGGCAGCCCACCGCCATAGCAAACAGCGGAGAGTGGATATGAGGTCCGATGAGAGCTGCCAGGTCTGCCATGTTGAGGGTACCGGTCATAGCGTAAAGGTAGCCGACGCCCAGCAGGTAGAGGGAAGCACCGATGGTACCGATAAGCAGATAGCGGAAGGCAGCCAGCATGGACTTCTTGCCGCCAAGTGCAATGAGACCATAGCCCGACAGGGACATAATCTCAAGAAATACATAGAGGTTGAACACGTCGCCGGTGGCAATCATACCGCAGAGACCTACGGTGAGAAGACCGAATAGCGTGTAGTAGCCGCCTACATGGAGCCAGTCCTCATCCTTTACAAAGGGCAGGCCGTAGAAGGAGACCAGCAGCGAAATGAAGGTGATAAGCACCAGCAGAACGCTGTTCAGCGGGTCGAGAACAAACTCGATGCCGATAGGGGGCATCCAGCCGCCCATTGTGTAGTGGATGGCCTTGCCGCCTGCTGCTACTACATTGTTCAGCACCGTAATGGCACTGGCCAGAGAAGCGGCGATTGAGGCGATGACAAGGTAGGCACCAAGGTTGCGGCTCATCCTGCTGAAGAGCATACAGAGCAGAGCCGCCGTCAAAGGCAGGAGGACGATGAAAATAGGAGCATGCTGACTCATTGGCTAGCCCTCCTAAGTACCTCTTTCTCCTCTACCGAGCCGTAGATTTCCTTTATGCGCATGAGGAGCGCAATGGCTACGCCGGTAGTACCGAGGCTGACGACGATGGCCGTGAGCATCAGGCCGTGGGGAAGCGGGTTGATGTAAGCATCCGGATTGGTGGTGAGACCGTTCTGGATAGGTATCATTGCTCCGTCCTTCTGAGCGAAGCAGAGGTAGAAGTAGATGACGGCTACCTGCATGACATTCATCGCCATCAGCTTCTTCATATAGTTCTTACTGAGGACCATACCGTAGACCCCCAGGAAGAACAGTACCATGACCAGAGAGTAGATGCCTCTGGTCTTCAAAAACTCATTCAGTACGTCCATCGTCATCCCCCATTTTCACAATTGAATCCAAGAGATTGATGATCGTCATCATGACGCAGATGGCTACGCCGATTTCAATCATAAATATCGCCAGAGCATGCATCTCGTGGGCCGGCTCCAGGTGAACCGGCATGTAGTTGTAATCCAGGAAATAATCAGCTCCGCCGAAGAGGGTCAGCCAGCCGGTAAAGGCATACAGGAAGGTGCCTAAGCCTGCCATGACAATGGAGGTCTGTCCGGCTATATTGAACTTGGCATCGCTGCCGAGAATCAGTCGGGCAAGAAGAACGCCTACCGACAGCAGCGCGCCGGCCTGGAATCCGCCGCCCGGAGAGAACTCACCGAGGCAGAGGACATAAATACCGTAAACAATGGTGAACGGAACCAATGCACGGAAGGCAACATTTAGGATGATCCCGCCGAAGGGATCCTTCAGCTTAATCATTTAATCACCGTCCCTGCTTCTGCTACATTCTCCTCCTCCGGTCGGCGACCGACCGGGTTGCGGGTGAGAATCAGCACGGTGGTGAGACCGGCCAGGAACATAACGGAGGTCTCCCACATGGTATCGAATCCGCGGTAGTCGATGATGACACCGGTGACGATGTTCGGTGAGCCGGTATCTTCAGCACTGCGCTCAATGAATGTTGGCGTTACATGCCTGTTTGGTGCCGAGTTTGCATCACCGATAGCCGGCAGGTTTGGGACTACCGAGCAGAAGGTCGCGGTGATAACCGCCAGAATAACTGCAACTAATCCTCGCATTATTCACACCACCTGTCTATCTTCTTCAGGGACGCCACGAAGAAGATTGTAGAAATCGTTCCGATGACCGCCTCGGTAAAGGCGACATCCGGAGAACCCATCATCAGATACAGCAGCACAGCACAGAAGCTGAAGGCGCTGTATATTATTGAAGCACTCAGTATATCCTTGCAGAAGATTACCGCGCAGGTAATGAGAATCAGGATGACGAGGAATGCTGCTTCAACCAGATATATCTGCATTTACTTCTCCTCCTCCGGCTGATCGAGATTGCCCTCCGGCTGATCGAGATTGCCCACCGGCTCATCAGCACTGTGATCCTTCGGCGGAGCGCCGATTGCCTTGTCGGCGTCCTTGGAGCGGAGCGTCCAGACCGGATACCCCGACTTGTAGGCCGACTTGCTGAGGATGTGAGAGCCGATTGGGTTTGCCAGGAACACGAGGAGGAATACGAAAGCAATCTTGACGCTGGTCAGGGTCGCGCCCTCATATATCATCATCCCCAGGAAGGCCAGTATTGAGCCAAGGGTCTCACTGTTGCCGGAGGCGTGAATGCGACAGTAGAAATCCGGGAGGCGCAGCATACCAATAGCCGAGCCGACGAAGAACACCAAGCCCGAGAGCAGGAATATTCCGGCTACGACCTCGCGAATCGCATCACAGCTGATTCCGAAAATCATATTTTCTTCCCCCCTAAGAATTTCGCCAGGATGACCGAGCCTACAAAGCCCAGCATGGCGTAAGAAATGCCGATGTCAACATACATATCCGGCCTGCCGTCCACATAGCCGAAGAGAATCAGCAGGAGGATGGTATCAGCTCCGATGACGCCAAGGCTGTTCATCCTGTCGTACACCGTAGGCCCTTGGAACAGGCGCTGCAGCATCGAGCCGATAATGAAGATGATGGCCACCATCATCGTGATAAAAATGGCGTTCATGCTTTCGCCTCCTTTAATCCGGAATCGCTGCCGTCATCGATGAGAAGGAAATCATTTTCCTCTCCGCAGAGATGGGCAACATGAGCCGGGAAGTCGCCGGAGATGATTCCGTCTGCCGCTCCCGGCGTGAGAGCATGGATCGTGTAAATGCCATCGTTGGTAACATCCATCGTTACGGTACCCGGGGTGAGGGTGATGGAGTTTGCCAGTATTACGGAGGCTACCGGATTGTCTGCAGTGAAGCGGAACTTCAGCACCTTCGGATCGATGGCCAGCTCCTGATCAGTCGTAGCCAGGAGAACATCAATATTTGCCATAATCAGCTGATACATGAGCCAGAAGAAGTAGCTCAGTGCCTTGACCGGGCTGACGCCGAAGATGAAATAGCATTTCGTCCGGCTCTGGTTCGGCACCAGCAGCAGCGGATATGTGACCATGGTTGTCACTACCGCCGTTAAGGCACCGTATATCAGGAATTTCATTTCCGTCCTGCCTGACAGGATATACCAGAAGAGGAACAGAGTTCCTATCAGGAATGTTTTGTGGATGAGAGGAGAGCCTACGATTTCATAATCAGACTTCGTTGTTTCTGCTTGCACGGCAACCACCCTTAACTATAAGATATTTTATAACACTGCTGTCAAAGAAACCGCACCGCGATTTCTCCCTGTCGTTTTATTGCGACGGAGGTTACTTCTCCATCGTTTCTGCCCTGTGAGATACGCGCCACGCCGGAAAGCTACCGGCAGCTTTTTATAAACTCAGTGCCTTGCTATAATAAACAATAGATATAGCGTGCACACTTCGGCATACCATTTATATATAATTAGTCAAAAAGTCCGAAATTCCTGCTTAATTTTCAGATTTTTTGCAAAAAGCTCTTAAAATTTGAATGCAAAACTCAAAAAAATATACCCTTCGGCACTCCGGCGAAGGGTATTTTGTGTTCATGTAAGGATAATCCTTTAATGATCAATAGTGGGGATGAGCCTTTACGTACTCAACCGGACGGGACCAGTCTACATGGACAAGAGTAGCTTCCCACATACGGGTCAGAGCCAGCTCAAAGCTGCGGCGGCTGTCCTTGGCGGTAATCTCCTCTGGGTGGAAGTCCATGAGTGTCTCACCGGGGACTCTGATAGTATGGGTAGCAGCCAGATAGTCCTCTGCCAGCTTCTTACCTTCCGGCTCATCGATATTTACAGTTATGGTATGTGCAGCCTCATCCAGCTCTACCCAGCCGAGGGCACCCTTGTAGCTTATTGCGACGCTATAATTTTCTGCCATTTTACAGACTCCTTTTCAACATCATATAGAAACACTTAATGCACATTATACAAAATTATTCCTGATTTGTCTTGCGATTTTGCGAAAATTTTCCCGACAAAATCTCCGTCACTTCCCTTGCCTGCAAATTTGGAAAGTGCTACAATAGTCCACGGAAGCAAATGCCTGGGATGTGCGTCAGTCTACAGGATGTCTAACCGACTCTTTTACCTAGGGAACCCAATTATCGCCCGATCGCTGCAGACTCCCCCTGCGGGAGAAGCAAAAGTCCGGCTGCGGGTACCCACCTGCCCCGTGCAGGTTTAGGCATATGAGACT
Organism: Schwartzia sp. (in: firmicutes); assembly: GCA_017383125.1. GTDB lineage: Bacteria > Bacillota > Negativicutes > Selenomonadales > Selenomonadaceae > RGIG250. The sequence continues at coordinate 8,198 of JAFNYY010000102.1, forward strand.
GACGGCATTTTGGACCTAACTTTCTGAGGAGATGTTGCTCGCGGCATCTCCTCTTTTTTCATAACTATATCTTAACCTTAATGTAAATCCTCATGAATAAAGTCTGTAAGAAAACCGTTAATCAACACCGGTACTTGGCGATTGACAATCTGGCCAGAGCAGTCAGAGCCTAGTACCGCTGTGTTGATTATCGTGCGAGAGCTTGTTTTCGTCAGACTTTATTCATGAGTAAGTCAAAAAAGTTCTTGCTTTTTCCGAAGCCAGCCTGTATAATAACCTTCGTCGGTAAACGACGACATAATGCGCTGTTAGCTCAGTTGGTTAGAGTATCACCTTGACATGGTGGGGGTCGTAGATTCGAATTCTACACAGCGCACCACGCAGATATCGGGATCGGCTCGGTCCCGTTTTTATTTTCCCCAGTCGCTCAAATAGCTCAGTTGGTTAGAGCACCATCGTCACATGGTGGGGGTCCAGCGTTCGAATCGCTGTTTGAGCACCAGAAAAATACAGAGGCTGTGAATTACTCACAGCCTCTTTTTTATTTCATATTTGTCAGCGGCTGTGAAAAATGTCCGTTGAAAGCCCACTCCCGCTCATTTACCTGTGCTGCTCAGCAGCCGGTAATCAGACCTACGCAGCCAACTGTATCCCCGCACAATTCCCACAATAGTCCAAAAGGTTTCCACAATTTAGTCCACATGTGGATAACTTTTGTGGAAAAATGTGGACAATTTGCTTCTATGCAATAGGAATTTAGTCTATTTCTCCCGAAGCAAGCTTCAAATACCCTCCACAGCCGCTGACAGTACCGCTCCTATAGGCTGGCGGATGACAAGCTCCGCACCCCTGTCGGCACTGGTAGCCGTCATGTTGATAACCACCAGATGCCTGCCCCGGAAGTACCGGATGAAGCTGGCCGCCGGCTGTACCACCAGAGATGTGCCGCCGATGATAAGGGTATCCGCTTCAGTGATAGCATCCACTGCGCCCTCTATGACATCACCGTCCAGCGATTCCTCATAGAGTACCACATCCGGCTTCACTCTTCCACCGCACTTTTCGCAGTGCGGAATCGGCTGACGGCTCAGTATGTAATCCACATCATAAAAGGTGCCGCAGGCCTCACAGTAATTCCGCAGAGTGCTGCCATGCAGCTCATAGACCCGCTTGCTCCCCGCCATCTGATGCAGGCCGTCGATGTTCTGAGTGACCACCGCAGACAGTCTGCCCATTTCTTCCAGCTTCGCCAGAGCAATGTGGGCACCATTTGGTTTCGCTTCGCGGTTTATCAGCTTCTCCCGATAGAAGGAGAAAAATTCCTCCGGATACCGCTCGTAAAAGGTATGGCTCACCAGCTCCTCCGGAGAAAAGGTCGCCTTGTATTTTTCGCTGTACAGTCCGTCAGCACTGCGAAAATCCGGAATGCCGCTTTCCGTAGAAGCTCCCGCTCCGCCGAAAAACACCAGACGGTGGCTGTCCCGCAGAATCTCCGTAAGGCGGGAGATTTCCTCCCGGCTCATTTCAGGATTTCTCCGTGAATAAAGCCCTCCCGTACACCGCTGTCGCTGTATACGAGGGTCTCCGCTCCGAAATGCTCGGTGATGGATTCAACAATCGCCAGTCCCGGCAGCAGGGTATGCAGCCTGTCCGCTGCCGCCCGGAAATATTTTGCCAGGTCTTCCTCGCCCTGTACTCTGTCCTTCAGATAGCGGGTAATCATATCCGGCAGCCGCTTCACCTTCATAGGCACGCCGCCGGAGACATTTTCCGCCGGCTTGCCGTAAAGCTGGCTGTAGAGAGCCGCCGCCCCCTTCATAGTGCCGCCGATGCCGGTTATCTCTTCGCTGTGGAGGAATGCCAGTGCCGGCTCATGCTCCACGATATCCTTTGCCTCCCTGATAATTTCACCGATTTCAGCAGTAGTCGGCAGGATGTCCCGGCAGTACATCCGATGAAGGGACAGAGAACCCATCGGCAGCGAAACCTTGTGGGCGATAACATTGTCATAGAATACTATTACTTCGGTAGAGGCGCCGCCTACATCAATCAGCACTCCGTCGCGGGATTCCTGACCATGAGTAGCCCCGATGAAATCATAGGCGGCTTCCTCCTCACCGGTAAGTATCCGGATGTCGAAGCCGACCTCCTCTCTAATACGCCGGACTATATCCCGGCCGTTTTCCGCAGAGCGCAGAGCGGCGGTAGTGAAGCCGTCCACCCGGGTGATGAGGAAGCTGTCCAGAAAGCGGCGATAATCCTGCAGGATATCCAGCAGCATATCCGCCCCCACCTCGCTGACCCTGTTATTGTCGATACAGGCAGCCAGCCCCAGCGCGTTCTTCTTCTTCAGCACCATCTCAGCCCTGCCGTCCGTTATCTGATAGAGAGCGAGGCGTACAGTGTTGGAACCTATGTCAATCAAAGCATGTAACATAAGGAAGCCTCCCTTTAGCCGTAAATCAATGTATAAACCTGCTTGCCAATCATGACAGAAGTAACAATCAGAAACAGGGGACGCACATAGGCGGCGCCCTTTGCCAGCGCCATCCTCGCTCCGCACTGGGCCCCGACAATCATGCTCAGACCCATGGGGATGGAATAGGAGAAGTCTACCTCGCCGATGGCGATAAAGAACAGCACCGAGCCAAGA
>JAFNYY010000103.1 GCA_017383125.1 Schwartzia sp. (in: firmicutes)
AAACCCCTCAGTCAGCTTCGCTGACAGCTCCCCTTACAGGGGAGCCTCTTATACTGGATATCGGGTCCATCAGTCAGCTTCACTTTGGCAAACTCACTTAATAAGTCCGAGTGTAACGAAGGACGAATTTAGTGAGTGCCATCCAGTGAACGAAGAGAGTCGGAAACAGCTCCCCTTTCAGGGGAGCCTCTTATACTGGATATCGGGTCCCTCAGTCAGCTTCGCTTTGGCAAACTCACTTAATAAGTCTGAGTGTAACGAAGGACGAATTTAGTGAGTGCCATCCAGTGAACGAAGTGAGTCGGAGACAGCTCCCCTCTCAGGGGAGCCATTCATAAAGTTCAGTACGCTTTTCCTGCCGTAGCACAGTAGACGGTAAAGCTGCTGCGGCCGTCCAGGTTCAGCTTGGCGTTGAGCTTATCGTCATCGAAATGACCTATAGCGCAGACACCGATGTGCTTCTGCTGTGCCGCCAGATAGAGATTCTGGCAGACATGTCCTGCATCAATGTAGATGTAGCGGGCGGCTCTGTTTCCGCAGGAATACACCATACGCTGGAAGTCGGCTGTCCAGATAAAGGTAACGCCGCTCTTCTTAATCATATTCTTCGGCAGGAAGCATTCCAGATATTCATCGAGAACATTTTCTCCCACCGCAATTTCCTGCAAGGCATGACCGAGAGCAAGGAATCGATACAATCCCGGCTCCAGGTCCTTCACATTATTCACGAGAAGCAGAGTTTCAAAGGCATGAGCCGCCCGTGCCGAGGGAACATTGCGCATAGTCTTGCCTTCCGGCAGGATAGCCTTGACACCCTGCGTGCACCAAAGGAGGAATGACAGCTCATCGAGAGTCATCGGCTGCTCGCTGTATTGGCGAACAGTCTCTCGCAATTCTATCATCTGGAGGAAGCTGACTTCCTTGTCCTCAAACATTTCCGGATGAGGCAGACGGATCACATTGGGGTAATCACGGCAGGGCGGAACCTCCAAAGGCGGCTGCGGCTCCTTGCGGAGCATAGCTGTATCCTTACCGCTGTCGAGATTGGTATCCTTGAGAAACTGCTGCATAAAGTCGAATGTTTTTTCCATGATTCACTTTTCCTTTGACAAACATACAAACGCTTTATATAATATAAAAAGGTGCTGTGTTGGCGGCAAATCTTGCCCCTGAAAAGGGGTGATGACTATGGATGAGTTGATAATAGTCTTGATACTGTTACTTCTTCTGATAGAGTCTATAAAGAGATGACCCGCCCTTAGTCGCAACCTAAAGGCGGGTCTTGTGGTTTCTACCCGATACCCATCTTGGGGCTGCCGCTAGACAGCACCTTCACTCTGTATTTTACAATGCCTTGCCGTAAAACGCAAGGCATTTTTTAATCCTGCGGACGGACACCGGTCTTGCCGGTGAATTTATGATAGCTGGCACCGTGGCGGCGACCGGCCAGTTCACTCAGAAGCTGCTCCGGAGAAATGCCGTGGTATGCAAGCAGGACGAGGCAATGATACCAAAGGTCGCCCATCTCGTAGACAACCTCTTTGCTGTCATTATTCTTGGAAGCAATAATAGTTTCAGCAGCTTCCTCCACAACCTTCTTCAAAATCTTGTCCTGGCCTTTATCGAACAGGTAGTTCGTATAAGAACCTTCTACCGGGTTCAACTGACGATCTTTGATGACATCATAGAGGTCATTGAGGACAGTAACAAGTCCGTCTGACTCCTGATTGATGACTGCCGGAGCATTGTCACCTACCGGAAGAATGCGTCGGCCGCTGAAGCAGCTGTATGTACCGGTATGACAGGCAACACCGGTCTGATGGACGATTACAAGCAAGGTGTCTCCGTCACAATCGTAGGACAGCTCCTTCACCTGCTGAAGATTGCCGCTGGTGCCGCCCTTATTCCACAGCTCCTGACGGCTGCGGCTCCAGAACCATGTATAGCCGGTCTCAATAGTCTTTTTCAAAGACTCCTCGTTCATGTAGGCCAGCATGAGTACCTGACCATTCTCTTCCTGAACGACGGCCGGAACAAGTCCCTTCTCGTCAAATTTAACCATTGAAATATCAATTTCTTTTTCGCTCATCAGAATCTGACCTCCACTCCGCGAGATTTCAAATATTCCTTTACCTGGCGGACGGTAAACTGTCCGTAGTGGAAAACCGAGGCCGCCAGCACCGCATCGGCATGGCCCTCGGCAATAACATCATAGAAATGCTCCAGTCTGCCGGCACCGCCGGAGGCAATGACCGGGACAGGAACAGCATCAGCAATAGTCCGGGTCAATGGGATGTCAAAGCCGTCCTTTGTTCCATCGGCATCCATACTGGTGAGCAATATTTCTCCTGCTCCCAGCTCTACTCCCCGTTTCGCCCATTCAAGGCAGTCAATTCCGGTCGGAGTACGGCCACCGTGAATATAGACCTCCCACTTGTCCTCGCCGCATTTCTTCGCATCAATGGCCAGCACCATGCACTGACGACCGAAGCGGGCTGCGCCCTCAGACAGCAGTGTTGGCTGCTGGACGGCTGCCGTATTTAAGGAGGTTTTGTCGGCGCCGGCTTTCAGCAGGGCCCGCATATCATCGACACTGCGTATACCGCCGCCGATAGTGAAGGGAATAAAAACCTGACTGGCGCAGGCTTTTGCTACATCAACCATAGTTCCCCGATGGTCGCTGGAGGCGGTGATATCAAGGAATACCAGCTCGTCACAGCGCTCCATGTCATAGCGTGCAGCCAGCTCTACCGGATCTCCGGCATCCCGAAGCCCTACAAAATTTGTGCCTTTTACTACCCTGCCGGCCTTAACATCAAGACAGGGGATAATTCTTTTTGTATTCATGTTGCTATACCAAACATTTCTTTATCTCTTATCGCCTCTCCTGATAGAGGCGTTTTTTTGAGACAACTACTTAATCAGGCTCCCATTTAGGGGAGCTGTCGCCGGAGGCGACTGAGGGGTGAAAAAATAATTGTCACTCCTATAGTCTTCACCCCTCCGGCACTTCGTGCCACCTCCCCTAGAGGGGAGGCTTAGAGATCGATTAGCAGTTGCCCCTCCGGCACTTCGTGCCACCTCCCCTAGAGGGGAGGCTTAGAGACCGATTAGCAGTTGCCCCTCCGGCACTTCGTGC
>JAFNYY010000104.1 GCA_017383125.1 Schwartzia sp. (in: firmicutes)
GCTTCCTCATTTGTTTCGTTGTCGTCAAAAATATCTCCCGTCAATACCAGCACATCTCCGCCAAGTCCCGCTGCCCTTTTCAGCAGCTCATCAAGCCGGTCAGGCATCAGGAACGGGCCACAGTGAACATCGCTCAACTGGATAATCCGGTACCCGTCCAAAGATTCATGAGACTGTTCCTTTAGCGGAATGTCATAGCTGTTGACTACCGTCCCGTCTTTTCCCACGAGACCGCCGTAAAGACTGGCCGCAGCGGCGGCTGTCGGGTACAGCACAGCACCCTTCAGGAGCTTTCTTCTCCTTTCATCAACAGGACTGCCCAGGGGCGTACTGACAAGCCGCTTTAGATAATGAAGTCCAGCACCCATCGAAACGAACAGGATAAAGCCAACCTCCGCCATCATAAATATGGTGACCAGGTGGAGAATCATTTTTGCTGAGCTGCTCATATTTCCCCAGCACCAGCCCATAGCAAGGGTTGAGCCAATATTAAACATCACAGTATATATCTTCAGCCTTGTCAGCTTTTCTCCGACCGTCACATAGTGGGCTGCCCACATTGCTGCAGCTGTCACCAGCAGGATAACACCGCCAAGAAAAATATAAAATCTTATCATAATGTGCCTCAAAATATGTAATATTATTTCGCACTAGGATAGAACAAAAAACAGGCAAATGTCAACAATGATGTGACGCTTGCCTGTTTCAGCTTTGAAATTACTACTACTCTATCACTTTAAGCTTCTTTAAAAGCTCAAAATCAATTCTCGTCTTTGTCTCAAGGTGCTTCTTTAGGTAATGCTGATGCTCTACACCGGCTGATGTAAAGTTCTTCAAATATCCAGCAGCAGCATAGCACCGACGCGCACCTACCGGGTCGGAGTTTGGGTCGTTGATGGTAATGCTTGCCTCGGTAACGGCCAGTGCCTTCTGTCGGTTGTTGATAAAATTCATATGATAGGCTACCATCGGCTCATCCTCGTCCTGAACATAGTAAACGCCGCTGCGATACATATGGCCTTCACAGTCACCCTGCTTATCCTTCACATAGGGATTGATGACAGAAAACAAAATATCCATCAGCATTGATATATCTATCTTCTTGGGATCAAATTCCACCTCAACGCCAAAAGCAGCAAATTTATTCCTATTTAATGCTTTATGGCAGCAAGACGAACTCCACAGAGAACCAGAATCGCTCCCAATGCTTTGGCTACAGTTATTTCATCTCCCATGATAAAGTATCCGGAAAGGATTCCCACCAGAGGGAGTATGTTGCTGAACATAGCAGCTATGGCCGGACCTACTATCTCTACTCCTCTGTTCCAAAGGAGATTTGACAGCAGACCGCCGCAGATAAGCACGAAAAGAAAGCACAGCGTACCGGTCATAGTAAGAGGGACAACATTTACCTGATGTGTAACCAGATTGAGCGCAAGAGCCAGCCAGGCAGCAATAAAAGCTGACCAGCCGGTGGCCATAGGCACGGATATAAACTTGAGAACTCGGGGAGTCACTACGGCATAAAGTCCCCAGAAGCAGACTCCTACATAAGTGAGCACATCCCCAAAGCCAAAGCGAGCCTCAGTAATAACGGATACATCTCCGTTTGACACGACGGTGAGAGCTCCGGCAAAGGATAATACTATACCAGTCCAGGCGAAGCCGCTCAATCGTTCCTTTAATATAAGGAATGAAAGCACTGCCGTATTTACCGGATTCGTCGCGGATATGAGCGTAGCATTCACAACTGTGGTATATTTTATTCCTGCTATCTGAATAGTATTGTTCAGCACTAGACATGATGCCATCAGCAGCAAAGGCTTCCACGCTTCCCGAGGCGGCATAATAGTACCGTTCTTATAGTACAGCCAGGCAAATATCATGCCGCTGAAAAGAAAATATCTGACACAGGTGATAGTCTGTGATGTCCATTCTTCCAGCAGGAATTTCAGAGGTACAGCCTGAAAGCCCCAAAAGAATGTAGCGATAAGAAGAATAACATAAGCGTAAGTGCGGTTTTCTCCGCTCTCTGAAGAATTTTTGATTTCGTTTTCCTTTGAATTCATTCTATTCCCTTCATCATTTGAATAGCTGTTGAAATGTAATAGATAAATAATAACATAACTTACTATAAGAATAAATATCTGTCTTTTATCCTGCCTCTTTTTTCTTGTACCCGACTAAAAATATTTAACCTCTTTCGTGTCTTTCAATCGTTGCAATTACTCTAATAAAGGCTTTATAATGGTGCAAGTTTAATTGTGAAAGTGAGTAAATATGTCAACAAAACAATCAACAAACAGCGCACGGATAAAAATAATTTTGGCAATGCTTATTTGGGGTTCTCTCGGTATCTTTGCCGTAAAGCTGGGCTGGCCGCCGCCGCTGGTTGCATCCATCAGAGCCATCACCGGAGCTGTTTTTGCCGCTGCTCTTGTCCGCAATGCAGGAATAAAACCGGACTGGCAGGAAATACGCCGTCGTCTCCCCTATCTGGCTACCGCCGGCGCATTCATCGGTACAAACTGGATTCTCCTTTTCTATGGCTATATGTATACCACTGTTCCCATCGCTACTCTGTGCTATTATATGGCCCCGGTCTATGTAATGATTTTTTCCCCGCTGCTCTTTAAGGAGCGGCTGACTCCGGTAAAAATATTCTGCGTGCTGATGGCACTTTGCGGTACCGGTCTTGTCTCGGGCATTTATGAATCAATCGTGTCCGGCAGCAGCATCGGCGATATGAAGGGCGTATACTACTCACTCGTCTCCGGTATGCTGTACGCCTCGGTCATGCTTCTGAACAAGAAGGTAACCACGGTAGCGGCACAATCAAAGACCCTCGTACAGATGGTAGCCGGTGCATTGACCATCACCCCTTTTGCCCTGATGACCACCGACTTCACTCCGCTGGTCTTTGATATTCGCTCCATCTCCCTGCTGCTGATTCTAGGTCTCTTTCACACCGGCATTGCATTTCACCTGTTCTTCTCCGGTGTAGAGGGACTGCCGGCACAGACTACAGCACTTCTCAGCTATATCGACCCGGTATCAGCCATTGCTCTGGCCGCCCTGCTCCTAGGTCAACCCCTGACGGCAACGCAGGCTATCGGAGGCTGCATGATACTCGGCGCTACGATGATATGTGAGTTTTTCTGTAACAACAAAAAGGAGCTGTGAAAAAGCTGACATAGACCTCATCCGTCTCGCTTCGCTAGCCACCTTCCCCAAAGGGGAAGGTTATTTGCTGGATAATATGTTCCTCATCCGTCTCGCTTCGCGAGCCACCTTTCCAAAAGGGGAAGGTCTTTACTCTCCCCATTGGAGAGGGGGGACCGGCGTAACCGGTGGGTGAGGTGAACAAACGGTTTTCTTACAGAATTCTCAGCAGCTATATAGAGGAATTACAGCGAGCTTGCTGCTGCAAGCCCCTACGACAGAAAATGTCCCGGTCAGCGACCGGGACATTTTTATTAACCAATATTCTTGTCTTAGTTCTCGAACTTGTTGAACAGCTTTTTGATATATGTAAGGCCCTTCTGCATTTCCCGGACCACCTGCTCCATAATCTGAGGCTTCTCCTTGACCATCCTGGATATGCGGCGACGCTCCTGACGATAGTAGGAGTCCATAGTCCGAAGGAAGTCCTCCAGCTCTGTCTCCACCTGAACCTCGGGGATATTGGAAGGCTGAATGGTGCAGTTCCTGCCCTCGATGGTGACCACATCGCCCATGAAGGGAATATAAGCGTCTACGCCGTAGTCTTTTTCCAGTCTTTCCTTCATGGCCTCAGAGGACTGAGGCTCACCGTGGACGACGAATATCTTCGCTGGCTTCGGGCTATCGCAGCCGTAGAGCCAGTTCATTATCTGGTCTACATCGGCATGGGCACTGAATCCGTCCATCATTTCAACCTTTGCCTTGACGGCAATTTCCTCGCCCATTACCTTTACTCGCTTCAATCCTGACAACAGGCGGCGGCCAAGAGTACCCTCTGCCTGATAGCCGCAGAAGAGTATGGTGGACTCCGGACGCCACAGATTATGCTTCAAGTGATGAAGGATGCGGCCGGCATCAGCCATACCGCTGGCGGACATGATGATAGCAGAGCTTTCGTCGCTGTTGATTGCCTTGGACTCAGCCGCAGTCTGACAGAGACGGAGCTGGGGCATTTCCGGCAGCTGACCATTCCGCAGCATGGCTTTGGATTCCTCGTCAAACTCCTTAATATTCTGAGCAAATACCTGAGTGGCGGAAATGGCCATGGGGCTGTCGACGATAACAGGAACATTGTCAATGCGGCCGGCTTTCCACAGACGGTAGATGTAATAAAGCATGGTCTGAGTACGGCCTACGGCAAAGGCCGGAATTACCAGATTGCCGCCCCTATCCATAGTGTCGTTGATAATTTCTGCCAGAGCCTCTTCCTTGTCATACACCTGATGTATGCGGTCACCATAGGTGGACTCCACAACAAGGTAGTCAATTCCCTTTATACGCTCCGGGTTGCGGATGATAGGCTGGTTTGGCTGGCCTACATCTCCGGAGAAGAGGATTCTGGTGATCTCGCCGTTCTCAGTGACAGCAAGCTCTATCATAGCTGAACCCATGATATGACCGGCATCGTGGAAGATAGCAGTGATATTGTCTGCCACCTGTACCTTCTCTCCGTACTGTACCGGAGAAATATGCTCCAATGCGGCCTGAGCATCAGCAAGGGTATATATCGGTTTTACGGGAGCTTCGCCGGCACGGGCGCCCTTTCGGGTACGCATCTCCGCGTCGGACTCCTGAATATGAGCCGAATCCGGGAGCATAATCTTCAGGAGATCGCAGCTTGCCTTTGTTGCAATGACATCTCCCTTATAGCCCTCCAAAAAGAGCTTCGGCACAAGACCACAATGGTCAATGTGAGCATGGGTCAGCAGCACCTTGTCAATATCGGCCGGTGCGAAGCGAAACGGCTCGCGGTTTTTATCCCGCAGGGCTCGTCCGCCCTGAAACATACCGCAGTCAATAAGGATTTTTGTGTCCTGAGATTGCAGCAGGTAGCAGGAGCCCGTGACGGTATGGGCTGCTCCGAGGAATTCGATTTTCATATTCTCTCCCCCTATTCTTCACCGATGATTTTTACTTCCGGTTCCAGATGGACACCGTGAACGGAGTAAATCCGGTCACTGACATCCTTCATCAGCTGCAGAACATCTGCTGCTGTGGCACCGCCTTTATTTACCACGAAGCCGGCGTGCTTTTCCGATACCTGTGCACCACCGACTGTATAGCCTTTCAATCCGGTATGATCAATGAGAGTCCCGGCAAAATATCCCGGTGGCCGCTTAAAGGTGCTGCCTGCCGACGGAAACTCAAGAGGCTGCTTTTCCCGACGCTTTGA
>JAFNYY010000105.1 GCA_017383125.1 Schwartzia sp. (in: firmicutes)
ATGGCGTTAAAACAGCTTCAAAAGAACGAAAACGGTTTTATCTGTCCGCAGTGTCATCAGAGTCTGCGTTTTGTTGACGGCGGTGCTGTACGCATTGTCGACGGCAAACTGGACATGGATAATGCCAAGGCGAAATACGAGTGCTACAACTGTAATATTTTTTACCGTGAAGTCATGAATACCGGCTACTACGATGTGTTCCCACTGGATAAGCAGGTACAGCGTCCGTCGGAGAGGAAATCGAAGGGTGAGCAGCAGATTGCCCGCACAAAGATGTTTTGTCCTCAGTGCGGCCGTATCATGGTTCCGGAGTTCGACGGGAAGGCCACCCCTAAAGGTTTCCAAAAGCTTGACTGTGTAGAGGCTACTTATCACTGTGAGGATTGTGATATTGTGTATCGGGAAGCGATTATTTCCGGTACTCGTCATACCCTGGCCTGGTATACGCCGAGCACTGCAGTAAGCGAAGCACTGCAGGAAAAGTCGGCGGATGTCCTGTTGGAAGTGGTATCTACGGCAGAGGTCAGTCCGGCTTTGTCACAGGTGACGGGGCTCCGGCAGGAAGCTGCTCATGAAGCGGAAGTAGGCAAGCGCGAGCTGAAGGCTACCGGAGATTTGCCGCCGATGGAGCTGAAGAAAAATGAAAACGGACGCTGCGAGTGTCCCCGCTGCGGTGGTTCGATGAAATACATTGAAGGTCAGCCGGTAAGAATCGTAGACGGAAAGCCGACCTTTGACGATGTCCTTGACCACTTCAGCTGTTCTGACTGCAAGTCCGTATTCCGGAGAATTGTCGGGACAAATTATTTCCAGTATTCGGAAAAATAATACTTGACTAAATGGTCGCTGGCGTGTTATTATCATCCGGTAGTAAAGCAGAAGTCACCACTTCTCACCGGTCGATGAACAGTCGGTAGGTTGATATTGAACAGAATCAGACATAGTTCTGAGTTTTTCGGGGTGGCGTATGCTGCCCCGTTTTATATTTTGGAGGTGTTTTTCCATTAGCAAGAACAATTTACGGGTCAATGAAGAAATCCATATCCGCGAAGTGCGCGTAACCAGCGCCGAAGGAGAGCAGCTGGGAATTATGCTGACCCGTGATGCTCTGCAGATGGCAGCGGATCAGCACCTCGATCTTGTCGAGGTGGCCCCGAAAGCCAGACCGCCTGTATGCCGTATTATGGACTTCGGTAAGTATCGCTATGAACAGCAGAAGCGAGAAAAGGAAGCCAAAAAGAAGCAGAAGGTCATCACCATCAAAGAAGTCAAGCTGCACCCCAGCATTGAACAACACGATTTTGAGGTGAAGCTTAAGAATGCCCTGCGTTTCATCGAGGAAGGGAACAAGGTCAAGGTGACCATCATGTTCCGTGGCCGTGAGATGTCGCATCAGGAGCTTGGCCGCAATCTTCTTGACCGTGTCGCCGAGGAGATGAAGGATCTCGTATCTATCGAGCGGGATGCCAAGGTCGAAGGGCGTAATATGATAATGATTCTGGCGCCGAAGGCCCAGAATAAAGGAGGAAAATGACAGATGCCGAAGATGAAAACCCGCCGTGCCGCTGCAAAGCGTTTCTCGGTTACCGGTTCCGGTGAATTCAAGCGCAAGAAGGCTTATCACAGCCATATCCTGGAGAAGAAGAGCCCGAAGCGTAAGCGCAACATGCGTAAGGCTGCTCTTGTTGTCGCATCCGATTACCAGCGCGTCAAGGACATGCTCCCGTACGCTTAATTATTGATTTTAGGAGGAAAATACAATGCCGAGAGTTAAAAAAGGCGTTACGGCTCATGCTCGCCATAAAAAGATTTTAAAGCTCGCTAAGGGCTATCGTGGAGCTCGCAGCAAGCAGTTCAAGAAAGCCAACGAGACAGTAATGAAGGCTCTGAGCTATGCTCGTGCCGATCGTCGTACCAAGAAGGGCGATTTCCGTCGTCTCTGGATTGCCCGCATCAACGCTGCAGTTCGTCCGCAGGGTCTGGCTTACAGCCGTTTCATCTGCGGTCTGGCCAAGGCCGGCGTTGCTGTTGATCGCAAGATGCTGGCTGACCTGGCTGTCAGCGATGCTGCTGCTTTCAGCAAGTTCGTTGAGATTGCCAAGGCAAATCTGTAATACGGATTGTTAAGTGAGGGGGCTGTCGTTATGGCGGCTCCCTTTTTACTGTATGAGGTTACTATGGAAAGAATCGAGAGTCTCACCAACAGCAAGGTAAAGCTTGCTGCGTCCCTGACCAAGGGAAAGACCCGTCAGCAGGAAAAGGCCTTTGTGACAGAAGGCGTCCGCCTGTGTGAGGAAGCACTGAAGGCAGCCGAGCAGGGTGCATGGACAATCCGCTTCGGACTTATCACTCCGGAGCAGCTGGCTTCTCAGCGAGGGGCAGCCTTGGCAGCACTGGCTGATGAAATGGGCATCGCATTGTACGAAACACCGGAAACGGTATATAAAAAGGCGGCGCAGGTGGTATCACCTCAGGGCGTGCTGTTTGTGGTGAATTGTTGCAGCTGCAGTCCGGAGGAGATAGTCGACCTGTGCAGAGGCACGAAAAAAGCACCGCTGATAGCGGTGCTGGATGGCGTACAGGATCCGGGAAATGTGGGAACTATCCTGCGGACAGCTGAGGCTGTTGGCGCGACGGGGGCGATTCTCCTGCCGGGGACGGCAGATGTATATGGGGAAAAAACAGTCCGGGCCTCAATGGGAGCAATATTCCGGCTGCCGGTTGTGACGATGACAGCGGCGGAGCTTATGAGCTTTGCCGAGGACAACGGACTGCATCTCTATGCTACAGCCCTTGACCGGAGAGCCAAGGCTCATCTTGCGGTAAACTTTGAAGAGCCGTCGATGATTGTATTTGGCAGTGAAGGCAGCGGTGTATCAAAAGACATTCTTGATGACGATATTACCGAGACAATATATATTCCCATGGCAGGAGGGGCCGAGTCCTTCAATGTGGCACAGGCCTCGGCTATCGTTCTTTATGAAACACTGCGTCAGCGGGAGTTTAAGAATGTCTGAATCAGGCTTCAAGCTTGCCGAACATCATATAAAAGCCCATTACTCCGTCAGTGAGACTGACGGAGATTTTTTTTGTCCCGGGAAGAAGCTCATTGCTGACGGCATAGGGAAGCTTCTGAGTAATCTCCGCATTCTCCAGCGGCCAGCGCACTCCTGATAGTGATACGCCGGTACAGGCAGAAGAGAGAGGAAGAAGAGACACGGCGGACAGTTCTTCGGCGGCTTCCTCATGGAGCATTATCTCGGCCGATTCACCACCGCGGATGAGCAGGAGTACTTCCTGCTGGTCTGCCATACAGCCGGGGCGTCCGTCTCCGACAAGCGAATAGAGAAGGCTGAGGGCATGGTCGAGACGGCCGCCGAAGGCCCCGACAGCAAGAATGAAGCAATGAAAGAAATCTGACCGGGAAAGCTCCAGGGCCAGCTGGAAATCTGTAAGGTCCTTGGCGGGAGCATAGCGATCGATTGGGACATCATGCTGCTCAGCCCATTGCCAGCTTTCTCCGGTGGCGCTGTCGGCATCTCCGATGAGGCGGTGCGGAACAAGTCCTGCCAAGCGACAGGCGTCAATGCCCCTGTCGACAGCCCAGAGAGCGGAGGTATCACTTACTGTCTGCTGCAGCCAGCTGCTGTGAGGAGGGCGTCCCCCTGCAGCAAGGACCAGGATACCGTCTGTGCAGGAGGTTAAAAGTGACAGCTCAGCTGTGAGCTGAGGTAATTTTAATTTCATACGGTTCACTTCCTTAATATAATGTATAATATCACAATTCCCGGAGCCGTGCAGAACATCGAAAAATATTTTTTATGTCTTGATTTTTGACTAAAAGTGTCCGGATGATTAAGAGAAGTTTTTGGTTTGAAACTGTATGAAGATTTTCTGAAAATTTCTATCTGAAATGGTCATAAGCTATTGCGTAAAAAGAAGTAGTTGGCTATAATACAGAAGATAAAGGATTATGCCTTGGGGTATGTTTACCCGAAAGTTTCGGGTTATTTTGGGCGTGATCCGGCTGTTGCAGGTTGTCAACTTTTTAGAATTTTCGGTTCTGGAGCGAAGGAAATGCTGGATGTCAGTGGCCGTACGAATAGTGAGATAAAACAGCTGTTGATACGTGTTTGGCTTCGTCAGCTGGCCATAGGTCTGCTGGTTTTCGCTGTTGGCTGCCTTTTTACCGGTACGGGAGCAGGGATGACTGCTTTGGCCGGTGGTGTGCTTTGGGGTGTCCTTGATGGGGCTCTCCTGCTGGGAGGCACTGCGCGCGCACTGGGGGTATCCATCTGGCAGAGCAAGGCCCTGCGCTGGCGTATTTTTATGTGCCGAGTGATTACCGGAATCGCCATTATAGCTGGTATGCTGTGCCTTAAGCTGAGGGTCGCTGAAGCCTTCATTGCTTATCTGGTACTTCATATATTGTTTTTTGTAAACCTACAATATTTCACGAATCCAAAAAAATAATCTTTGTCGGATCGTGAGGAAAGGAGAACAAACATGGGAAATGCTGAACAAGCAAGCAATGAAATCATTCACTACCTGCCGCAGCATATCGATTTTCTGGGTGCTACAGTGCACATGCAGACACTCTACATGAGCTGGTTTGCGTGCATTATCTGCGTTGTGGTTCTCGGCGGTATTGCTTGCGGTGCTAAGCTCATTCCGGGCCGCGCACAGTGCATGCTTGAAATGCTTGTTGAATGGCTTTGTGGGCTGATGGAAGGCAACATGGGCAAAGAGGGCAGAAGAGTATTCGCTCCTTTCCTGCTGACGCTTTTCTTCTACATTTTCGTTTCCAACGAAATCGGCTTGCTGCCGCAGGTTGGTGGACATATGGTTCACTTCACCTCGCCTACAAATGACATCAACGTGGCTTTCGCTCTTGCCCTTACGGTAATGGCTGTCAACTACCTCGTTGGCATCTATCGCAACGGTTTCGGCTTCTTCGGTCACTTCGTAAAGCCGTTTGCCGCTATGCTTCCGTTGAACATGGTCGAAGAGATTGCAAAGCCGGTAACGATGTCCCTTCGTCTCTTTGGTAATATCCTCGCGGGCGAAATTCTTTTGATCGTTCTGTATCAGCTTGCGCCTTGGGTAGCTCCGGACGCATGGGTTTTCTTCAGCCTTTGCGTAGGCTTCCTGCAGGCCTTTGTATTCACGATGCTTGCCATCGTAAACTTTGCCCCGATCTTCAAGCATGAGCATTGATTTGGGCGAATCAGTGAATTTTTTCTAAAAATGAAAGGATGAGTATCTATAATGGAACAGGCTATCATTATTGCTGCATCTGTTATTGCAGCTGGTCTTATCGGTTTTGGCGCTTCCTTGGGCGCTGCCTCTGGTGACGGTGCCGTTACCTCCAAATTCCTCGAGTGCGCTGCTCGTCAGCCGGAGAAAGCTTCCGAATTCCAGGTTCAGATGTTTATTTCCGTTGGTCTTATCGAGTCCATTCCTATTATTTCTTCCGTTATCGCAATCGTATTGGTATTTGCAAATCCGTTCGTAAAGTAATTCCTTCACAGGGATACAGATTTGCAAAAGTAAAGGAGTGCTGAAATTGGTAGATTTTGATGCTACATTTTTTGCTCAGATTATAAATTTCATCATTCTTCTTGGTATTTTGGGCAAGTTCGCTTTCAAGCCGTTGATGAATGTGCTGGATGAGCGCGCTAACCGCATCTCTAACGATCTGGATTCTGCTGAGAAAACCCGAGTTGAGGCTGAAGAGCTGAAGGCTCAGTATACCAAGCAGATGGAAGAGGCTCGTAATGAGGCAGCTGCTATTGTAGCCAAGGCTACGCAGAATGCTCAGAACATCGAGGCTGAGGCTCGTACTCAGGCTCAGGCTGAGAAGGATCAGATGATTTCTGCAGCAAAGCAGAATATTGAAAATGAGAAACAGCAGGCTCTTGCTGATGTTCGTAAGCAGGTTATTGCACTTGCTACCGAAATCGCCGGCAAGGTTGTCAGCCAGAAGCTCGACTCCGCTGAGGATCAGGCTCTCGTTGCCAAGACTGCTGACGCTGTTTTGAACTAATCCGGAACCGCGAAAACAAGGCCTCAGATGAGGCAACATTATTGAAAAGAAAATGGAGGTGAAGGATACAGTATGGCTAACAATGAAAAGCTTGATCTCGTCATGAAGAGCCTTGAAGGTCTCAAGCTTGACGCAGAGAAACTCGGCAAGGTTGCAAGCAACGGCATTATCCCCGTTGTCCTGACCACTGCCAAGGAATTGACTGTATCTGAAAAGGATTCCATAGCTAAGTCTCTCGAAGAGAAGCTCGGCTATCGGGTATATATGGAAACCACTGTTGATCCTTCCATTATTGGCGGTTCTATCATTAAGACTGGCGACCAGATTTATGACGCCAGTGTGAAACGTCAGATGGAAAAGGTCAGCGAGAGCATGGCAAAGGCAAGCGCTGAGGGTCAGTCCCTCTCCAACGCTGCCAGCATCACTGATGCGCTCTCCAAGACCGTCAGTGAAACCAACCTCGAGGTTGACCTTGAGGAAGTCGGCATCATTGGCAAGGTCGGTGACGGTATCGCAACCGTTTCCGGTCTGAACAGCGCAATGGCCGGTGAGCTCGTAGAGCTCAAGGGCGGCGTAAGCGGCATGGTTCAGAACCTGCAGGCTGACACCGTTGGTATCGTTCTCATGAGCGGCGAGGCTACTGTAAAAGAGGGCGACATCGTCCGTCGTACCGGCCGTCTCATGGAGGTTCCTGTCGGTGAAGGTCTTCTCGGCCGTGTTGTCAGCCCGCTGGGTATGCCTATCGATGGCAAGGGCGACATCAAGTACGCTGAGACCCGTCCTATCGAAGCACAGAGCCCCGGTATTGCAGACCGTCAGTCTGTAGATGTTCCTCTGCAGACCGGTATCAAGGCTATCGACTCCATGGTTCCTATCGGCCGCGGACAGCGCGAGCTCATCATCGGTGACCGTGGTACTGGTAAGTCCGCTGTTGCTATCGATACCATCATCAACCAGAAGGGCAAGGGTGTTATCTGCATCTATGTTGCAATCGGTCAGAAGGCTTCTACCGTTGCACGCCTCACCCGTACCCTTGAGAAATACGGCGCTGCTGACTACACCATCGTTGTAGCAGCCACCGCTTCTGACAGCGCCCCGCTGCAGTACCTTGCTCCGTACGCCGGCGTTACCATGGCTGAGTACTTCATGGACCAGAAGAAGGATGTTCTCTGCGTATATGATGACCTCTCCAAGCACGCTGTAGCATACCGCGCCATGTCCCTGCTGCTCCGTCGTCCTCC
>JAFNYY010000106.1 GCA_017383125.1 Schwartzia sp. (in: firmicutes)
AAAAATTTCGTAAAAAAACCATAATAAGACTTCATTTTATTGGCTACTCGCAAAATTTTAATGTATAATAGGACAGTTATGTTTTTCCTCAAAAGTTAATTGATTTTATATACAGAAAGTGATGGGAAAATATGAAAATCGGCTTCGACAATCACAAATATTTAACAATGCAGTCTCAGCACATTAAAGAGCGGATTTCCAAATTCGGCGATAAGCTTTATCTGGAGTTCGGAGGCAAGCTGCTGGATGATTATCATGCCTCTCGGGTACTGCCGGGTTTTGCTCCGGATTCCAAGCTCCAGATGCTGCTGCAGCTTGCAGATCAGGCAGAGATGATTATTTCCATCAATGCTGATGATGTGGAGAAGAATAAGGTCCGTCACGATCTTGGCATCACCTACGATTTGGATGTTCTCCGTCTCATCGGCGTATACCGTGAAAAGGGTCTGACTGTTTCCAGCGTCGTCATTACCCAGTACAAGGGGCAGAAATCCATCGCCGGCTTTCGCAGCAAGCTGGAGGCCGTAGGTGTGAAAGTCTACCTGCATTATCCCATCGCCGACTATCCTGCCAATGTAGATTTCATCGTCAGCGAAGAAGGCTACGGCCGGAACGAATATGTAGAAACCACCCAGCCGCTGGTCATCGTCACCGCTCCCGGCCCCGGCAGCGGAAAAATGGCCACCTGCCTCTCACAGCTCTATCACGAAAATAAGCGCGGCATAAAGGCCGGCTATGCCAAATTTGAGACCTTCCCCATCTGGAACCTTCCCTTAAAGCATCCTGTCAACATGGCTTACGAATCCGCTACTGCAGACCTGCAGGATGTGAATATGATAGACCCCTTCCATCTGGAAGCATACGGTGAGACCACCGTCAACTACAACCGCGATATAGAGATTTTCCCGGTACTGGAAGCCATCTTCGAGGGCATTTACGGCTATTGCCCCTACAAGTCTCCCACAGACATGGGCGTCAATATGGCCGGCAACTGCATCTGTGACGACGAGGTCTGTCAGGAAGCCTCCCGTCAGGAAATCATCCGCCGCTATTTTCAGAGTGCAACCAGAGTAGCCCTCGATGAAGCAGACAGTCAGGAGGTCTATACTCAGGAGCTGCTGATGAAGCAAGCGAAGGTTGTCCCCGCTGACCGCAAGGTTGTTGGCACCGCCCGTTCACTGCGGGAGCAAACCGGAAGTGCGGCTGCCTCCATGGAGCTCAATGACGGTCGGATTATAACCGGAAAGACCAAGAGTCTTCTCGGCCCCTGCTCCTCTGTGCTGCTGAATGCCGTGAAAGAACTGGGTGGTATCAACGATGCCATCGACCTTATCTCGCCTACCTATATCGAGCCGATACAGGTACTGAAAACCCAGTACCTCGGCAGCAAGAATCCCCGCCTTCATACTGATGAAGTGCTGATTGCCCTGTCCATGTGCGCCGTCACAGACCCCAACGCCGCCAAGGCACTGGCTCAGCTCCCCAAACTCAAAGGCTGCCAGCTCCATGTAACAGCTATGCTCTCAAATGCTGACCTTAATGTATGCAAAAGATTGGGCATTGATCTGACCAACGACAACGCCGTGACACTGGATTAAATAATATTTTTAGTCTCTTTATATAATTTCTCGACAAGTTACTTTTTCGGTGCATCATTTCCATCACTAGCCGCCAGTGCCTTGTCGTTGACTCTGTGTCCAAATTGTCATACAATGTGATTACACAGGTGAGGAGACGTTTGTATGACTGGTGCTATATCTATCAGACCGTCAAGAGAGTTGCGGAGCAACTATGCACAAATCTCTTAACTCTTCATACAGAATCCCGTTGCAATTTCTGTCAATGAAAAAGGATACGGTTATTCTCAGCCGCGATGCCTTTTTATGCAGCAGGAGTATATCGCTCAATTAGAATCTAAATTGTCTGTCTATTCTCTTTTGGCTCAGGTTTCTATGTAATATCCAGGGAGAGAAGAACTGTCGATGTAATGGCAATATTCAATGCTAAGAAAGATTATATGCGCGTGATGAGCAAGCATATCTGAATCCATAAACTCCAATCGTTCTAATGACAAAGACACCGTTATCATAAATATGCAATTTATGTAGAATTAAAGGGAGGCATTTTCATGGAAAACAATGCTGCTACTCTGGAAGATCGTCGGGAGAAGGTAGTTTCTCTGGCTATCGAGAACTTCAAGAACGGTCTGAACTGTGCCGAGTGCGTCTACGATGCTCTCATCCGGGCCGGCGAGCTGGATGTGGCTCCAGAGACCCGGGCGATGGCTATCGGCTTCGGCGGCGGTATCGGTCTGTCGGGCTTCACCTGTGGCGCTCTGTCGGCTGCTGTCATGGCCAACGGTGCCGTGTACGGGCGTCCCGATCCGTGGAAGGTAGACCCGGAGGTCCGCGGCCACGAGATTGCCGAGAAGTATTATCGCCGGTACAATCACATGGTACATGATTTCCAGGAGGCCAACGGCGGTGTCCTCTGCCGCGATATCTGCAGCAAGTATGAGGACTGGCACTGCAAAGACCGCCGGAAGATGTGCATGAAGATGATTGGCGCCACGGCCGGCATGGCTTTTGATTATCTCCAGATGGACAATGAAAAGGCGTTCTCTCTCCCCTACTATCCCGGTAATATGGGCGGAGCTGAATAAGCGGTCCCGATATATAAACTGACTGACTAAATAAAAAAATGGCTGTGAAAAATGATTTCTCATTTTTCACAGCCGTTTTTATTTCTCTTTTCAGCTCCGGGTCTTCATTCTTCTTATAGTGAATACTGCCAGTATCATGAGGGCAACGGAGATAGGCAGCGACACAATAGCGGACTGGGTATAGCCGGCTACGATGTAGGATACGAAGGATACGGCTGCCACGACCACTACATAGGGGAGCTGGGTATTTACATGGTCGACATGGCTGCATTGGGCTCCCGCCGAGGCCATAATGGTGGTGTCGGATATAGGCGAGCAATGGTCACCGCAGACGGCACCAGCCATGCAGGCGGAGATGGAAATCATCATCAGCTCATGGTTGGTGGTCTGGAATACGGCAACAACGATGGGGATAAGGATACCGAAGGTACCCCAGCTGGTGCCGGTAGAGAAGGCAAGGAACCAGCCGACAAGGAAGATGATGGCCGGCAGGAGAGCCACAAGGTTTCCGGCTACGAGGGTCATGGAGGCGGCGACAAATTCCTTGGCGCCGAGGTCGTCGGTCATGGCCTTCAGAGTCCATGCCATAGTGAGAATCAGGATGGCCGGAGCCATGGCGTTGATACCGGTAAGGAGGCAGTCCGTGGCGTCACGGAAGGGGATAATCCTCCGTGCCTGATAGGCGATGAGGGTGATGATGAAGCCGAAGAAGCTGCCGATAGAGAGGCCGACAGAAGCGTCGCATTTGCTGAAGGACTCGACGAAGCCGGTGCCGGAGAAAAATCCACCGGTATAAATCATGCCGGTGACACAGCAGACGACAACGCTGATGATGGGTACTACGAGGTCAATCATGTCGGCCTTGTTTTCCTTGGGGGTCTCCTCTTCCTCATCCTGAACGGAGAGGGCACAGGTTGCGTCGGTAACATGGCCGTCGATGGCCTTCTTTTCCAGCGTCTCCATAGGGCCGAAGTCTACCTGAAGCAACGTGATGGCAATCATGGTGACAATGGTGAGGATGGCGTAAAAGTTATAGGGTATCGCCTGAACGAAGAGGACGAATCCGTCCTCACCCTCGACGAAGCCGCTGACGGCTGCCGCCCAAGAGGATACCGGGGCAATGATGCAGATAGGTGCGGCGGTGGAGTCGATGAGGTAGGCCAGCTTTGCCCGGGAGATGTTGTGTCGGTCGGTAATGGGCCGCATGACGCTGCCCACGGTGAGGCAGTTGAAGTAGTCATCAACGAAGATAAGCAGACCGAGGACCACAGTGCTGAGCTGGGCTCCGATGCGGGTCTTGATATGTTTCTCCGCCCAGTGACCGAAGGCAGCGCTGCCGCCGGCTCTGTTCATAAGAGAAATGATTGCTCCGAGGAGAACAAGGAAGATGAGGATACCCATGTTGTAGGGGTCGGTCAGCACCTTGATAAATCCATCGTTAAAGACATGGAGGACGGTTCCTTCAAAGCTGCCGTTGGAGTACAGGAGGGCACCGAAAACGATACCCAGGAAAAGTGAGCTGTATACTTCCTTCGTGACCAGAGCCAGTATGATGGCGACTACCGGCGGTATCAACGCCCACCAGGTAGCAAACAGCGCCGGTTTCGGCGGCTCCGGTGCCGCTTCGGCGGCAAATACCGGCAATGCCAGAGACATCACCATAGCAATAACAATACAGGGAAGGTAAAACCTCTTATTCATGAATTATAACCCGCCTCATTTAAATTTTCTGCTGCTGTCGAAATAAGCCTTGAACGCAGGATGTCTGCCGGTGGGGCTTTCGGAGCCATGGAGAAGTTTGCTTCAAACATTCTGTTCCACGGGAAGGTCACCGAAAGGTTTTCCAGCTCCCCGAAGGGCGGCAGCTTCCTGTCTGCCATCTGCTTTATAAGTCTGGTGGCCCGCAGCTCTACAGGCTGCCGTTTGTCATCCAGCTTGGAGTAGGCAAAGTAGCCGCGGAACCAGCCGAGCTGCTGAGCCAGTGTAGTCCTTACATTCGCCTGATAGAGCCAGTCATCAAGGTATCTGACCAATAGAAGACGGTCTCTGGACGCGTCGGTCATCTGCCTGGCCAGTACGCCCTGGGCGAGAGCGAAGCCGCTGCTGTTGGTAGCGGTGTTCCAGCCGGCGTAGGCCTGCAGTCTGAACAGGATGCCGTTCTTCAGCAGTCCTTCCATGAGAGCGTTATCGGCGCCGTTGGCAAAGGCAATATCGGCCACCGCGGTGGGGCGTCCGGCGGCCACGCTGCCGGTGACCTGCTCCACGAAGTATTTCGTGGCATCACGGGGCTTGCCGTCATTGTTCGGCTCGTTGGCGGCGTAGGTAACGCCGGTGGGGTTTGTATTGACCCAGAGTACAAGGTCGGCCTTTTCCGGGGTCCGTACCTCTACAGCTCCCACGGCAACTATGTGGTCGTGCATGGAGCTTTCGATAGGCTCGTCAGAGTAGGCTGGTATCGTCTTGGCACCCTTGCCCCAGTTGTAGGCTACATATACGAAGGGCAGCTCCTGACGGTGGTGAATTACTGCCCGGGCCAGCATCAGCATACCGAATTCATCGATACCGGCCATGGCCTGAAAGCGGCTGATGCCAAGTCCTCTGCCGTACTCGGTGAGCTTGCGGCTCTCCATGTGAGTCTGGGAGTAGGGTGCGTTGTCATCACGGCCAAAGGCAAGATATTCAAAGCTGCTTTCTTTTGCCAGGTCAATCAATCCCCGGGAGACGGCGAAGTTTTTCTCCCGACGGCTGAGCCAGTCGTCCATAGCCGCTTTGGGGATGAGCCGCTGAAGGAATTTTATCTCCTTCTTTTCTCTGTTGGAGAGTCCCTTTGTTTCGGATTTGTCTACCAGTGCGGTGTAGCGGAATATATCCGCACCGAGGGTCTGATAGTAGCTTGGCTCCTGAGTGCCGGAGGCTTCTCCGTTGCGCGGGGTACGCATAATGGAGCCGAATACATAGAGCGGCGTCCGCTTGTGATGGGAGCGGAATTCGGCAAATTTGGCGACCCGCTGCCGCAGGGTAGCTTCGTCATATTTGTGCATACGGGAGCCGACAAGGCTGCCGTAGATGAGCGTGTCGGAGGAAAGCACCGCCGCTACCGGCTTCTGCTTCTTCGTGGCTTCTTCCAGCCATGCCCACACCTGCTCCGGCTCACCGTAGTTGTCACGGCCGCCGAGGATTTCCGCAGGGGGCATTATCACTTCGTAGCCAAGCTCCCGTACCGCCTGAGCTGTCTGCTCCGAGGATATGGGGCGGTTGTCATGAGGAACGAAGACAATCTGCGGGATTTTTTTCTTCGCCGCTTCTGCTTCGCCGGCGGCCATAAGCAGTCCGGCGGAGAGGATACAGGCAAAGGAAAAAGCCAAGACCGGTAATGCGCCTCGGCTTCTCATATACTTTTTTATACTCCTGATGGCATAGGGAAGGTCTCTCACTTCTTGACCCTCTTTTCCAATGCGGCATCAAGCTTGGCTACGCCGGCGGCATTTTTCTTCGCCAGCTTGGCCTGCTCCTCTGCCCTCTTCTCTCTGAGCTCTGTCCAGAGGTCTTTTATCTTGTCCATGAGCTTCGGGTTGCTCAGCCTCAATCCGTTGTCGTTTACCATACGGGATATGTACTGGGTAGCCTTTTCAACATCGCCCATTTCGTAGTTCATGGCACCCAGCAGGTACATGACCATGCTGTCTGTCAGATCGCCAAGGGGATAGCGCTCTGTATATATGGATTTTTCGTAGGACTCGGCGGCTCTGATAAGGTAGATGCGCTCGTTCTCCGTGTCTTCGGCGATACGGTAAATCCAGGCCAGCTTCAGGTAGAGGCTTGCCCGGTATGCCATAGAGCTGTGAACCATTTCCTCGTAGAAGATAGCCAGCTTATAGGCGGCTACTACATCCGGCATATATCGCTCCAGAGAGTATTTGAATTCTACATGACGGCGCTTCAGGAAGTCACCGATAGTCTTTTTGTGCGAGGTGGGCATCGCTGCTGAAAAGTGCTTCTCGTCGGCAGCATAGCCGCATTTCTCACATACCCACGGTACATAGTAGTAGGGATTAAAATCTCTGTAATGCGTACAGAAATCCCAATCAGTTTTTATAACCACCAGACGGGATTTTGCTTTTGTGACTCTAGTTACTTCTCCGCAGAGGGGACAGGTTTTTTCTACAGTAAAAACAAGTGATGAATCTGCCATGATATCAACTCCTTTAACCTGTGTATAGCATACCACAATAAGACCCAAATTCAAAGACCAAATAGGACTTTATATTCCCCTTTTTGTCATATTCATGCTTTATTTCTGTCGTTTTTCCCTTTTTGCCTCTGCGGTCATGGCCTTTATTCTTCTAGCCAGGTCTTCATCGAGACGGGAGAAATCGTCGAGCCGCCAGCCCCAGTTCCCCTCCGGTGTACCGGGGATATTCATCCGGGCATCGGTGCCCAGCGCAAGAATGTCCTGCA
>JAFNYY010000107.1 GCA_017383125.1 Schwartzia sp. (in: firmicutes)
AGGGTTTTCTTACAGAATATGTCACAGCGGTTTTACATTAAAGTTGAGACGGCTTCACCGTCTCTTTTTTGTTTCCCGATGGAGAAATAGAGGATTGCCTTCCACCATAGGGAATATGGATTGCGGGGCGGGACAGATGAGATAACATATAATCAGTTTAGTGACCTTCCCCTCTGGGGAAGGTGGCCGAGCAAAGCGAGGTCGGATGAGGTATTCGTCAGATTATATTCACGGCCTTGTTTTTCTCCAGCATTTCCCGATAGGCCTACACTTCTGGCTTCAACTCTGAGCAATACTCCTGCAGGAAACGCTGACGGTATTTGTGGTAGGCCGGGTCAAGGGGCTTTTCCGTGGGACAGTGGATGCACCAGAAGTTTTCGCCCTGTCGGGGGATGACTACGGATAGGCCTCGGCGGCGATATTCACGGCAGATGGAGCTGTCGTAGAAGTGCCAACCGTCAAAAATGTTGGCTCGCCACGGGATGTCATATACGCTGTCAGCAAGGGGCTTGCTCGCCTTGGGGAATCCTGGGCCTCTGGCAGCGATAAAGAGTCCGTCTACGGCCTCAACGCCCTGCAGAAATCTATCAGGAGCCGGCTCCCGATGTTCTGCTAGAGCAATGCTCTCCGGTTCGCAGGCGTGCAGTACCTGACCCACCATCCGGCGGCCGTCCCACCAGATTCCTGTTTCCGGCAGACGGCGGCAGCCGATGACGCCGACGAGACCGATTTTTTCTGAGGCGGAGAAGATGGACAGGAGGTTTTCTGTCAGCTTTTTATTCACCACCAGTACATCCTGATGGAGATAGACGATGATGGCGGCGTCCCCGGTCATCTGCCGTCCCGCTTCATAGCCCTCTGCCATGGATCTGGCACCGCGGATAGGCAGAAGCCTTGCAGTCCATCCCTTCGGCATGATAATGGCCTCAATGTAGCGGCGGCATTCGCTGTAGCGGATTTCATCGTTCACGCAGGTGACGAAGGCAATTGTATGAGGCTGGCCGTCAATCTGAGGGGTGGGTATCCCGGTCATTTCTTCGTCGTTGGAAAGCTCAGAAAATTCAGGGAAATCAGAGAAATCGCAAGGATCATCGGCGGACAGACGGTCTGTGTACCCTTGCAGCTCGGCGGCAGCCGTTTCCGACAGGCGTGAGTACAATTTGTTCAGCAGCGGCTCCCGGTGCTGTCTGGGGATAATGGAGTGAACGAAAAGGGCCAGCCTGCGCGGAGACATGGAAGCGATAGCGGTTGATTCGCTATCTTCCTCTATGCCGTACTCCATCCGTCGGAGCAGAGCAGCAACGGTGGCGTTTTCTCCCGGATATTTTTCCCCGGCCTTGAGAGCGGTGACGATAGGGGTATGGGGGCGGCAGATTTCCAGCCAGAAAGGGTTGTTCTTTCCGTCTGTCTCGTCATTTTCAGACTGACCCAGCGGGATTATTTCGACATCCTTGAAGAATGAGGCATACATCAGGTCAGTTATCTCCCGACGACCGTAGAGATGGCGGTCGAAGAACCGGTGGCGGCCCTCTGCGGCGTCCCGGAGTATCGGCCGATAGTCCGCATTCAGCTGAGCGGTAAAGAGGACGCCGGTGGGTGACAGGCGGTTTTTCAGCAGCGTCAGCAGCCGATGGGCATCCAGGGCAAATTCGGCCAATCGGGGGATGATGATATAGTCATAGCGGATAAGCTCGCTGCCGGGAACTGATCTTCCATGACGGCGGTGGTACTGCTGTCCGTTTTCCGCGGCAGCCAGATTTTCTGTGAGTCGTTCCAGCTGACGGGAAAAGTCAGCTGCGGTGATGAAAAATTCTTCATAGCAGTCGCTGTCATCGAAGATGTCCTCACCGGATGGGACGACTATTTCGCGAAGCCCGGCGGCGAAGTCGTGGGAAGCGAGAACGTAAACATGGCGGGGCGTCTTTTTGGCAGCCCCGCTGATGGTGTCCTTTATGATGTTCAGTATATCCCTGTCGAGGTCGTAGCTTCGCAGCCACACCGGTGCGCCGATGGACATGGTCGCTCCTTTTTCCGTTATATCGCACTTACCGCAAAATATATCCGTCGGAAACCCGCTTTCGCTTATTTATTTGCGGATTTACATTGAGGCAGAGACGGTTGCACCGTCTCCTTTTTCTGTCCGAAGGACAGCTTCCTTTGGCAGTAAAGCAAATAAAATATTAGTCCTTTCGGGAGAAAATATTTTTTATCCCCTCAAAGAGGGATGGCTTTTTCTCCGGCGGTTCCTCTATCGGGGTCTCCGGGATTCTGTCCCGATGGTCGGCGATGATAGAGGGCGCTTTTCCGGCGGCCTCGTCTGCCTGCCGTTCCCGGATGAAGTCGTAGGCGGCCTCCAAATCCTTCAAGAAGGTGGCTGCATCACCAAGCACCGAATCTCGTACCGTGTGGGGGAGACTTTCGGCGAGAGATTTTCTCAGCCGGTGGTCTCCTGCCAGTCGGTCGAAGATGTTCAGATAGCTTTCCGCATCGGTGGCCACAAATTCGTCCAGCCACACATGGCGGAGAATTGTCCGGCCGATTTGCCGGTCATAGCGGATGGTGTTGATGGGCGGCTTGCTGTCCAGAGTCACTACCGGCAGGCCGGCAGCCAGGGCATGAGCGGTGAAGGCAGCCGGCGCGGAGCCGTCATCCAGCAGGATATCGAAGGCACCCGACTGCAAAAGGGGCAGGGGCCCGTTGTCGCTCAGTATCAGCTCCAGCTGAGAGGCCGGAAGTCCGGCGGCAGTCAGGGGGTCTTTCACGAAGCGTATGGCATCGTTGTTGTCAGCAAAATCATGGCAGAAGGCCAGCTTCACGGATGGGTGTCCCAGCAGAATCTCCCGGTAAATATTCAGGGTTTCCTTTGTGATGGTCCGGTAGTCCGTCAGCGCCAGACAGTTCAGGTCCGGGTCGGCAATGATTGATTGGTTCGCTGTATTCTGCTCCTCCTCCTTCTCCGGAAATGAGGGGGGTGGAAGGAACGGCGGGAAATCGGCGGCCCACAGACTGTGGGGTAAAATCAGCAGCTTCTCGGGGCTGTTTTCTGCCTCCTTTATGTAGGGAACGGTGACAGCGGGTGTGTTTTTCGCCGCATCGCTGTCAGTCATTTCCTTCAGGTGGGCGATGCCCTCAAAAAGGCGGGTCTTAAAGCTGCTGCCGATGCTTTTCGAGATGGTGCCCAGATTTTCCAGACCGTCGGATATGCCGTCGGTAATCCCTGTCGTTAGCTTTTCAAGGGATTTTTTCAGCTGATTATGGTCTTCCAGGGACAGGCGGGAGTATGTCTCCTCGGCTGTTTCTCCGGCATGGTCATCGTCCAGCTCGATGATATCCGTCATGGAGTTCATATCGCTGAGACTATAGGCCAGGTGTATTTTGTTGCGGGACTCACCGGCGCTGCGGCTGTCGGCAGCGGTGGCGGCCCGGCTGAGAGTGTCGTAGTATTCCCGGCGGAGGTTTTGCTCGTCTGTCCGGTCATCGGTCTCGGGCAGCTCCTCCGGAGACGGCGGCTCGTATTCGCCGAAGAGCATCGTATCGCCGATGATATAGTCGAGACATTTAAGCTCCGGCGACCGGAGCAGGAGTCCCGCCGGGCCTGCCAGCTGAATTTTTGTCGGCCGGTAGGCGAGGATAGCCAGCGGTGATGTGCCCAGACGGCGAAAGCCGGTGAGTGTCACTAGAATATCCGGTGCGTCCTCGTGAAGCCTGCCGGCAGCTTCCTGAGGAGTGTAGCCGGACAGATTGATTATGTCTGCCGACAGGTCGGCAGGGGGACAAGGACTGCCCTTCAGCTCCGGATAGCGGCAGGGAGCATAGCGGTAGAAGGTAGGGAGGAACCTTGACCGGTCATGCCTGGCGAGGATTTTGGTGAGGTCAATAATGTCAGGGGCGAAGAAATCCTCAGCGAGATAGGCGATCCGCAGAGGGGCAGCAGCACTGCTCTTATAGCGGCGGTATGGCTGAACTCTTTCGGCTTGATAGCGAAATACCGCCGAGGCGCGGCGGTATTCCCGGGGATTTCGGACAGGAGCGGTGACGGCGGCGAGAATGCCGCTGAGAGAAAGCTTGTCTCCCTCGCTGGAAAGGGGAAAACAGGCAGTCAGCTGCTTTTCGGCGGTGTCATTTTCCCCAACCCGGGCAGCCAGAAGCGCAGCCATCAGTCGGGCGTCCCTGATATCTTCCCTGGGGGTGTCCTTGTCAGCGGTAGCCAGAGAAAGGTAGTCCTCAATAAGGTCTGCTGCCCGGCTGAAGGCCCCCTCTGCTAATGAGAGACGGGCGGTGATGAATCTGGCCCGGAGATTCGACGGATCGAGAACCGAAAGGCGGCCCAAAGCATCCCAGGCATCCGGAAAGCGGCCTTCCCGGCAGGCTGCTTCTGCCGCTTCCAGCGCTTCCCAGGCGGCATGTGTCATAAGTGGCATTAGAGATACCTCTTGGAATTTGATGGCTTCGATGCGGCTGTTACTGGTGGTTTATCACATACAGCAGTGTCAGGTCGGCAGTAGGCAGCTGTGCGGCCAGCTGCAGGGCAGCATCCCGGTCGCCCCGGGCAGACTTTACTACAGCGAG
The DNA here is from genome assembly GCA_017383125.1 of Schwartzia sp. (in: firmicutes). Lineage (GTDB taxonomy): Bacteria > Bacillota > Negativicutes > Selenomonadales > Selenomonadaceae > RGIG250. Next base: position 4,570 of record JAFNYY010000107.1, read on the forward strand.
GTTCTTTATGGTGGCTTCATCGCTGTTGTCGATATCCATGGCGGCGGTTAGGAAGGCTTCTGCTTTTGCGTTGTTGCCGTCTACATAGTGGGCACCGGCGAAGAAATTCAGCAGCCGGAGCTTGACGGTGAGGGATATGCTGCGGCCGATGACTGTTTCGGGGGTTTCTTCCCCTTCTTCATATACGGGAACATTATAGTCGGGCGCAGAAGCGAGTTCTTCGGCGGCAGCGATTTCGTCGGATTCGGTGCTGGCATCAGTCTGAGCAGTATCCATGGTATCATCGACGGGTGCAGCTGCTTCTTCCTCTTTGGCTTTTGCCTCGGCGGCATTCCTGGCGTCGACTTCCTCGGCGGCCTTTGCGGCGGCTTCAGCGGCAGCCTTTATCTTTTCCTTCATGCGGGCGAGGGTGTCCTTGATGGAGCTGCTGTCGATGGAGTGAACCTGCTCCTTGACCTCCTCCACCTTCCCCTGAACGGTACCCTTGACTTCCTCGACCTTTTCCTGCACGATCTCCTTACCGAGGGTCACGGCATCGCTGAGGTTGTCTTTGATGACTTTGGAGCTGTCGCTGACGGCGTTGGAGATGTTTTTCTTGATATCGTCAAGGCTCATGACGGTGATTTTCGGCTTTGCCTCCTCCTGCTCCGGCGCGGCTTCTGGCTCCTCCGGCTCGTCGGCCGGCTTGATGTCCATGAACTTAGCCAGAAGGGGATAGTTGTTCCGGAGGTTGTCCTCCTCGAGGCGGCAGTATGCAAAGAGGGAATCCTCGATGGTTATGCGGTCATCCTCAGTGAGAACGCCGCTGTAATGCTGGAGGATGTATTCAAACACCTTGAAGGCATCATCGACTCGATTCTCCATGAGGCAGAGACGGCCCAGCAGCATCCGGGAGCCGAGATGTCCTTTGTCGTAGATGAAGGTGTTGTCAACCCACTTGCTGGCCCGATCGAAGTCGCCGGTCATGAAGTAGCAGGTGGCAAGCTGACAGCAGAGGTCTGCGTCTATGATTTTGTCGGACACCAGCTCGGCGATAAGGTCTACGGCATCGGCGTACTTGCCTTTGTCAATGAGGCTTGTGACCTCGGCCCGGCGGGCGGCTGAGGTGGCGGCACGCTGTTCAGCCTGTTTCTTTGCCTGCTGGCGCAGGATTTTCTTAGCGGTGCTGGACATATTTATTCCTCCGTTCATCGTAAAAGATTGTGTGTTTTTACGGATAAATCAAATTAAATATAGAAACTTACTCATCCTAATTATAACGCTGCTGTTCTATGAATTGCAAAAGAAATTTATTATCTATCGTGTAAAACTGATCTATTGCTAATAAATATAAAAAGGGACAATAAAAAAATCCCGAACCTTATAAAAAGCTCGGGGTTTTTTACTTGCCCAAAATCTCTTTGACCTGCTGGGGATTGGCAGGAACTGTCAATCCGATGATGGCCATGAGCTGCCGCATTACATCGGCAGGGTCGCCGGTATTCTTTACTACATGGCGGGAGGTCTTCCAAAGGTCAAACTCGCTGTTGTTCTCAGCGTATTCCAAATGGTATTTAATTTCGTCGTTGTTGTGACCAAGCTGCAGCATACGCTCTACGATGACCACATAGTCACTCATGAGATAGATGGTCTCCAGAGTTCCCTTGAGAAGGGAGCTGAGCTGCTTTATCTCAGAGGGGGTCAGGATCACGATGCTGACCCGATGAGTGCAGATGGCAGACAGGACATCCTGCTTCTTGATGCCTACATAGCTGCCCTTATAGGTATCCTTGGCGATGAAGTCGGTCTTGAAAAATTCCAGCTTATCGATGGATTTAGCAATCGTTGTTTCACCGGCAGGAGCCTCGGTCTTGTACGAGGGAGCCGTGGTGTAGTATGGGATGTAGTTGAGACCCAACGCCGCTAATTCTCCCGCAAACCGGGACTTTCCGGAGGCGTGAGGACCTACCAATGCATATATTTTATTTTCCATGATATGTCCTCCAATCCTTATGGAATCCCAGTACATCTAATCCAATATTATAAAATAGTCCGAAATAGAAGTCAATTTAATATATTTATGATGTATAGGACTTTAGTTTTAATTGTGCTCGAAAAACAAAAACAGCTTCGAGCATTACTCGAAGCTGTAGATTTCAGTTGGTGACACCTATGGGATTCGAACCCATGAACCCGGCGTGAGAGGCCGGTGTCTTAACCACTTGACGAAGGTGCCGCATGAAGTATATTACCACACACCTGGAGATAATGCAAGAGAAATTTTTAATTTTTTTTATTTTATTACTCAGTGGAGATTTTCGGCAGTCCGCAGCACCGGACTGTAGAGCTTATCGGCGACGGCCTCTCCCCTGATCAGGTCTGAAGTCAGCTTGTAGACATCCTCCGCCAGGGAGCTCTGGTCTATTCCTACAGCTGCCTGCACGGTGCCGTCTGTGAGGGCTGCTGAGACAGCCGGATCGCTGCTGATGCAGCAGGCGACAGAGACCGTTCGGCCGCTTTTGATAATGGCTTCCCGGACAGACTGAGCCGTATTCAGCCGGGGGGCAGCGAGGGCGGCCTTTCTGAGGCCGGGATTCTTCCGGAGGACAGCGTCCACAGCCTGCACAGCACCGGCGGCGGTATCGCTGACGTCTTCGGCGATAATCAGCCGCACATCGGGACGGAAGAGAAGGCAGCTTTCGGAGAAGCCCTGAAGCTGCTGCTGGGAAAAGAAGCTGTTGGGGTTGGTTATATAGATGAGACTTGCCTGATGGGGGAGATTGTGATGGAGATAATCTCCCATCAGATAGCCTTCATCGTAAGGATTCGTACCGACATAGACGCGGCTGCCGCCGGTAACATCTGCATTGATGGCCAGCAGCCTTACTCCCGCGGCGGCTGCGTTTATTATGGGCTGTTCGTTCCTGGAGAAGTCGTTTCTGTCGATGATGATGACCTGGCATCCTTCGGACACGAGGCTTTCCAGCTGGTGTGCCTGGACGGAGGAATCGGCCTGAGCGGAGCGATAGAATACTTCCAGCGAGTTGTCTTTGTCAAACCAGTTGCCCACAAGCTCCAGCAGAGAATTGTCACTGATGGGCTCACCAGCGTATGAGAGGATACCGATGCGGGTCTTCCGCTCCGGCCCCGCAGTAGACAGGAGCGCAGCAAAGGCAGCGGCTATAATCAGGAGAAAGGCGAGGATGTATCCGCCGGAGGTCCGCTTGATGAAGCGCAGGATTCGCAGGGTACTCAATTTGACCACATCTCCTCTTGGCGCAGATATTCAAAGGCGCTGGTTTCGTTGAGAGGCTTGCTGAAGTAGTAGCCCTGAATGATGTCGCAGTGGAGCTTTGCCAAAATATCGTACTGTTCCTTTGTTTCCACGCCCTCCGCTACGACTTCCTTGCCCAGCAGATGGGCAAGCTCGATAATCATCCGCACGATATCGGTGCCGTGGTCGGTAATGCCGATTGTATCGACGAAGGACTTATCTACCTTCAGAATATCAAAGGGCAGCCGCAGGAGATAGGAGAGGGTGGAGTACCGCACGCCGAAGTCATCAAGGGCGATGCGGATGCCGTTGTCCCGAAGCTGGGAAATCTTTTCGATGGCCTGAGTGAGAGAGGAGATGACCGCAGTTTCCGTAATCTCTATCTCTATCGCCTCGTTGGGAATGCCGATAGAGCTGACGGCATTTCTTACTACATCGAGGAAATCCTCGGCGGCGAACTGATTGCCGCTGACATTGATGGCGACGGTGACATTTGTCCAGCCGGCGGCCTGCAGCCGCTTGGCGAAACGGCAGCCTTCCTGCATGACCCATTCGCCGATGGGGGTGATGAGTCCGTTCTGCTCTGCCAGTGGGATGAAGAGATCGGGGCGAACCATACCCAGCATCGGGCTGTGCCAGCGAATCAGTGCCTCGAAGCTTACCACCTTACCGGTGGTTACGGAGGTCTTAGGCTGGTAAACCAGCAGGAATTCGCCGTTTGTTATGGCTTGGCGCAGCTGGGCTGTGAGGGTGATGCGGTCTCTGAGGACCTCCTTCATCCGCTCCTCGTAGAGACACCAGCCGGATTGATTTTCGGTGCGGGCGGCAGCAACGGCGCTGTCGGCTTTCTGCATCAGCTCGGTGGGGCTGGTGCCATGCTCCGGGTAAAGGACGAAGCCCATGGCGGCGGTGACATGGATGAGCATTGACCGTATTTCGGTGATGTGAGCGAGAGCTCTGTTGATGATGTCAACCATCACCGCAGCCTGATCCGCATCGGCGACGCCCGGAGCGACAATGCAGAATCGTCCGTAGCCCAGATGGGCAACGACGGCCCCGCTGAGCCCCGTATCCTCGTTGGTCAGCTCCTGCGCCACGGTGTTAATCAGCTCGTTGCCGATTTCATAACCAAAGGCATCGTTTATTTCATCGAGGTTGTTGACAAGGATGAGCGCGAGCATACCGGTACCTTCATTGGCGATATCCTTTTCCAGCCAGCTGAGGAGGTAGGCAAGGTTCGGGAGCCCGGTGACGGCATCGTGATAGGCGGTATATTCCAGCTTTTCACCGGCCCGACGGTGGGCTTCCTCTGCCAGACGGCGACGGTCAATTTCGTCACCGAGGTCACGGTTGAGAGTAGCCAGTGAGTTGTTTGTCTCCGTGAGGGTAGCATTGGCGGCCACCAGCTCGGCGGTGCGCCGCTCTACTGACTGACGCAGCTCGGCCTGGACCAGGCGGAGGTTCTTCTCCGTGTCATACTGACGGTTGATGAGCCTGAGCAGGAGACGCCAGAGGATGAAGCCGCTGACCATGCAGATAAGAGCGAGGGCGGCGTAGTAGACAGAGCGCTGGTTTACCTCAGAGAGAGCGGCGGCTTTGGTGCGGCCGGACACTACTATGAGGGGATAATTATTCAGTGCCGCGTAGCTGTAGATGTAAGGCTCCTGGTCAATGGAGGCCGGGGCGGTGAAGCTGCCGGAGGTGCCGGACTTCAGAGCATCAATTACTTCCTGATTGTGCAGGAGACTGTCGATGAAATCATAGCTGCCGGTGCGGGTAGCCCGGATTACGAGGTCACGGCCCAGCAGGAAAATCCGCTGGTCATCGGAGAAGTCCTCCTGCGGATAATAGTCAAAGAACTGCTGGGGATTGATGATGAAAATAATGCTGCCGGCGTAGGAACCGTCGGGTTTATTCAGACGGCGGCTGGCAGAGAAGGCCCAGCTTTTTGTCCATTCGTCCCACAGGGAGCGGCTGATGTAGAGGTTGTCGCTGTTGACAGCCTTGTTTACGATGAAATGGTCGGCGTAAAGGTGGGCGAATGCGTCGCTGCCACCGGGATATTTGCCGCCGATGAGACGGTTTTCGGCATCGGTTATATAGACCTTGTACGGGAGTATCCGCTGATTTGCTTCATTTTCCAGGAATTTATAGGAATGAAGCTCACCTGCTTCATAGCGTTTCTTTATGTGTGCGGTAAATTCGTCAGCAAGACCGATGTTGCGCTCGGCGTGTTCACGGAATACCTCGGCCTGTGCCTTCGTCTCGATGCAGGTATGCTCCAGAGCGTTCTCGCGGCCGATATAAAGACTGTAGGCCAGCAGTGACCAGGCAGCTATTACCGGCACAAGGCAGGAAATAGTGATGACATGGGAGAGATGAGAAAGGTCCCGGAATGCGGGGTAATCGTCCTCTTCATCCTCTTCGGCATATCTGTCGGAATCTCCGGCGGGAATCGGTTGAATTAGCTCTTGATTAAAGGGCAGCTCTGATTTCGCAGAGGAAGTAATCGTTTCCGGCTGGTGGTCAGTCTCCGGAGCCGGTGCGTCTGTGCGGCTGCCGTTATTGATGTCGGCGTCAGTTATGCCTTCTGTTGGAGCAGCTGGCTCTGCCGGGCGAAGTATCGGAGCTTCCTTGAGGTTTTTTGCCAGCTCAGAAGAACGCTCCCGTGAGGTGGCGTGAGTGAGGACGCCGGTCTGGGAATATGGAGCAGCTGGCGCTCCCTGGATGGGCTTGACAGCAGGAGCGGCCGGTGCCTGTACGGCAGCCGGAGTCGGCTCCGGAACGGTAGCGGTTGGCGTCTCCTCCGACAGCTTTTCAATCTTGGGCAGGATGGGGATTATTATGTCACTGCTCCTGCTGCGGCCGGACATAAGGCCGCAAGCCTCGCTGCAGGCAGTGTCATCCTTGTCGGCAGCCGCTTCTTTTTCTGAGGCGGCGGCGGTTATATCTATTGTCTTGCCCTCGAAGCGGGCAACTTCTTCATCCCAGTTGGTGAATTCCGGTTGAGAACCTGTACGGTCTGAGATAACGGGGATTATTTCCGAATCCATACTGTCGAAATCAAGGGAATACCAGCCGGAGGCTTCGTCATCATCGCTGTCAGCGCCCGACTGTGAAGTATCCGCAGACACACTAACATCCTCCGCCAGATAAGCAATGCCATCCGGGGAGGTGAGCAGGGCAGTTGTGTGGTTATCAGGAATGCTCGGTACTTGCAGTGGATTGTCGCTGTCATCACCGGCAAAGAGAGCCAGGAGCTTTTCACCGTCAGAGCGAGGGCTGTCGTTGTCTGAATCCAGTTTGTCATCGGCAGCGTTCAGCAGTGAAGACCAATCTTTATCTTCTGCCATAGGGATTTCCTCTTGAATAGTTAGACCACTACGAATATAAGTGTATCATATAAAAATATAAAAGGAAAGCGGATAAATGACTATATTTGAGGTGTTTTATATTTAGACAATAAAAAGGGACGCAGATGAATCTGCGTCCCTGTATTATCTGGGTTATTAGAGCTGGAAGCGGTCGATATCGACCTGGAGCTCCTGAGCCAGCTTGGCAAGGCTATCGGAAGCAGAAGCGATTTCCTGAGCGGAAGCGGACTGCTCTTCGGTGGCGGCACTGACGGCGTTCATCTGGTCAGCTACCTGCTTGCCCTGTACATCGATGGACTCGATGTTGGCGGTTACATTACTGGTGTCATCGGCAACGGCCTCAACGGAGCGCCGCATTTCCTGTATCTGATCGGATACGCCGGTAGCCAGCTCGGTGATCTGAGTGAACATTTCCTTAAGGCTCTCGACGGAGCGGGCGCCTTCGATAACAGCGTTGCGACCCTGCTGCATGGAGTCTACAGCGTGGTTAGTATCCTGCTGGATAGCACCGATGAGGTCGGCAATCTTCTGAGCGGCCTCCTGAGCCTGCTCAGCAAGCTTGCGGACTTCTTCTGCTACGACGGCGAAACCGCGGCCGTGCTCACCGGCACGGGCAGCCTCGATAGCGGCGTTGAGTGCGAGGAGGTTGGTCTGACCGGCGATACCGCTGATGGTGTCGACAATCATGCCGATTTCCTGAGAACGCTCGCCCAGCTTGTCGACGATGAGTGCAGAGTCGGAAACGGTCTTCTCAACGGACTGGATCTGGGCAACAGCCTCGCCGATAGCGGCGGAGCCGGAAGCAGCATGGAGAGCTGCACTGGATGCATTGGCAGCGACAGTCTGTGCCTCGGCGGAGATGCCGGAAACAGAACCGCTGATACGCTCGACAGCCTCAGTACCGGTCTGTACGGCACCGGACTGCTTCTCGACAGCCTCGGCTGCGTCGGTTACATTCTGGGCCACCTGAGTAGCGGCCTGAGCGGACTGGAGAGAGCTGTTGGTGAGGGTCTCGGAAGCGTTGGTGATTTCCATAGCGGATTCGGAGACCCTGGTGAGAACATTGGCGAGAACGGCACGCATCTCGATGACGGCACGGCCTACATCGCCGAGCTCATCGGTACGGGTGAAGCTCTTGCCGTCGTTGCGGAGGTCATGGTTGGTGACCTTGGCGCAGACAGCGGAGATTTCCTCGAGAGCGGTGTTGATGTCACGGCTGATGAGGAGGCAGAGACCTGCAAGAAGCAGGGCGCAGATAACAGTAGAAACGATAAGAGTGGTAGTAGCGGAGGCTACCATAGCAGAGTTTTCTTCACGAGCCTTTGCGATATCGGCTTCAACACCCTTGAGGATGGTGGCCAGATCGTTGCGGAGCTTTACGGTAGCATCACGAGCACCGGCATTGTAGTCAGCGAGAGCAGCCTTGGACTGGAGCTTTACAGCCTTGCCCATAGCGCTGTCAAGAGTGGTCTTGAACTTGATTACATTAGCTTTGGTAGCAGCACCCTTGTCCTTTACGGATTCGAAGTGGCTGATCAGCGGCTCGAGAGCCTGCCATTCCCTAACCAGCTCGTCCATCTTGCTGACATAGGTTTTGTTTACCTCAGCAGCACGGCTGGGATCGGCTACTGCCTGATAGAAACGGACCTGAGCAACGCGCATTGCCTCAATGCTCTTGGACAGGTGATCGAGAGCAGTGATACTCACTGTCTCCATGTCGGACAAGGATTTTTCAATCTTGCCCATGCTGTTGTAGCCCACGAAGCTGTTCAGCAGGATTCCCACAATACCGATTATGGAAATGATAGCCAGCTTGATGGATACTTTTAAATGACTCATACGAATCCTCCTTTGTATTTTGGCTTGTTCATTCAATTATACATACAAAAGTAAAGTCGGTCTAGATACATATAATGGACAAAAGTCCCTTTTTATTAAGTTCTTTTCTGAAATTTTTCCTGGTCCTAATGTATTAACGAAAGGGTTGAAGTCGGGATTGAATTTTCAGGTAAATAAAGATGATGAGCCAGGCGACAGCCAGCAGGATGAGGGGGAAGCCGATAGCGACCCCCGCCATCATGGTGATAGCCTTCCTGTTTGCTTCCCTGTTATCGATATTCATCTGCCCGGCATCTTCGGCGACCTTCTTGATGGAGGGATAGGCGGTAATCTTAGCCTGTACGGAGTGAAATTTTTCTCGAAGCCGTTGGTGAGATAATCGTTAATCTATTCCTATATAATAAGGAATAATTTGGAATTTATTAAAGGGGTATTTCAAATTTTTTATTTTATATCTTGCTTTTTTTTCGACCGGATGATAAACTGTCATGGTGTCGAAGCAGGCTCGAATTATTTGAAAAGATTTTTTCGTGCCTTCCCTGCTCCGCCAAAATCAATAATGACGGGGCCAAAGTCCAAAGAGGAGGTGATTTCGTGAGAAAGTACGAAGTCATGTTCATCGTTCGCCCGATGGAGGAAGAGGCTACCAACCAGGTAATCGATAAGTTCCTCAAGCTCATCGAGAAGAATGGCGGTACGGTGGACAAGGAGGATCGCTGGGGCAAGCGTCAGCTGGCCTATGAGATCAAAGACTGCACCGAAGGCTACTATGACCTTCTGTATGTCACCGCTGAGCCGGCTTGCATGGATGAAGCTGATCGCGTATTCAAGATTACCGATGGCGTCCTCAAGCACATGATCGTTCGCTCCGAGGGCCCGGCTGCTGAAGCCGAGGCTGCCGAAGCACCGGCTGCTGAATAATTTTATTCGGTAGTTTGCGGAGCACTCCGCAAAAAGTAATTTAAGATTTGTCTTCGCATTTCCATTATCGGAGGATAAGGCAATGAACAAGGTTATTCTGATGGGTCGCCTTACCCGTGACCCGGAGGTACGCACCACCCCGAGCGGCCGTATGGTTGCTCGCCTCGGTCTCGCCGTTGACCGTCCCGGCGCTCGACGTCAGGATGCTCAGCCCGGCCAGCAGACTGCTGACTTCATCAATCTGGTGATGTGGGAAAAGAGTGCGGATTTGGCTCAGCGCTATCTGACCAAGGGTTCTCAGATTCTGGTAGAGGGTCGCCTCTCCGTCAGAAGCTATGAGGATCAGCAGGGACAGAAGCGTACCGCTACTGAGGTAGTGGTAGAGCGGTTTGAGTTTGCAGGCTCCCGTCCTCAGGGCGGCGGTCAGAGCTCAAGCTACGGAGCCCAGTCCAGTTACAGCCAGCCGGCAGCTCCTGCCTTTGGTTCTGTCGATGATGAGGAAGTGCCGTTTTGAGGAGGAATAAACCATGATCAAGCGCGATCGTGGCCGTCGTCCCCGTCGTAAGGTCTGCAGCTTCTGCGTAGACCATGTCGAGGATATCGACTACAAGGATATCGGCAAGCTCCGTCGCTACATCACTGAGCGCGGTAAGATTCTGCCCCATCGCATCAGCGGCAACTGTGCAAAGCACCAGCGTCAGGTTACCCGCGCTATCAAGCGTGCTCGTAACATCGCTCTGCTGCCCTTCTGCGAGAACTAAGAAATTCAAGGGACTGTGGAAAAATGAGCATTCATTTTTTCACAGTCCCTTCTTTGATATAAATGCTGTGAATAATGTCTGTAAGAAAATCGTTTACCTGCGTCGGTACTTGGCGACCTGCAAGTAAGACTAACTCACTTAATGAGTCCGAGCATAGCGAAGGGCGAATTTAGTGAGTGTCATGTATGCGACCTTAGCGATTGCCGAGTGTAACGACGGCAGAGCTTAGGGAGTCGCAGTGCGAGAGCGCGTTTTCGGCAGGCTTTCTTTACAGCCATTTTTCCAAGTGAAATTTAAGGAGAAATTCCTACGAGTAAATTCATAAATTCCTCGTTGTTTCATCACCGGCCGGATATTTCCTTCGGACGGCGGGGCTTCCATCGCCGTCTGTTTACCGAAGGAATTATGATTGGTGCTTTCGCCGGTCTGGTGGTTTCAGCTTTCCGCTATCTGCTGGAGTTGCCGGAGGTTTTTCGCCCGACGCTTATCGGGTTGCTGCAGGAGTCATATCTGAATCTGACAATTTACGGAGCGGTGCTGTTTACAGCGGCGATTCTTCTGTGGAAGATCGTGGCATTGGAGCCGCTGACCTCCGGTTCCGGTATCCCTCAGCTGAAGGATGAGCTGGCGGGTGATTTGTCCATGCGCTGGCTACGGGTGCTGGTGCTGAAGTTTATCGGCGGCGTTATTGCTATCGGCTGCGGTATGTCCCTCGGTCGTGAGGGCCCCAGTGTCCAGCTGGGTGGCTGTGTGGGTAAAGGAGTCAGCTCCTTGGAGCATCGGCCTCAGGTGGAGCAGCGATTCCTGCTTATGGCAGGCTCCGGTGCAGGCCTTGCAGCGGCCTTCAATGCACCGCTGGCCGGAGTGATTTTCTGTCTGGAGGAGCTGAGTCACAGCTTCTCGCCCACAGTGCTGATGGGAACAATAGCGGCCTCTGTTACTGCGACCGTTACCTCCCGGGTGTTTTTCGGCGCGTCCCCGGTATTTCATATACCGTCCTTGCCGATGTTTTCTGTGGTTCCATCCCTTTCCCTGCTGCAGGAGTATCTGCTGTTTGCACTGTTGGGCGTGTTCGTCGGTGGATTGGCGAAGTTCTTTACGCCGGCACTCACCCATTCTCTTGACTGGTATGTGAAAAATCTTGCCCCGGAGTGGCGGGCAATCGGTCCGTTGTTCATGGCCGGAGTGCTGCTCTTTATCATGCCGGAAATTCTCGGCGGCGGTGCCGGTCTGGTGGACCGGCTGGCGGCTGCAGACTTCACGGCGGTTACACCGGTATGGCTGCTGATGCTTGGCGGTCTCTTCTTCGCCAAGTTTTTCTTCACCGTAATCTGCTTTGGCTCCGGCGTACCGGGCGGCATCTTCCTGCCGATGCTGGTGCTGGGAGCAGTAGGCGGCTCCTTCTTTGCGGCGGCGGCAGGACTCCTTGGAGTAATGCCGGACATTGCAGCTATGGGCGGAACTGCCGGGATATGGGACGCCTCCCTTGACAGCAGCTCTGCAGGTTCCTTTGCTACTGCCTTTATCGTCTTCGGTATGGCCGGATATTTTGCGGCGGTGGTGAAGGCCCCGGTTACCGGCAGTATTCTCATTATGGAGATGACCGGCTCTTATCCTGCTCTGCTGCCTCTCATCACTGTTACGGTGGCGGCTTATGTCACCGCCGACTCTCTCGGTGTGGAGCCGGTGTACGATGTGCTGCTGGAGCGTACCAGGAGGATTAAGCGGGCGTTGGAGAAGAATGCTGCAAAGAAGCAGTGAATGAATATTTCCTTAATGTAATCCCTCGTGAATAAACGGGCGAAAGCGTGTTTTCGTCAGACCTTATTCATGGGATAAGTTTTATGTTGTAAAATCATTAAAGATCTATGTGTGTTTTTAATGATTTTCAAAGAATATCGTTGTATGATATAATTAAAATAAATGGGTTATTCATTGAAAGGAGCGATTACTATGGGAAGATTATCCCGGCGTTTTATCATGCTTTTGGCAGCGAGCCTGATGGCATTGTCCTTTGCGGCATCAACTGCATTTGCAAAAAATCAGGACATCTGGGCCGACTCCGGCTACAGCTTTTCTTCGGTGAAGTCCCTATATTTCGAAGATGTAGTATTTGACCTGTCGGCAGACTGTGACGATGATATTCTGGAAAAGAAGATGAGTGACTTCCTCCGGACTACGGCAGCCAAAACAGATTTGCGGATTGTACCGAAGGGAGAGTCACATCCTACCGGACTGGTCATCAAGACTAAGGTGGAGAATTGGTCGAGCTCCAGTCAGTACCATCCGCCCTACACCACCTGGGAGACTCGAAGCGAGACCTACCACTGGTATGATCGGAACGGCAATCGTCACAGCGATGTCCGGACTTTTCAGGTGCCGGTAAAGCATCCGGGCTACACTTCCTACTTCTCCACGGTGAAGGTTCGCTATGACGGCTACACTCCGGAGGGAACGCTGGTCTATTCTCATCGTGAGGAACGGACGAAGGAAGAGGCCAACGACCATTACAAAATGTTTGAGCGCATCAGCAAAGAGTTCCTCTCAAAGCTGATGAAGCAGATAAAAAAGCAATAATAAAGCGATGAAAAAGGCAGCTGCAGAAATATTCTGCGGCTGCCTTTTCGATAATATTCTTAAGTTATTTATAATCCAGGACATCATTTACTGAACAATGTGCTATGAGAGCCAGTTCTTGCCAGTGTCAGCACTAGGATATCATTCTCAATCTTATAGATTAACAGCCAATCAGGCTGGATGTGACATTCTCTGTAATTTTTCCAATCACCGGTGAGAGCGTGGTCTCTGAAATTTGGTGCGAGAGTTTCTCCGTTAGCGAGCTTGGTGACTACGGCTTTAATAAGTTCAATATCACGATGGGATTTGGAGGCGTTTTTCAAATCCTTCTTAAATTGCGTGGTATATTTAACGGTATACTTAGTCATCCTAGGATGTCCTCGAACATTTCATCAACATCGCGATAGCCTTTAACATTCCGGTCTTTGGATATTTTTTCGGCTTCCTGAAGGGCTGCTATTGTTTCATGATTCGGAACACCACGAGAAATAGTGAAGGGAATACGGCCTTCACGCAGAGCTTGCTTGACGAAAATGTTAAATGCGGTACTGATGCTCATGCCCAGTTCGTCAAATAGTTCTTCGGCAGCAGCTTTTAAATCTGCATCCATGCGGATGCTTATATTTGCGCTAGCAGACTTTGCCATAATAATCAACTCCTTTTTATAGATTATTAAACAAAATTCGTGCATTGTCAAGACAATGCACGAATTTTAGTGTCTGCTGGTTTAGCGCCGACGAGACGCAGATTTAGTATGTTATAGTCTTATATGCACTTCAATACATCCATAGGAGTTTTTACGATAGGGAATTCTGCGTTGGATGGGTCGTGCTGATAGTTGTCGGCTTCCTCGTCGGTGAACTCGAAGCCGTAGCTGACACCGATGAAGTCGGTGCCGGCACCGATGGCGCCTGTCCTGTCCTGCATGGTGTCGCCAATCATCACCGCTTCAGAAGGAAGACTGCCGCACTGCTTGAGAGCTTTTTCGATGATGAGAGCCTTGGTGTTGGCTTTTTCATCAGCACCGCAGACGGCGGTAATCCACTTGGTGAGGTTGAAGCGTTCTGCCAGCTGGGCTACCTGGGGCTGCTGCTTGTAGGTGGCAATGGCCAGCTTCATGCCCCGTGCTTTGAGCGCGTCGAAGAGGTCGAAGATGCCGTCGTAGGGCTTGGCCAGATAGATGGCACCGGCACTGTAATGCTCCCGGAAGGCAAGGGTCAGCTCCATGCCGCGCTTTTTAGTGACGCCCATTGTTTTCATGAAGGAGTCATAGAGGGGCGGGCCGATGAATTTGAACAGCTCGTCGTGGGGCGGCGGCTCGATATTGCAGGTACGGAAGACATGAGCCAGACTGGTGATGATGCCCTCCGAGGAATCAAAGATAGTGCCGTCAAGGTCAAAGACGGCGGTGGTGTACTTTTTCATAGCGATTTCCTTATCGGGATTATATATTTACAATTAGATTATTTGCTGGTAAAACCTCAAAGAAGTAAGCTGCGCATGAAGTTTCCCATTTAGGGGAAGTGGCCGAAGGTCGGAGGGGTCAGCGCCTTCATTCCATCCCGAAAATACGGCAAGCCGTCTCCACGATTCCTGCTGTATCTAGCCGATATTCGGCGTAGACATCGGCGGCTTCGCCGGTGATGACGGGAGCATCCGGCAGGGATAGTCCGAACAGGGGACGGGGGCAGGCGGCGAGGGTCTGAGCCGTGAGGGCGTTGAGGCCGCCATAGGGACTGTGCTCCTCTACTGTCAGTACTACCTTGGCGCAGCGGGCGTACTCCAGCAGAGCGTCCCGGTCGAAGGGCAGGAGACTGTACATATCAATAAGGGCGGTGGAAAGCCCTTTTTCGTTGAGCTGTTGCATTGCGGCCAGTGCATTACCGGAAATTTCGCCGGTGGAGACGATAAGCAGGTCAGCAGTGCAGGGGCCCTTCGGTGAGTCGTGGATGATTGCCCAGTCCTGCATGAATTTGCTCTTGAGAGCGGCTTCATCGTAGCAGCCTTCAATACCGCTGCGGCCGACTCTGATGTAGGCCGGCTCCTCATCCTTTACGAGCCGGTCAATGAGCTTGGCGGAGAGAAGCGGGTCGCCGGGGAGATAGACTCTGATGCCTGGCAGGGATGTCATGGCAGCGATGTCGTTGGGGCTGTGGTGGGTGAGTCCCAGCGGGCCGTAGCTGATGCCGCCGGAGACGCCGATGAGCTTCACATTTGTGTGGTTGTAGCCTACATCAACCTTTATCTGCTCGATGGCCCGGGCGCTGAGAAAGCTGGCGGGAGCCACGGCAAAGACTTTTTTGCCGCAGGCAGCAAGGCCGGCGGCAATAGCCACCAGATTTTGCTCGGCGATACCTACCTCGACAAACTGCTGAGGAAGGGTATCGGCAAATTTCGTTAGGGAGGCACTGCCGCGGGAGTCACTGGAAACGACAACAATATCCCTATCGTTTTGTGCCAGCTCCAGCAGGCGGTTTGCGATAGCCTCTTTGCAGGAAAGCTTGCTCATGGTCATGCCTCCTCCTTTCCGGCAGCCGGAGAGGATAGCTCGGCTTCGATTGTTTTCATTTCTTCATCGCTGGGGACATGGTGATGCCACTGCCACTTGCCGGCAGCAAGGCTGATGCCGTGTCCTTTTTCCGTGTTGGCGATGATGATTTGGGGTTTTCCCTCGTTGCGGTTGATGATGGCTTTTTCCTTCGCCTTGGACAGGGCATCG
Source organism: Schwartzia sp. (in: firmicutes) (assembly GCA_017383125.1). Taxonomy (GTDB): domain Bacteria; phylum Bacillota; class Negativicutes; order Selenomonadales; family Selenomonadaceae; genus RGIG250. Next base: position 20,014 of record JAFNYY010000107.1, read on the forward strand.
CAGACCTGAGCCATGTCGTTGCCGTCCGGGATTTCTGTCACATCCCAGCCGAAAGCTGACCACTTGGCGGCTGCATCGCCGTGGGCCATGAGGCTTTCGGTGGGGCCATTGTTCTGGAGCTTGTTCCGGTCGAGGATAGCGATGAGATTGCCCAGACGGTAGTGGGCAGCGGCCTGTGCGGCCTCCCAGATGGAGCCTTCGTCCAGCTCGCCGTCTCCCATGAGTACCCATGTGAGGTAGTTGCGTCCGTCCATTTTGCCGGCGAGAGCCATGCCTGCCGCTACACCGGGGCCGTGACCCAGGGCGCCGGTATTGAACTCGATACCGGGGATATTGCGGCTGGGGTGGCCGATGAAGAAGCTGCCTTTGGTGAGGTAGTCATCAAGGGCGGCAGCAGGGAAAAAGCCCCGCTGGGCCAGAGTCACCAGCAGCATTTCTACTGAGTGGCCCTTGCTGAGGAGGAATCGGTCACGGTTGGGGTTGGCACTGCGGCGGGTGTAGTCGACGCCGAAGATTTCGCCATCTTCCGTTTCTTTGGCGAAGTCCCCAGGGGAGACGTTCAATATTTCGTGATAAAGAGCGGTGACCAGCTCCGCTTCGCTGAAGTCGCCGCCGATGTGGCCGGAGCCGGCCTGATGGATGAGGCGGGCAACTGCCAGCCGGGCTTTGCGGGCGTATTCCTTCAGCTCTGTGATTCTCTGTTCGTTCATGCGATTACCTGTGCTTTTGCCGTGAATTAGACTTCTTCATATAGACTTACTCGCGAATATAATCTGACGAAAACGCGCTCTCGCTCGGTAATCAACATAGCGACACTAAGCTCCTGCGTCGTATGCTTACTTGCAGATCGCTAAGTTCCGATGTTGATTAACGGTTTTCTTACAGAATATATTCGCGAGGTTTTACATTAAGGAAATTGTGGTTAAGCCTCCCCCCGCCCTGATACAGCAGCGGACGGCTGCCGGTTTTACATTAAGGAATTTGTGGTTAAGCCTCCCCTGAAAGGGGAGGTGCTGAGCGAAGCGAGGCGGAGGGGTTCATAGGCGATTTTGTAGGTAGAACCCCTCAGTCGGCTTCGCCGCCAGCTCCCCTTTCAGGGGAGCCATCTATACTGATTAGTTGTTACCTCAGTCGGCTTCGCCGCCAGCTCCCCTTTCAGGGGAGCCATCTATACTGATTAGTTGTTACC
>JAFNYY010000108.1 GCA_017383125.1 Schwartzia sp. (in: firmicutes)
AATAGCATGAACGGCGAGCTTGCCCATGCCTGGCCAGCCGAATACCATCTCGATAACAGCGGAGCCGCCCAGGAGCCAGCCAATGGTCAGACCAAGGAGAGTAATCAGAGGCAGGCAGGCGTTTGGCATAATGTGATGCCAAAGGATACGGCTCATGGGTATACCGCGAGCCTTCGCACCCATAACATAATCCTGATTGAGCTCTTCAAGAACAGCGGTACGAACCTGACGGGTGTACTTTGCTGCCATAGAGAGAGCCAAAGTTGCAGCCGGAAGAACCATTCTCTTCAGCTCTACTTCACCGCCGGCGATGGGGAACCAGCCGAGCTGCAGGCCAAAGATGTAGAGGAAAATCAAGCCAACCCAGAAGGTAGGCATCGAGATTCCAATGAAGGTCAATGCACGAATGACATTGTCAATGACATCATTGCGATGGAGTGCAGAGATGATGCCAAGAGGAAGAGCAATGATCATCATGATGAAAAGAGAGCTGCCAGCCAGAGCCAAAGTACCCGGCAAAGCCTCAAACAGCTTCTGGGCTACCGGAACACGCGCAGAATAGGACATACCCATATCACCGGTCATCAAGCCGCCCAGCCAGCGAATATACTGGATATGGAAAGGCTGATCAAGACCGAGCTGCTTTCTCGTCTCCTCGATAACCTCTTTCGGTACGATTACATCGCCGACCTCCAAAATCATTTCGACAGGATCACCCGGGGCAATGTAGGTGAGTGCAAAGGTCAGAAACGTTACGCCCAAGAGCGTTAATATCATCTGCGCTAAGCGATGAATTATTTCTTTCCCTTTCAAAAGACCATCTCCCTTTTGCATATTGGTAATTGATAATATCCGATAAGCCTATAATATACACCATTTATTTATAAACCTATCGTTTTAACGACATTATTTTAATTTATGTATATATTTCTGTCAAGTGTTTAACATAACAGTTAATAAGTTTTGTTAATAAATCTGTACTAAGTCAGTTATCCAAAGCTTATACATATTGCAAAAATAAATATTTATAATCGTAAATTGCAAAAAAATAAGGAGATTGGGGCAATCTCCTTATTAATTTTACCTCCAAATTTATCACCAGGTTTTTTTACTCAATCAATTCATGATGGTTGTCGTCAGCATGAACCGCATCTTCCGTATCGTGCAGAACATGGCAGTTCTGCTCAACAGCACAGAACATTACCACATCGCCTTTGCGGACGGAGAGAGCCGACAGCTGGTAGAGATTGGTGGCTGATTCATTAGCCACAACCTCTTCCCGGATATTCCCAAAGACATCGGTAATTGTACCTACAATCTGTCCTTTTTGCAGAACATCGCCGGGCTGAACAAGAGGCTTCCACAGGCCGCTTTCTTTGGCAACAATGGGACGGGAATTGCCAAAGTCATGGATATGATCCAGCTTTCTTCTCTCTTTGCCGTCATCATACATGCCAAAGTATTTCATAAGGCGGTACATATCCGCCAGATAACCGATTTCCTCATTTTCATTCCAGATGCAGTTTCCGCCGCGCTCAATAAGGATACCGGGCAAGTCATTCAGGGATGCAGCAGCCAGACTGCCATTGGGGGACTTGGAGCTGACCATCCAGTGAATATACAGGTTCTCCGCTGCCTTCCGGGATTTCTCTACTACCTCCGGCTTCGCCAGCACGGAGTAGTAGAGGTGAGGTATCAGGTCTTCATGGAGGTCTCCGCTGTGAAGGTCCATGTAGAAGTCATATCCCCTGCCCATTTCCTGCGTGATGAACCAGGCAATTCTTTCGGCAGCTGTGCCATTTTCCTTACCGGGATATACACGATTGATGTTCTTTCCGTCTGCCGGGACAATGGCTGCCTTGCGCTCCATAAATGCTCCGCCGTTTACAAGGTGGAGAATAGTGAGAGAGCCGGACATTTTCAAGGGGTCAATTCGGCGGACAAGCTGAGCCGTGGCGAGAATACCGGGGTACTCATTGCCGTGAATACCGGCGGTAATAAGAATTCGTTTGCCGGGCTTTGCTCCGTTTATGATTGAGAACGGTACATCCGGGGTATCGTCGGTAATGCTGATATAGCCCTGTACCTTTGTTCCCGGTTTTGCTACATATCCACAAAATTCTATGTCTTTTAATACATCACTCATAACAATAATTTCTCCTTTTCCGAGGTATATTATTTTGCATGAGCGCAGGCCAGCCAGGTAGTATCAACCCGGAGGGCGCGAATTGCGTTCAGAATGGCGATAACCATAACGCCTACATCGGCGAAAATGGCGAACCACATATTGGCATAACCGATGGCACCGAGGACAATGCAGAGAACCTTTATGCCGATTGACGCCCAAATATTCTGTCTTACAATGGCAAGGGTCTTGCGGGCAATCATCATGGCGAAGGAAATGCGCGCCGGGTCGTCGTCCATGATGACGATATCGGCTGCTTCAATAGCTGCATCGGAGCCAAGGGCACCCATAGCGATACCGACATCGGCACGGGTAAGTACCGGAGCATCGTTGATGCCGTCACCGACAAAAGCCAGCTGGTCCTTGTCATTTTTAGAAGCCAGCAGCTTCTCTACTTCCTCTACTTTGTTGCTGGGAAGAAGCTCCGCCTTGTACATATCAATACCCAGCTCACTTGCTACAGCCTTGGCGGTAATCTCGGTATCGCCGGTAAGCATTACAGTTTTAGTTACGCCTGCGTCCTTCAGGCCTTTAATAGCAGCGGCGGAGCATTCCTTAATGATATCGGATATAACGATGTATCCGGCATATTTTCCATCAACGGCAACATGGATGATGGTACCCGGAACATCGGGGTTTTCTGCATTTATTTCCAGCTTAGCCATGAGACGTTTATTGCCGGCGGCAACCTTGTGTCCATCTACAGCTGCTATTACACCGTGACCGCTGATTTCTTCGTAGTCAGAGACATTTTTCGTGCTAATGTCTTTGCCATAGGCTTTTTTCAGGCTATGGCTGATAGGATGCTTGGAATAGCTTTCGGCATAGGCAGCATAGCGGATAAGTTCGTCATTGCTCATGCCCTGCGGCTCTACTTTGGTTACTTCAAATACGCCTTTGGTAAGTGTACCGGTTTTATCAAATACAACGCATTTAGTATCGGCAAGAGCCTCCAAATAATTGGAGCCTTTTACCAGGATACCGTGGGCGCTGGCACCACCGATACCGCCGAAGAAGCTGAGGGGGATGGAGATAACCAGCGCACAGGGACAGCTGATTACCAGCATGATAAGGGCGCGCTCAATCCATACGCTCCACTCCGGGGCGAGACCCATTGCAAAGCCGCGAACAAGGGGTACTCCCACTGCCAAAAGGACTGCCAATACACAGACAATCGGTGTATAGACGCGGGCGAAACGGGTAATAAACTTTTCACTGCGGGATTTTCTTGCGCCGGCGTTTTCTACCATTTCAATGATCTTGGCAGCGGTAGATTCGTCTGCTTCTTTGGTGGTGCGGACACGAATTACTCCGGTCATGTTTATGCAGCCTGAGAGGACTTCGTCGCCTTCCTTAGCTTCACGGGGAACACTTTCACCGGTGAGGGCACGGGTATCAATATTGGTAGTACCGCTCTCGATAACACCGTCAACAGGTACTTTTTCACCAGGCTGTACGAGGATGACAGAGCCAACCTCTACTTCGTCAGGGTCTACCTGCTGGACTTCCCCGTCTACTTCAATATTGGCGTAGTCGGGGCGAATGTCCATCAGCTCGGTAATATTGCGTCGGCTCTTGCCTACAGCATAGCTCTGGAAAAGCTCACCCACCTGATAGAAGAGCATAACGGCGGCACCTTCCTCGTACTCGCCGATACACATCGCACCAGAAGTAGCAATCGCCATGAGGAAGTTTTCGTCAAAGACATCGCCATGGAGCATACCGAGGATTGCTTTACGAAGGATGTCATAGCCAATGATAAGATATGGTATAAGGTAGAGTCCTGCCTCGGCCATCTTGCGAGTCCCTTCATCGGGGAATACTCTCTCAAAGGGGAAGAAGGATAATGCTACCATCAATACGGATGTAACAATAATCCTTGCCAACATTACTTTCTGCTTCTTATTCACTGGCTATACACCTCCGGGCTTTGTTTGTGGTCTGGTTAGATATTAGTCTACGAAGATTTCGCAGTCCGGCTCTACCTTCTTGGCAGCGGCGACTACATTCTTGGTTACGGCGTCAACATCGGCACCTTCAGCAAATTCAATGGTCATTTTCTGAGCCATGAATGCGATAGCAACCTTCTCAACGCCTTCTACCTTTGCAACGGCATCCTCAATCTTGAGGGTGCAGGCAGCACAGTCGATTTCGGTCTTGAATTTCTTTTTCATAATGATTACCTCCGGTTTTACCATAAATTTTATTTTGCAGAATACTGCGTTTCTTATATGTGAATATTTAAGCATATATTCTCTCTTATGTCAATAACCATTTTCAATATGAGGGTGTATTTTTTATAAATAAACAGAGCCTGTGAAAAAACAAGAATTCATTTTTTCACAGGCTCTGTTCCTCTGCGTCTGCATGAATACTTAATGAGCTTTTGTGAGGATGTGTCTAGTCTTTTTGAAGGGCTGAGGATCGCCGCTAGACTGTATGGGTTTATCAGGTCTAAGAACCCTCAGACAGATGATGTCTATGTAAAACTGTCCTCACAGTCCCTTTATCAGCAATCATGCTTTCAGCGTAAACACGGCAATCTCCGGGGGACAGCCGAGTCGGAAGGGAAACCAGCTGCCGTTGCCGGAATGTACATAGCCAAAAGTTTTACCATTCCCTTTACTGTCCACATTATAGATTCCACGCATATACTTGAATAATGGCGGAGCTATTGATACCCCCAAAAGGCCAATCTGTCCGCCGTGGGTATGGCCGGTGAGAACAGCCGCCGCCCCCTGCTCCGCCCCCCTGTCGATGAAGTCAGGATGGTGGGCCAGAAGAACTGAGATTGCTCCCTGCGGGATATTCTTATAGGCTTCTTCGGTATATTCCTTTGCCAACCGGTCAAAGGCATCACGCCGCTGGGGATAGTCAACACCGGCGAGATACAGAGAGGCTTCTGTCCCCTCCTTTCCAGCCAGGCAAAGCGACTGATTTCTGAGAACCTTGATTTTTGACCGAGAAAGGGTATCCTGTATCACCGACATATTGCGGAAGTATTCGTGATTGCCGAAGATGAATACGATTCCATCTTTGAATCTGTCACAGTAGCGGTTAACGGTCGCAATTGCTTCCTCATTTGTTTCGTTGTCGTCAAAAATATCTCCCGTCAATACCAGCACATCTCCGCCAAGTCCCGCTGCCCTTTTCAGCAGCTCATCAAGCCGGTCAGGCATCAGGAACGGGCCGCAGTGAACATCGCTTAACTGGATAATCCGGTACCCGTCCAAAGATTTATGAGACTGTTCCTTTAGCGGAATGTCATAACTGTTGACTACTGTCCCGTCTTTTTCCACGAGACCGCCGTAAAGACTGGCAGCAGCGGCGGCTGTCGGGTACAGCACTGCACCCTTCAGGAGCTTTCTTCTCCTTTCATCAACAGGACTGCCCAGGGGCGTACTGACAAGCCGCTTTAGATAATGAAGTCCAGCACCCATCGAAACGAACAGGATAAAGC
>JAFNYY010000109.1 GCA_017383125.1 Schwartzia sp. (in: firmicutes)
AAAGGAAATGAATGTGTCCATCATCACCCATGATGAGCAGACTCCGGAGCGGCGGTTTGTAATCTCCAGCTCCCTGCGCCTGAGACAGATATTTATAAATATCGCTTCCAACGGTATCAAGTACAACCGCCCCGGCGGAATACTGGAGCTTCTGTATGAAGAGAAGCTGCTGGACGAGGACACGGTAGAATTCACCTTCCGAGCCAGGGATAACGGAATCGGAATGAGCGAAGAATACCTGCAGAATGTATTCAAACCATTCTCTCAGGAGGATGCGGCAGGAAGCCGTAAAATATACAAGGGAACCGGCCTCGGTCTTTCCATCGTCAAGATAATAGTTGACAGCATGGGCGGAACAATTCAGGTAGAAAGCGTCAAGGATGTAGGAAGTACCTTTACCGTGAAGCTGCCCCTGAAAATTGACCGGGAAAATGAAATGGCCACCGAAAATGAGAAGGACTTCACCAGGGCAAAGGCCGACATTTCCGGCAGCCGGATACTGCTGGTAGAGGATAATGAGCTGAACAGGGATATCATCCGCTATCTGCTGGAGGAGGAAGGCGCAATCGTCCATGAGGCCGAGGACGGCAGCGTTGCACTGAAGAAGCTGGCAGAGGGTGAAAGGTACGATGTCATAATCATGGACATCATGATGCCGGTGATGGACGGACTGCAGGCAACAAAGGCGATCCGTATGTCGGAGGGGGCAGATTATCAGCATATCCCAATCATTGCCATGACGGCTAATGCCTTTGCCGAGGACGCCAGACGGTGCTTGGAGGCAGGGATGAATGCCCATGTCCAGAAGCCGGTGGAACCGGAGCGGATAGCGCAGATAATCCGCAGGGTGATGGATGAGACACCAAAAAAATAAAAACTACAGCCATGCATTACCCGACAGAAACCCGTTTGCACTTATTTATTCACGCAGCGGTACTAAGCTCTGCCGTCGTTACACTCGGCAATCGCTAAGTACCGGCGTTCATAATGGTTTCTCTGCGGGTATGCAATGGCTGAATTTACATTAAGGAATATAGTCCCTTCAACATTGTAGTTCCATTGCTTTCAATAAAAAGCAGAGGAAATGCATACAGGGGAATAACAGCATCTAATCCAATGGAAGATATAAAATACGAAATAAAAAAGAGCCGGCGGCGGACGGTGCGGATAGAGATAAACAACGACGGAGTTGTCATCCTTCGGGTACCGATGCGCACTACCCTGAAGCAGGCTCGGGAAATTGTAGAGCGAAACCGCGGCTGGATAGATAAGCACATGGCCGTCCTGCAGGAGTGTCGGGCGAAGGTAAACAGTCTGCCGCCTCTGACGATGGAGGACATAAAAAGGCTGGCAGATAAAGCTGTCGAGTATATACCGCCTCGAGTGCAGCACTACGCTTCCATGCTTGGCGTCACCTATGGACGAGTCACCATACGCTGTCAAAGGACCAAGTGGGGCAGCTGCTCGGCCAAGGGAAATCTGAGCTTCAACTGCCTGCTTATGCTGACACCGCCGGAGGTTATAGATGCCATCGTAGTACACGAGCTGTGTCACCGGCTGGAGATGAACCACTCAGAGAGATTTTACAGCCATGTGCTGAGAGTCTGTCCCGAATACAGGAAATGGAATAAGTGGCTGAAGGACAACGGCAACGAGATAATGATGAGGTGTTTGAACAATTAAAACCTCATCCGACCTCGCTTTGCTCGGCCACCTTCTACAAACATGCTAAGTTCATCCTTCGCTGTGCTCGGATGTCACTAAGCAGTTTGCATGGCTCGCACTAAATTCGCTTTCAGCGAATAAGTGCTCATGCACACCCAGAGGGGAAGGTTATTACCCTCCCCCTTGGGGAGGGGGGACCGCCGTAGGCGGTGGGTGAGGTTTGAGCCTTTATTTCGGGTCGCCTGCGGGCAGCCCCTACGGATACTGTTGGGTAAGGTTAAAATACCGCATAAAAGAGAGGGGCAAGAGAATGAATACAGCAAGACTGGTGAAAGAAAAACTGCTGGCCGCCAACTGGACGATCACATTTATGGAGAGCTGCACCTCCGGTCTGCTGGCTTCTCTCCTGACGGACAATGAGGGTGCCTCAGCCGTATTCAGGGGCAGTATCGTCACCTACTCCAACGAGGCCAAGGAAGCCGCCGGAGTATCTCCCTTTGTCATCGAGGAGTACGGAGTCTACTCACCGGAGTGCGCCAGAGAGATGGCGGCCGCCGCGCAGGAGGCATACTGTGCCGAGGTAGCCGTGGCTATCACCGGTACCACCGGCAATGTGGATCCCAACAACGGAGACAGTGTAGAAGGTGAGGCCTGCTACTGCATTATCATCGGCGGCGATATATACGATTACCGTATCAGGGCTGATGTGAGGGGCATGACCCGCAGGGAGATAAAGGAATACTACGCCAGGGATGTGTATGAGAAGCTTTCGGCGCTGCTGTGAAAATATCAGCATTGGAATTACTT
>JAFNYY010000110.1 GCA_017383125.1 Schwartzia sp. (in: firmicutes)
GATTTACATATCGTAAATGGATAAATAAGATGGATGAGCTTACATATACATTTAGAAATTACAAGTCATTAGAAGATTCTGATAATCCATTTTGCAATAATATTTTTATCTTCGGTCATTCACTAGATGTAACCGATGCAGATGTTCTTCAAGATTTAATAGATAGGTCCAGCGTAAAAACTACTATTTTTTATTATGACAAACAGCAACAAACACAGCAAATTGCCAATCTTGTCAAAATGTTGGGGCAAGAAAAATTCATTAAAATGATAAACTCAGTTCCCCAGCAAATTTGTTTTATCCAGCAAAATCCTATGGCAAAAAAAGAATAAAATTTTGTACCCAAATCGTACCCATCGCCATCTAAAAAATCCCTACAAAGCCCATAAATACAAGCTTTGTAGGGATTTACCTTTTTATTCAAACTCGATAGTCGCTGGTGGCTTGCCGGTGCAGTCATACAGCACGCGGTTGACGCCCTTGACCTCGTTGACAATGCGGCTGGCGCAGATGGAGAGTACCTCCCAGGGCAGCTTAGCACTCTCGGCAGTCATGAAGTCGCTGGTCATAACAGCCCGGAGCGCAATAGCGTAGTCATAGGTACGACCGTCGCCCATTACGCCTACGGAGCGCATATTGGTTAGGGCTGCGAAGTACTGGCCGAGATCCTTATCAGCACCGGCCTTAGCTACCTCTTCACGATAAATCCAGTCAGCGTCCTGAACAATCTTAATCTTCTCCGGTGTTACCTCGCCGATGATACGGATGCCGAGACCCGGTCCTGGGAACGGCTGACGGCGGACGAGATATTCTGGGATGCCGAGGGTACGGCCGACCTCACGAACCTCATCCTTGAAGAGCAGGCGCAGCGGCTCAACGATTTCCTTGAAGTCTACATAGTCAGGCAGACCGCCGACATTGTGATGGGACTTGATGACAGCGGACTTACCCAGACCGCTCTCGATGACATCCGGATAAATGGTACCCTGGACGAGGAAGTCTACCTTGCCAATCTTCTTGGCCTCGGCCTCGAATACGCGAATGAATTCCTCACCGATGATTTTACGCTTCTTCTCCGGGTCAGTTACACCCTTCAGCTTCTCATAGAAGCGCTCACTGGCGTCAACATGGACGAAGTTCAAGTCATAAGGGCCTTCCGGTCCAAATACAGAGTCAACTTCGTCCCCCTCGTTCTTGCGGAGGAGACCGTGGTCAACGAATACGCAGGTGAGCTGCTTGCCGACTGCCTTGGAGAGCAGGACAGCAGCAACAGAGGAATCAACTCCGCCGGACAGAGCGCAAAGCACCTTTCCATCGCCGATTTTCTCCCTCAGCTGGGCAATGGCCTCATCTACGAAGGAGGTCATCTGCCAGTCACCCTTGCAGCCGCAGACACCATAGACAAAGCCCTGCAGCATCTTGATGCCTTCCTCAGTGTGCATTACTTCCGGATGGAACTGCACGGCATAAAGGCCGCGGGAAGCGTCCTCCATGGCCGCCACTGGGCAGACAGGAGTCTGGGCGGTGACAGTAAAGCCGGCCGGAGCCTCGGCGATATAATCCGTGTGGCTCATCCAGCAGATGGTCTTGTCCTTAACATCCTTAAAGAGCGGAGAGTCCTTCTTTACAATCTCCACCTCGGTCTTGCCGTATTCGCTGACCGGCGCAGTGGCTACCTTGCCGCCCAGCATGTGGGCCAGAAGCTGACTGCCGTAGCAGATGCCGAGAATAGGCACGCCCAGCTCAAAAAGCTCCGGCTGGCAAAGAGCTGCTCCCTCGCCGTAGACGCTGTTTGGGCCGCCGGTGAAAATGATGCCCTTCGGCGCCATTTCCTTAATCTTCTCAATGCTCAAGGTATAGGGATGAACCTCGCAGTATACGTGACTTTCACGGACACGACGGGCAATAAGCTGATTGTACTGGCCTCCGAAGTCGAGGACCAGAATGTTTTCGTTTTTCAAGTGTTGCTGCCTCCCTTATGACAGATTTCGATATTAGATTAAGTATATATTATATAGGATTTTCGCTTTTTATTCCAGCAGAAAATATTTATGCCGACAAATTCATCACGACAAATCCCTTATAATATTTTTGTCCCGGCCTTCATTGATAACAGTTTTCAATTTCCTGAATCCCAAGTCCCATATTGCTTAATTGAGAATATTTATTATTGATATTTATTATCAGTTATGTTATAGTATCCTTGTGGATGAAAAGGAGTCACAATCCATGAGTAAAGTTGTTTTCGACCGCATACTGGGGCGGAACTGCGCGCCTACCTTCAAAGGAATAAAAGCCGCCAGTCTTATCTCCCTGCCTGTTTCCGCTTATGAAGAGTGCCGGTGCTGGCTGGATCAGTACATCCCTGCTATGTGCTGACAGGGGATAAAGTACATGGTCTTAGCTGCGGAGACAAGTCATGTACTCATCCTTATCTACAATGAGGAACGGCTGCGGCTAATACTGACCCGTTCCGCAGCACGCCGCATACTGGATCGGTACGGTTATCCACGGCAGGGCAGCTTACCGGAGCTGCTGACGCATCTCCGGAAACGCTGTCGGGAATCTGATGAATTTCCCCATGAAATCGGACTGTTTCTGGACTATCCGCCTGCCGATGTGAGAGGATTCATCGTTCACAAGGGTGGCAGCTTCCGATATGCCGGATATTGGAAAATTTATGTCAATGAAGCTGCCACCCGGGCGTTTTTCGACAGGATTACTGCCTGTACCGAAGCATTCTGCAATAAGCTTGATAATGGTATTCCCATGACAGATTTACTTATGGCAGGATGAATACTACCGTTAAGGAGGTTATATGTATGAATAAAATAGCAGTTGTTTACTGGTCAGGAAGCGGCAATACCGAAGCCATGGCCAATGCCGTCGTTGAAGGAATAAGACAGGCTGGAGCCGAAGCCGCATTATTTTCGGCAAGTGAATTTTCTGCCAGGGCCCTTGCAGATTATCAGGCCGTTGTTTTCGGCTGTCCAGCCATGGGCTCCGAAGAATTGGAGCCTTGTGAATTTGACCCCCTCTTTGCCGACTGCGAAGGACAGCTCAATGGGATGATTACCGGTCTGTTCGGCTCTTACGGCTGGGGCAGCGGTGAATGGATGGACACATGGCAGGAAAGAACCTCTGCCGCCGGTGCGAAGATTATAGGCACCGTCATTGCTCAGAATTTTCCGGATGATGATGCCCTCACCGCCTGCCGCAGACTTGGGGCTGATGTATCCGCCGCAATCTAAAATGTTTTCTTCGGCGGCTTCTCTCTCCCTTTTGTCCGCCGTGAAATTCATACCGTCTCTGAAATTCGAGACAAAATAACAAAAAGCAATGTCAGACCTCCCCTCTGTGTCTGCATTGCTTTTTGTTATGTCATCTTCTGTTTTTTTGCAGTAAAAAGCCTGCTACCTGACGGCAAACTCTGTCGGAGAAGCCCCGGCGAAAGAGGAAGGCGGCAACAGTCTGCCAGTCAAGCATCTTTCTCTTGCCGTCCTCCTGCTCCTCTGATGACCCATCATCCACAGGGCTACCTTCTTCCGCCTCCGCAGAGAGTCTACTGCCGAACTTTGCCATTGCCAGCCGTTCAGCCACCGCCATGTCCCGCTCTGTCAAAGCCTCTTCATCATACTCAGCCTTTATCTCGCTGATGATTTCGGCAGTGAATCCCTTCTCTCGAAGCTTCTGCAATATCCTGCTCACGGAATACTGATGACCCTCATAGTTAAACCGCCAGACATTCTTTGCCACTCTCAGGTCATCGAGATAGCCCCACTCCAGAGCCTTGTCTATCGCCCCGTCTGTTTCCTCTCCGCTGTAGCCCTTCATCCGCAGCTTTTCCGTCAGCTGCCGGGTGCTGTAGTCCTTCTTTGCCAGCAGGTCTACCATGTATTCTGTTGCCGACTTCTTAGGTTTCTGCCCAAGGCTTCTTCGTCCCTGCATATTTCTCGTTTTTCTCCGTAACCAAAAGAGACTTTTGCACAACCAACTGCTAAAGCCTCCCATCCAGGGGAGGTGGCCGAGCGTAGCGAGGTCGGAGGGGTAATTTAGCCGATTGGCTGGACTGTCACCCCTCAGACGGCTTCGCCGCCAGCTCCCCTAGAGGGGAGCCTTCAGAAATCGTGCAAAAGCCTCTCTTATATTTTTAATCTTCGTCAGCAAAGCTGTCAGCCTGACTCGGTGCCGGGCCCGTATCGGTGATGCGGCGGATAGCCTCATCCATCTTCGCCCGGATTTTCTCCTCCAGCTCCTTATAGAGTTCCGGCTGTTCCTTCAGAACCATGCGAACCTTGTCCATGCCCTGACCGAGGCGGTTACCCTCATAGGAGTACCAGGAGCCGCTCTTCTGGACTATATCCAGAGTGACCGCAATCTCTACGAGGCTGCCCTCACGGGATACGCCTTCGCCGTAGTATATATCGAAGTTTGCCTCCTTGAAGGGAGGAGCTACCTTATTCTTCTTGATGGTCGCCTTTGTATGATTGCCAACAGTCTCACCGCTGACGGTGATGGCGTCCTTCTTGCGGATATCAATGCGGACGGAGGAATAGAACTTCAATGCCCGACCGCCGGTAGTGACTTCCGGGCTGCCGTAAATGATGCCAACCTTCTCACGAATCTGATTGATGAAGATTGCTACAGTACGGGACTTGCCGATAAAGCTTGTAAGCTTGCGCATAGCCTGACTCATGAGGCGCGCATGAAGGCCTACATGGGAGTCACCCATTTCGCCGTCGATTTCCGCCTTCGGTACCAAGGCCGCTACAGAGTCCACAACGATAATATCAATAGCTCCGGAACGGACAAGTGCCTCAGCGATATCGAGAGCCTGCTCGCCGTTGTCCGGCTGGCTGACCAGCAGATTGTCGATGTCTACGCCAAGCTTCTTGGCATATATCGGGTCAAGAGCATGCTCAGCATCAATGAAGGCTGCTATACCTCCCCGCTTCTGAGCCTCAGCAATCATGTGTAGAGTGACGGTAGTCTTACCGGAAGATTCAGGTCCATATATCTCGATGATTCGTCCCCGGGGCAGACCGCCTACTCCCAAAGCCAGATCGATAGGGAGAATACCGGTGGGGATTACCTCGACATTCATCCGGGCCTTGGGGTCGCCCAGCCGCATGATGGCACCTTCACCGAAATCCTTTTCAATCCCCTTCAGAGCAAGCTCCAGTGCCTCCTCCCGAGTCTTGGCCTGAGGCTCCTTCTTCCCCTTGATATCTTTTCTGGTATCTGCTGCCATTTATTGTATCTCCCTTCTCGAGTTTTCTCGCGAAAATTTTATCTTGTGGCTATTATAACCTATAGAGAATACCAATAAAAGGTCTTTCATAACAAAAAAAGGGAAATTTTCGAAAATTCTTGCGAAAATTCCCCCTTTTTCTCAAATCAGTTTTACTTTCGCCTCGAAAGGCTTCTCCGACAGCTCTGCCAAGGCATCGAAAAGCAGGCTGTGAAATGTCCCCGGATGGTTGCTCCCTGCCTGTGCGGCGGCTCTTTCCCCGGCCGCCCCGTAGATGGTCAGCCCTGCCATAGCGGCCGTCAACGGCACTTCTCCCGCTCCGAGAAAAGCGGTGATTATTCCGGTGAGCATACAGCCGCTGCCGGTGATTTTTCCCAGCAGAGGAGTTCCATTTGAAACAAGTGCAACATTTTTTCCGTCAAGGACTATATCCTTCGCTCCGGTAATGACGATGACCGTTTCATTGTTTCGGGCGAACTCTGCCAGCACTGTCACAGCTTCCGCTCTTGTGTCTCCTGCTTCAAGCTGCCGATAGAGGGCGTCTTTCTCTCCGGCATCCACGCCTACTGCGTGATTGGGGCAGCCTACCAGTGCCAGCAGCTCCGAGGCATTTCCCTTCACCACTGCAGGTTTGAAATCGGCGATATATCTCCTTGCAAAATCCAGCCGCAGACGGCTCACCGCCGTGCCTACACAGTCGATAATGTGCGGCCTGCCATAGATGCAGGCAGTCTGTCCTGCCAGCCTTATAGCTCGCAAACGGCTATCGTTGATATTCCCCAGACTTACTCCGAGAGCCTCGGCCGCGATAACGACTTCGGCCATCTCAGCCGGATGCTCGGACATTATCGGTCTTGCTCCCAATGCCAGTATACAGTTTGCGGTATCATTGGCCACAATCTGGTGGGTTATTATATGGGTCAGCGGCTTCTGTTTCTTCACAGCCTTGACGGCCGCCGCGATTTTTTCCTTCATTCCTTATACACTCTGCTTCCCAATCGCCTCTGAATATCTGCCAGAGCGCCGTTCCTGGCCAGTGCTTTCAAGAGCAGGAAGGCACAGGCTCCGCCGATAAGGGTTCCGCTGATAAAGAGCGGCACATAGAAGAACCAGGTCAATCCAGTCCGGCCGTAGAGCAGGGTCATTACCGGATAGCTGACGATGGCACCGATGATACCGGTACCGATTATCTCCCCCAGCACCGCCGCCCAAATACGGCCGCCGCTGTAACGGTACATTATTCCCGACAGCAAAGCTCCAAATACTGCACCGGTCAAGGCAAGAGGCGGTATGCCCATGGTAGCCATACGGATGATACCGATGAGGGTTGCTGCGGTGAATGCCTCCATCGGCCCCAGCAGCACTGCTCCCGTGATATTGATAAGGTGCGCCATGGGGCACATCCCTTCGATGCGCAGTATTGGGGAGATTACAACGCCCAGTCCGATAAGTACTCCCATCATTACCAGCCGAAGCACCTTACCATTTCTTCCCTTTTGATCTCTGATTTCCTTCAAAAAAATCCACTCCCTCGTGAGAATATAATATCTCCGCAAGCAGAGTGGATTAGTTTCTGAAATTTTTGACAAAAAGACAGGCCCCGCCCACGGCAGTAAATCGTCTGCTCCTAACCCAGACGACGGTCGAAGCTTCCGGCTCCCTCTCAGCCTGCAACACAGGCTCCCTCGCTATCATTCTGTCTGACGAATCTTCGGGCGCTCCCCCGCTGATTCTTCCGTCATTTATAGTATACGCCCTCTGTCAAGCACTTTGCTTAATGGCTTTCCATATAGGCTTCTATTCTATCTTCTACATTCTTCTGGAGATTGCGGAAAAAGAACTGATAGTCATATATATGGAATATTCCGTTGCCGGTGAGGTACTGGGGGAATCTGCCAAGGGGCACATCTACCACCACGAGACTGCCCCTCTTTTCATCAATATAGGCACCAGTCATCGCCGGGATTTCTTCCTTGATGCCGGCTCCGTAATTAGTAAAGCAGGCTCCCAAGTTCAGTTCACGGTCAGCAGGCTCACTGTCGCTTCGCCAGTTCAGCGGATTTACCGCCAGAGTTTTAACGCCTTTTGGTATAATAATAGATTCTTCAACACCTGCCTTCTCGCTGTTGAAAAGGATTATAACGCCGTTATCCCGCTCTCCTTCAGCGATGCGCAGCCAGGGATGGTCCTTTACCTCTTCCTCTGTGAGACGCCAGCCGATGGCATAGGCCGCTACCAGCTTGTCCTGCAGGGCCTTGTCATTGAAGAATTCCTTCATAAGCCGCAGTGTCATATCGGCACCCTGGGAGAAGCCAGCCAGTACAATAGGACGACCGTTGTTATAGTTCTTTAGATAGTGCTGAAAAGCCTTACGCACATCGGCGTAGGCTCTGGTCAGATGCTTCTCCTGCTCCTCCATAGGCAGACTGTACACAGGGAACACTACCTGTCGATAGTAAGGGGCATACATACGAGTGTGTTCCTCATAGATTCCCCGCTCCATGTTCAGCGCTCCCACAAAATTGGCCCTGAGCTTTTCGTCGTCCAGAGGCATCGCCATTTGTCCGTGCGTCCCCATGTCCACAGTGGGGCAGATGATAAAGAGGTCTGCCGGCTTCTCTGCTTCATCTCCGATTCCATAGTATGCCCAGCTTGACGGCTGAGAATAATCTACTTCTTCGGCAAGGGCAGAACCTGTCCAGAAAACCATCACGAGCAATGGCAGCAGTATTGCTGTCAGCCTGCGCAGTATAAGGTGTTTCATTATTCCTGCAACTCCTTTCCTTTATTTTTATTATAATGCGTTTTTTCAAGAAAATGCAAGGCATTTTCCTCCTTGTCGCATTCAACAGCGAAGCTGTTATAATGCTCTCATTCATGGATTTGCAGGCATTTTCACGCCTATATTTCCTGCTTCTTTCTTATTCATTACCCGCCAGCTCATAAAAATTGAGCTGTGAATATAAGCTGACGAAAACACGCTTTTGCTCGATAATCAACTTAGCGGTACTAGGCTCTGACTGCGTATGATTACTTGTCAATCGCCAGGTACCGATGTTGATTAACGGTTTTCTTACAGACTTTATTCACAGCCAATTTAGGGTAAAAAAAATCCCGGCGGATTTCTCCACCGGGACATTTTCGCTTTATCAGCCGATTACACGAGCTCGATGATTACCATCGGGGCAGCATCGCCGCGACGGGGACCGAGCTTCATGATACGGGTGTAGCCACCCTGACGATCGCTGTACTTAGCAGCAATTTCGCCGAAGAGCTTTCTGACAACATCTTCATCAGCAAGGCGGGCGATAGCCATACGGCGGGAGGCGAGGTCGCCTACCTTAGCCAGAGTGATGAGCTGCTCAGCCAGGCCGCTGATTTCTTTGGCCTTAGCTTCGGTAGTCTCAATCCGACCATGCTGGAAGAGAGAGGTCAGGATGCTCTTAAAGAGTGCTTTACGGGCGCTGGAATCGCGACCGAGTTTTCTATAAGCCATTTATGTACCTCTTTCCTTATTCTTCAGGTTTTGCAAGTGCTACTCCGAGTTCGTCAAGCTTCTTCTTGACTTCGTCCAGAGACTTGCGTCCGAGATTACGAACCTTCATCATGTCATCTTCGGTCTTGACAATCAAATCACCAACGGTGTTGATTGCAGCACGCTTCAGGCAGTTGTAGGAACGAACCGAAAGATCGAGATCCTCGATGGGCATCGTGAGTACGGGAGTCTGCTTGGGCTCGTCATTGACGGGGTCGGATTCGGAAATGCCCTTGAGGAGACCATCCTCTTCCGGCTTAGCCAACTCTTTGAAGTACCCGAGATGGATAATGAGGATTTCTGCCGATCTGCTAAGAGCTTCCTCCGGGGTGATGGAGCCGTCAGTCCATACATCGATGGTCAGCTTGTCATAGTCCGTGACATTGCCGACGCGAGTCGGGGAGACGACGCAGTTCACGCGGAGAATCGGCGAAAAGATGGAATCAATCGGAATAAGGCCGATTGGATCATCACTCTTTTTGTTTTTCTCTGAGGGAACATATCCGCGGCCGCGCTCTACGGTCATTTCCATGTGGAGCTTGGCTTCATCATTCAGAGTAGCGATGTGAAGGTCCTTATTGAGGACCTCTACATCAGCAGTAGTCTGAATATCAGCAGCGGTTAATTCCTTTTCACCCTCAATGTCGATGCGGATGAGCTGCGGCTCATCGGTGTGCATCTTGAGGCAGAGCTGTTTGAGGTTGAGGACGATGTTCGTGACATCTTCCCGGACACCGGGGATTGTCGAAAACTCATGCAGCACCCCATCGATTTTGATGGAGGTGATGGCTGCACCGGGCAGGGACGAAAGGAGCACGCGACGAAGGGCATTGCCCAGGGTGGTTCCAAAGCCTCTTTCCAGCGGCCCGCATACGAAAGTGCCATGATTGACATCTCCGTCCGAGTTTCTCTCGGCCTGAATCGACGGTATTACCATGTTTTCGAGCATATTGTCAAACCTCCTCCTGTTTTCCTACCATTGATTACTTATCTCGCTAGGAAATTACTTGGAATAGAGCTCGACGATAGCCTGCTCATTAACCGGGGCATCTATTTCGGTACGAGCCGGGAAACGAGTAACGGTGCCCTTCATGTTGTCCTTATCGGCTTCGATCCAAACCGGTACGGAAAGGGTATTGTAGCCATCAGCCAGAGCCTTGAAGTAGGCGTTCTGACGGCTCTTCTCAGCTACGGTGATTACATCGCCGATACGGACGAGAGCGGAGGGGATGTCCACACGCTTGCCGTTGACGAGGATGTGACCATGACGAACCACCTGACGAGCTGCGCGGCGGGTGGTAGCGAGGCCGAGACGATATACTACATTATCAAGGCGGCGCTCGAGAAGGATGAGAAGGTTTTCACCGGTAACACCGGAAAGCTTCTTTGCCTTGTCGTAGTAGCCGCGGAACTGTTTCTCAAGTACGCCGTAGATGAATTTTGCCTTCTGCTTTTCCTTGAGCTGCAGGCCGTACTCAGAAACCTTACGGTTGGTACGACGGACCTGACGCTTGGACTTTTTAGAAAGACCGACCATTGCCGGCTCGAGGCCGAGGGAGCGGCAACGCTTGAGGCTTGCTGTTCTATCAATTGCCATTGTTCTTTTACCCTCCCAATTACACTCTGCGACGCTTCGGCGGACGGCAGCCGTTATGCGGAATCGGCGTTACGTCCTTGATCATATCGATGGTAAGACCGGTAGCCTGAAGCGAGCGGATAGCTGCTTCACGACCTGCACCAGGACCCTTAACGAAAACTTCGATCTGCTTGAGGCCATGCTCCATTGCAGCCTTGGCAGCAGTCTCTGCTGCCATCTGAGCGGCAAACGGGGTGCTCTTGCGGGAGCCACGGAAACCAAGTCCGCCGGCGCTGGCCCAGGAGATCGTATTGCCGTTACGATCGGCAATGGTGACAATGGTGTTGTTGAAGGTGGAGCTGATGTGAGCTACACCGAATTCAATATTTTTGCGGTCCTTTCTCTTCGGACGCGCTGCTTTCTTAACTGCCACTTAGAATTTCCCTCCTCTGGCCTTATTTCTTCTTGCCTGCGATGGCTTTGCGCGGACCCTTGCGGGTACGGGCGTTGTTCTTGGTATTCTGACCGCGGACCGGAAGGCCCAGACGGTGACGGCGACCGCGATAGCAGCCGATCTCAACGAGTCTCTTGATGTTGAGGCTGGTCTCACGACGGAGATCACCTTCGACCAGGATCTCTTCTTTTTCAATGAGATCACGGATCTTTGCAACATCTTCCTCCGTGATATCACGGGCCCGGAGGTCCGGGCTGATACCGGTTTCGGCGAGAATGTGCTGAGCAGTCTTCGGGCCGATACCGTAAATGTATGTCAACGCAATTTCCATTCTTTTGTCACGGGGTAAATCTACACCGGCAATACGTGCCATATTCGCACCTCCTTATTAATTAATCAGCCTTGTCTCTGTTTATGTTTCGGGTTTTCGCAAATGACCATTACACGGCCCTTGCGCTTAATGACTTTGCACTTTTCGCAAATCGGCTTAACCGACGGCTTGACTTTCATTTCGTGCTCCCTTCCTTTCTTCTTTGAACGCCACCCGGGGCGCAGTGTACATTACGTTCCTTGTGCGCCGGCTGCGCTCATTTGAAACGGTAGGTTATGCGGCCACGCGTCAAATCGTACGGAGTCAATTCCAGCGTGACCTTATCGCCAGGCAGTATACGAATGAAGTTCATGCGGATTTTGCCTGATACATGCGCCAACACAACGTGGCCGTTTTCAAGTTCGACCTGAAACATCGCATTGGGCAATGCCTCAAGGACCTTCCCTTCTACTTCAATTACATCTTGCTTGGACATGGATTACTCCTTTTTCGTGCTTTATCACTCGGTTGCTTCCCCGCCTCAGGCCTCAAGAGCCTTAACGATGTCATCGAAGACCTTGTCGATCGCCTGGTCGCCGTCTACGGCACGGCACTTGCCCTTTGCTTCGTAGAAGTCGATAAGAGGCTGAGTGGATGCTTCGTATACGGAGAGACGATTCTCCATCGTTTCCCTGGTGTCGTCAGCGCGCTGATAAAGCTCGCCGCCGCATTCATCGCAGACGCCCTCAACCTTGGAGGGGTTGAACTGAATGTGGAAGGATGCACCGCATTTGCGGCACACACGACGTCCGACAGCTCTCTCTATGAGAAGCTCTTTCGGTACTGCGATGTTCAGGGCACAGGTAAGCTCCTGTCCGATTTCCTTGAGGATGGTCTCAAGAGCCTCTGCCTGCTCGGTAGTACGCGGGAAACCGTCCAGGAGGAAACCCTTCTTGCAGTCGTCCTGAGCGAGACGCTCCTTGACGATGCCGATAGTGATTTCATCCGGGACAAGCTTTCCAGCATCTATACATGCCTTGGCCTTTTTGCCAAGCTCAGTTCCCTGTCCGATTGCTGCCCGGAACATATCGCCGGTGGAAATCTGGGGGATACCAAACTTCTTAACCATGCTTACGGCCTGGGTGCCTTTACCGGCGCCCGGAGGGCCCATTAAAAGGATAACCATTGTTATACTCCTATTTCATAAATCCCTGATAATGACGCATTACTACCATTGCCTCAATCTGCTTCATGGTATCGAGGGCAACGCCTACGACGATGAGCAGGGCCGTTCCGCCGAAGTACACACCCTCGATGCGGGTCATTCCCGACACCAGGTTCGGCAGTATGGCGATGAAGGCAAGGAATACTGCACCTGCCAGCGTGATTCTGGTCAAGACACGATCTAAATAGTCTTCGGTAGGCTGACCCGGACGAACGCCCGGGATGAAGCCGCCGTATTTTTTCAGATTCTCTGCCATATCCGATATCTTTACGGTAACCGCGGTGTAAAAGTATGTGAAGAACAGAATAAGCAGAGCGTAAATTGCAGTCTGCAGCGGTGTTCCCCACGCCAGATACCCGGCGATGGTCTGTACCCAGTCGATCTTTACAAACTGAGCAATGGTTACCGGAAACATCAGCACGGATGACGCAAAGATTATTGGGATAACCCCCGCCTGATTAACCTTGAGGGGGATATGACTGGCGTGTCCGCCGCCCAATCTGCCACCAGCAAGACGCTTTGTATAGCTGATTGGAATCCGGCGATGGCCTTCGTTAATCAGTACAACGAACACGACCATGGCGAGAACGATAAGAATGAAGAATAACGCATTACCATAGGTAATGGTTCCGGCCTGGGTGTAACGATAAATCGTTGCCAGGTTCTTCGGAAGAGCTGCCACGATACCGGCGAAGATTATCAGCGATATGCCGTTTCCGACGCCGTAGGCAGTAATCTGTTCACCAATCCACATCAGGAGCATTGTTCCTGCAGTGAGGGTGATGGCGATAATCAGGGTAGATACGATACCCGGGTTGATTACCGCAGAGTTCAAGGCTATGGCCATGCCGATAGCCTGAAGGAATGCTAATGCAACAGCTAGATAGCGTGTTACCTGAGTTGTTTTCTTGTGCCCTTCCTGACCTTCCTTTTGCCATTGCTCCAGAGTCGGGAAGACGATAGTCAGGAGCTGAATGATAATGGAAGCGTTAATATACGGGGTGATACTCATCGCAAAGATGGAAAACTTGCTCAGGGCACCGCCGGAGAACAAGTCCATGAGTCCGAAGAGATTGCCCTGATTAAAGAGCTGCTCGATTACGGCAGGATTTACTCCCGGTACGGGGATGTGAGTCCCCAGACGGAATACTGCAAACATAATGAGTGTAAAAACAATCCTCTTGCGGAGCTCAGGTACCTTGTAGATGTTCGTAAGGGCTTCAAGCACCTCAGATCACCTCGACTTCGCCGCCTGCTGCCTTAATCTTTTCTTCGGCGCTCTTGGTAAAGCCGGATGCCTTAACAGTGAGCTTCTTGGTGAGCTCGCCGTCGCCCAGTACACGGACGCCGTCGAGTACATTCTTGAGAATGCCGACTTCGATAAGCTCAACCGGGGTAACAACAGTGCCATCTTCGAATACATTCAGCTGGCAAACGTTGACTTCAGCGAACTGATCAGCCCATACATTCTTAAATCCGCGCTTCGGGAGGCGACGATACAGAGGCATCTGACCGCCTTCGAAACCGGTGCGAACACCACCGCCGGAGCGGGAGTTCTGACCTTTCTGACCACGGCCGGCAGTTTTGCCGAGACCGGAGCCAAGACCGCGACCACGACGGGTTGCAGCTTTGCGGCTGCCCGGTGCCGGGGTAAGTTCATGTAATTTCATTTGTGCACCTCCGTCTCTTAGTCTGCGATTTCTTCTACGACAACCAGATGACGAACCTTGTGCAGCTGGCCGCGCATGCAAGCATTATCTTCGACCTCAACGACCGAGTTGGTCTTGTGGAGGCCGAGGGACTTGACGGTGAGACGCTGCGTCTCGGGGCAACCGATGACGCTCTTCTTCAGCGTTACTTTAAGCTTTGCCATGTCTTTGTCCCTCCATTAACCCAGGATTTCCTGGACGGTCTTGCCACGGAGACGGGCTACATCCTCAGCGCGCTTGAGCTGAGAGAGACCGGTAAGGGTGGCACGAACCATGTTGTTCGGGTTAGAAGAGCCCAGCGACTTGGTGAGGATGTCCTTGATGCCTGCGAGCTCGAGAACGGCACGAGCCGGGCCGCCGGCGATGACACCGGTACCTTTGGCTGCCGGCTTCATGAGTACCTGACCGGCACCGAAGATGCCGATGATCTCATGGGGAATGGTATGATCCTTCAGAGCAACATCGATGAGGTTCTTCTTTGCATCCTCAACACCCTTGCGGATAGCTTCGGGAACTTCGGCAGCTTTGCCGAGGCCAACGCCGACGCGGCCCTTCTGGTTGCCAACTACTACGAGGGCGCTGAAGCTGAAGCGACGGCCGCCCTTTACAACCTTGGCAACACGGTTGATATATACTACTTTTTCCTGGAATTCCGGATCCGCTTCACGGCGATCGTTGCGACGGTCATTGCGACGGTCTTTGTTGCCGGGCTTACGGTCTGCTTTCTTTTCCGGGTTCCGATCCATATTAGTAGGCATTAATTTACCTCCTAGCTCAGAATTTCAGGCCGGCTTCACGGGCAGCCTCGGCCAGGGCCGCAACACGACCGTGGTAGAGGTAGCCGCCGCGATCAAACACGACTTCTTCAATGCCCTTTTCAAGGGCGCGCTTGGCGACGAGTTCGCCGATTTTCTTTGCTGCCTCGATGTTTCCGCCGTAGGCGCCGAAGTCTTTCTCCTGGCTGTTGGCAGATACGAGGGTTACGCCGTTGACATCATCGATGACCTGGGCGTAAATATTGCTGAGGCTGCGGAATACGTTAAGGCGCGGACGCTCCGGGGTACCGGAAATGTGGTTACGAACGCGCATGTGACGCTTTACGCGTGCCTTGTTCTTATCCTGTTTTACAAACACAGTGGTCACTCCCCTCTGTTAAAGATTATTTGCCTTTCGCGCCAGCTTTACCAGCCTTGCGGCGGATCTTCTCACCAGCGTACTTGATACCCTTGCCCTTGTACGGCTCAGGCTCACGCAGGGAGCGGATCTTTGCTGCCATTGCACCAACGAGCTCCTTGTCGATGCCGTTGATGACAATCTGGTTGGCTGCCGGTGCATCGAGAGTGATGCCTTTCGGCGGTTCGATGATGCACGGATGCGAAAAACCGAGGGAGAGGTTGAGGTTGTTGCCCTGGCGAACGGCACGGTAGCCGACACCAGTGATTTCCAGGGTCTTGGTGTAGGTCTCGGTAACACCAACAACCATGTTGTTGATGAGGGTACGGGTGAGACCGTGGAGAGATTTATGCTTCTTATCCTCAGAGGGACGCTCTACTTTGACCGTGTTGTCCTCTACCGTGATTTTCATCTCGGGATGGAGGGTACGGCTGAGCTCGCCTTTGGGGCCTTTTACTTTGACCAGGTTGCCTTCCTCAATGGTGACGGTGACGCCAGCCGGGATGACAATCGGTGCTCTTCCGATACGGGACATTTCTACGCCTCCTAGCTAAATATGGATTTCTTACCAAACGTAAGCGATAACTTCGCCGCCAAGACCGGCCTTACGAGCCTGCTTGTCGCTCATAATCCCCTGAGAAGTGGAGATGATGGCGATACCGAGTCCACCGAGTACACGGGGGAGCTCTGCGCACTTAGAGTACTGGCGAAGACCCGGCTTGGAAATGCGCTTGATGCCGGTGATTACCTTTTCCTTTGCGGGACCATATTTAAGCTTGAGCGTAAGGATGCCCTGCTTGTTGTCTTCAGTGAAGGTGTAATCCTTAATGAAGCCCTCCTCCTTCAGAACAGCTGCAATAGCCTTCTTGATTTTGGAGCCGGGGATTTCGACCTTCTCGTGGAGTACGGAGTTTGCGTTGCGCAAACGGGTAAGCATATCTGCAATAGGATCAGTCATTGCCATGAATCGATATCCTCCTTTCTTTCAGTGTTACCAGCTGGCCTTGGTTACGCCGGGAATGGCGCCTTTGTAGGCCTGGACGCGGAAGCAGATACGGCACATGCCGAACTTCCGGATATAGCCGTGGGGGCGGCCGCAAATCTTGCAACGGTTATACTTGCGAACTTTGAACTTGGGTTCCTGCTTCCATTTTTCGATCATTGCGGTTCTAGCCAAAGTCAATTACCTCCTTTTCATGCGCTGAACGGCATTCCCATGAGCTTCAGAAGCTCACGTGCCTCTTCATCGGTATTGGCGGTCGTGACGATGACGATGTTCATGCCGCGGACCTTGTCGATCTTATCGTATTCGATTTCCGGGAAGATGAGCTGTTCCTTCAGGCCCAGCGAGTAGTTGCCACGGCCGTCGAAAGCGTTCTTGTTCACGCCGCGGAAGTCGCGAACGCGAGGAAGAGCAACGTTCATGAACTTGTCGAGGAACTGATACATGCGAGTGCCACGAAGGGTTACCTTGCAGCCGATGGGCATGCCCTGGCGAAGCTTCCAGGTGGAGATGGATTTCTTAGCGCGGGTCACGATAGGCTTCTGACCAGCGATGGTGGTGAGATCGCTTACTGCGCTCTCGAGAGCCTTGGAGTTGCCAACGGCCTCGCCAACGCCCATGTTGATGATGACCTTAGCGATCTTCGGAAGCTGGTTTACATTCTTGTAGCCGAACTTTTCAGTGAGCTTGGCTTTGACTTCCTGTTCATATTTTTCCTGCAGTCTGTCCAAACCTATATCCTCCTTTCAGTGATTATTTCGTCTGGTCTACGACCTGGTTGCATTTCTTGCAAACACGTACATTGTGGCCGTTGACTTCACGATGGCCGGTGCGGGTCGGTTTGCCGCAGCTGGGGCAAACCAGCATGACCTTGGATACATTGAGAGCTGCTTCCTTGGTCAGGATGCCGCCCTGGGGTGCCTTCTGGTTGGGCTTCGTGTGGCGCTTAACCAGGTTAATGCCCTCTACGAGTACCTTGCCCTTCTTCGGCATAGCTTCGATGACTTTGCCTTTCTGGCCCTTATCCTTGCCAGACAAAACGACGACTTCGTCGCCTTTTTTTACATGCAGTTTCACGAATGACAAAATAGCACCTCCTCGCTTACAGAACTTCCGGCGCAAGGGAAATAATCTTCATGAAATCCTTGTCGCGCAGCTCGCGGGCTACCGGTCCAAAAATACGGGTACCACGCGGAGTCTTGTCTTCTTTAATGATTACAGCCGCGTTCTCATCGAAGCGGATGTAAGAGCCGTCAGCACGCTTGAGGCCTTTGACGCTGCGTACTACTACTGCCTTTACGACATCGCCTTTCTTGACCATGCCGCCCGGGGCAGCCTGCTTGACGGAGGCGACGATGATGTCGCCGATATTAGCATAGCGACGGTAGGAGCCACCCATTACGCGAATGCACATAATTTCTTTAGCTCCGGTGTTGTCGCCAACGTTCAGCAGAGTTTGTTGCTGGATCATTTGTTAACCTCCTTCTTAGAATTTGCGGTCCTAAGAATATTATTTCGCCTTCTCGACGATCTCTACGAGACGCCAGCGCTTATCCTTGGAGAGGGGACGCGTTTCCATAATGGAGACGACATCACCGACATGAGCTTCGTTATTTTCGTCATGCGCTTTGAACTTGACGGTCTTCTTGACGGTCTTTTTGTAAAGCGGATGCTGTTCGTGTTCTTCGATGGCGACGACGATGGTCTTTTCCATTTTGTCGCTTACTACCTTGCCGATACGGCTTTTACGGGTATTTCTTTCCTCGCTCATCAATGAGCCTCCTTCCTCTCAAATATCTCTGTGTCTTAGGCTTTTGCCTGCTCGCTCTGGATGGTCTTGATGCGAGCGATGGTCTTCTTGACCTCGCGGATGCGGCTCGGGTTCTCGAGCTGACCGGTAGCAAGCTGGAAGCGCAGGTTGAACAGTTCTTCTTTGAGGGAAGCAATTTTTTGGTTAAGTTCGTCAGCGCTCATGGAGCGGAGTTCTTTGCGAATTTCATTAACCTTCATTTACTTCACCGCCCTCTGTTTCCTCGAAGTCTCTACGGGTGACAAACTTAGTCTTGATGGGGAGCTTGTGAGCTGCAAGACGCATAGCTTCTTTTGCAACTTCCTCGCTGACACCGCCCATTTCAAACATGATGCGGCCCGGCTTAACTACAGCTACCCAGTACTCCGGAGAACCTTTACCGGAACCCATGCGGGTCTCGGCCGGTTTAGCAGTTACAGGCTTATCCGGGAATACTTTGATCCATACCTGACCGCCACGCTTGATGTAGCGGGTCATAGCGATACGAGCAGCCTCGATCTGGCGGTTGGTTATCCAAGCCGGTTCAAGAGCTACAAGACCGAAGTCACCATGGCTGATGGTATTGCCGCGATGTGCAGTACCCTTCATGCGACCGCGGAACTGCTTGCGGTATTTAACGCGTTTTGGCAGTAACATTAGGCTTCGCTCCTTTCAGGCTTCTGTGCCGGTTTCTTTTTCTCCGGCAGAACTTCGCCCTTGAAGATCCAAACCTTTACGCCGATGCGGCCGTAGGTGGTGTTGGCTTCGGCAAAGCCGTAGTCGATGTCGGCACGGAGAGTATGAAGAGGAATGCTGCCTTCGCGATAGGATTCGCTACGGGCAATTTCAGCGCCGCCGAGACGACCGCTGACCATAATCTTGATGCCCTTAGCGCCTTCGCGCATGGTGCGGCCTACACTGGACTTCATTGCACGGCGGAAAGCGATGCGGCGCTCGAGCTGCTCAGCGATGCTTGCAGCAACGAGGTTGGAGTCGAGGTTCGGCTTCTTGATTTCCTGAATATTGATATCAACGCGCTTGTCGGTATAAGCCTTCAGACCCTTGCGGATGTCTTCGATACCGGCACCGCCGCGACCGATTACCATGCCCGGCTTTGCGGTGTGGATGGTGATCTTGAGGCGGTTCTTGGAGCGCTCGGTCTCTACCTTGGAGACGCTGTCTTCCTTTAAGAGATCCTCCATGAGGTACTTGCGGATCTTGATGTCCTCATGCAGGTTGTCTACATATTCCTGTTTGTCGGCATACCAGTTAGCATCCCAAGTCTTGACGATGCCAATTCGCATGCCATGCGGATTTACTTTCTGACCCAATGCGTTTCCCTCCTTCTTATCTTTCGTCTACGCAGACAGTGACGTGGCTGGTTCTCTTCAGAATCCGGAACGCCTGACCGCGGGAACGGGGATGGATACGCTTAAGAGTCGGTCCCTGGTCAACGAGGGCCTGGGAGATATAGAGCTTATCGACATTCATGTCGAAGTTGTTCTCAGCGTTGGCAACGGCGGACTTGAGCACCTTTTCGATGACAGCAGCACCGGCCTTCGGGGTGAACTTAAGAATCGCAAATGCTTCGGCAACGTTCTTTCCACGGATGAGATCCATGACAACCC
The DNA here is from genome assembly GCA_017383125.1 of Schwartzia sp. (in: firmicutes). Taxonomy (GTDB): domain Bacteria; phylum Bacillota; class Negativicutes; order Selenomonadales; family Selenomonadaceae; genus RGIG250. The sequence continues at coordinate 19,654 of JAFNYY010000110.1, forward strand.
GTACTTTGCGCGGAGCAATGCGGACATATTTAGCTACTGCTTTTGCTTCCACAATTGATTCTCCTTTCAGAATCAGCGCAGACCGGTTTTCTTTTCGTTACCGGCGTGGCCTTTGTAAGTGCGGGTCGGGGCAAACTCACCGAGCTTATGGCCGACCATGTCTTCAGTGATATAGACGGGAACATGCTTGCGACCGTCGTGAACGGCGATGGTGTGGCTTACGAAGTCCGGCAGAATAGTAGAGCTGCGGGACCAGGTCTTTACGACCTTCTTGTCGTTAGCCTCATTCAGAGCCGTGATTTTTTTCATAAGGCTTTCTTCTACGAAAGGGCCTTTCTTAATAGACCTTGACAAGGGGTATTTCCTCCTTTCGTCCGATAGCGTGGCTACCCGGCGGCTAATAAATTACTTCTGGTTGCGACGCTTAACGATGAACTTATCTGACGGCTTCTTGTGGCGAGTCTTGGTACCCATGGCGCATTTGCCCCACTTGGTAACAGGATGCTTGCGGCCGACAGGGCTACGACCCTCACCACCGCCATGCGGATGGTCAATCGGGTTCATCGCAACACCGCGGTTAGCCGGGCGAATGCCGAGCCAGCGGGAGCGGCCTGCTTTACCGATGGTGATATTCTCGTGCTCGAGGTTGCCTACCTCACCGATAACGGCGCGGCAGTTGATGTGGATCTTGCGGAGCTCACCGGAGGGCATACGGAGGAGGGCATAGTCGCCATCCTTAGCCATGAGTTGAGCACTGGCCCCAGCGGAGCGAACGAGCTGTGCGCCCTTGCCGATCTTGATCTCCACGCAGTGAATCATGGTACCAACCGGGATGTTTACCAGCGGCAGGCAGTTGCCCGGCTTAATGTCGGACTCAGGACCGGAGTAAACCTTGTCCCCTACCTTGATACCATTCGGAGCGATGATGTAGCGTTTCTCCCCGTCCTCATACTGAACGAGAGCGATGCGGGCGCTGCGGTTCGGATCATACTCGATGGTCATAACAGTTGCAGCCATATCATCCTTCATGCGCTTGAAGTCGATGATACGATAACGGCGCTTGTGGCCACCGCCCTGATGGCGTACGGTGAGGCGACCCTGCTGATTGCGGCCGCCATGCTGCTTGAGAGGCTCAAGCAAGGATTTTTCCGGCTTGTTCGTGGTGATTTCGTCGAAAGAAGCGACGGTCATGAAACGACGGCCGGCAGAATACGGTTTAAAGCTTTTAATTGCCAATTTCGCTTACCTCCTTTTCAGTAGATTAGGCCTGGAAGAATTCGATGGTCTCACCGGCGGCGAGACGAACGATGGCCTTCTTGTAGTCCGGACGCTTGCCGACATTGCGGCCCATCCGGCGGGTTTTGCCGATGCAGTTAACAGTGTTGACGGAAACAACCTTTACATTGAAGATGCTCTCAACAGCTGCTTTGATTTCATCTTTAGCGGCTTTCTTGTCGACTACGAAGGTGTACTTGCCTTCCTCAATCATCATCGTGGATTTCTCGGTGATGAGGGGTCGAATGATTACATCGCGTGCATCCATTATGCGAGTACCTCCTCAATCTTGGCGATAGCGTCTTTGGTGATGAAGAGCTTGCCGCTGTTCATAATGTCGTAGACATTGAGGCCTTCGTTGGTGATGGCCTTAACGCCCGGGATATTGCCGCAGGAACGCTCGATCTTGTCGGAGTCATCAGCTGCGGTGATGATGAGGCTCTTTTCTTCGACACCGAAGTCGGAGAGGAGCTTCACGATGGTCTTGGTCTTGTACTCGTCCATGACGAAGCTGTCGAGGACGAAGATGCTTGCTTCGTTGACCTTGTCGCTCAGAGCACACTTGATGGCCAGACGACGCTGCTTGCGGGGCATGCTGAAGGCATAGGAGCGGGGATGGGGTCCGAATACGACTCCGCCGCCTTTCCACAGCGGGCTGCGGGAGGAACCGCTGCGAGCGTGGCCGGTGCCTTTCTGACGCCAGGGCTTACGGCCGCCGCCGCGAACCATTGCGCGAGTCTTGGTGGCATGGGTGCCGAGGCGCTGGTTAGCCAGCTGCATTACGACGGCCTGATGAAGGAGGGCGCCGTTCACTTCCACGCCGAAAATTTCGTTATTCAATTCGATTTCGCCAACCTGATTGTGAGCGATATCATAAACTGCTACTTTTGGCATAATCTAGCAAATCCTCCTTCCAATTATTTTTTCTCAGCGAGCTGAGCTTTAATCTTTGCGGTACGCTTGTTGGGGATCGTAGTTTCTTTAACGACTACGAAGCCCTTCTTCGGTCCCGGGATGGAACCCTTAATGAGGATGATGTTGCGCTCTGCATCTACGCGGACAACGAAGAGACGCTGTACGGTAGTCTTGACGCCGCCCATCTGACCCGGGAGGCGCTTGCCCTTCAGGACGCGGCCGCCGTGACCGGAAATCATAGCACCGGTGGAACCGGGCTCACGATGGGACTTGGAACCATGGCCCATAGGTCCACGAGCGAAGCCGTGGCGCTTTACGGTACCGGCAAAGCCGTGACCGCGGCTGGTTCCGGTGACATCTACGAAGTCACCCTTTTCAAATATATCAACACCGATGACATCACCGGTTTTGTAATCGCTGGCAGCTGCCTGACGGATCTCGCGGATGAACTTGACGGGCTTTACGCCGGCCTTTTCAAACTGACCCTTCAGCGGCTTGTTTACTTTGTTTTCTTTAACATCGCCGAAACCGATCTGTACAGCATTGTAGCCGTCGCTTTCTACGGTCTTATTGCGGATGACGATGTTGTTGCCGGACTCGACGACCGTTACCGGGATGAGCTTGCCTTCCTCGGTAAAGATCTGGGTCATGCCCAGCTTTCTGCCTAAAATTGCTTTAGCCATTATTCCACCTCCTCTTACAGTTTGATCTCGATGTCAACGCCCGCCGGGAGATCCAGGTGCATAACAGCATCAACAGTCTTGTTGCTGGGCTCGAGGATGTCGATGAGGCGCTTGTGAGTGCGCATCTCGAACTGCTCGCGGGAATCTTTGTTAACATGAGGGCTGCGGAGAATGGTGTAAATGTTCTTCTCCGTCGGGAGGGGAATCGGGCCGGAGACCTGAGCGCCGGTGCGGGTAGCAGTCTCGACGATCTTAGCGGCACTCTGATCCAGTGCCTTGTGGTCATAAGCCTTCAAACGGATTCTGATCTTCTTCTGTTTGGACAATGTCTTTTCCTCCTTATCGCCCGGATTACGATCCGGACATACTCAGTGCCAGTTCCCTCGATGCCGGAATTATAGTAGAGCACCGAGCCATCTGACACCTCATCGCAGGTATCCCAAATCCTTATTTAAGGGCGGCTTGTGACAGCCGCCCTCACCTAAGGCAAATTTATATCAGCGATTAAGCCTCAACGATGTCAATAACCTTGCCGGCACCGACAGTGTGGCCACCCTCGCGGATAGCGAAGCGGAGACCCTTCTCGATAGCGATCGGGGTGATGAGCTCTGCATCCATCTCGATGTTATCGCCAGGCATAACCATCTCGGTGCCCTCCGGCAGACGGATTACACCGGTAACATCGGTGGTACGGAAGTAGAACTGGGGACGATAGTTGGTGAAGAACGGAGTGTGACGGCCGCCTTCTTCCTTGGTCAGTACATAAACCTGAGCCTTGAACTTGGTGTGCGGATGAATGGAACCCGGCTTTGCGAGAACCTGGCCGCGCTGGATTTCAGTACGGTCGATACCGCGGAGAAGGGTACCTACGTTATCACCGGCAACGCACTCGTCCATGGTCTTGCGGAACATTTCGATACCGGTAACGGTGGTGGACTTGGGCTCCTCTTCCATGCCGACGATTTCAACAACATCGCCCATCTTCAGAACGCCACGCTCTACACGGCCGGTAGCAACAGTACCACGGCCGGTGATGGTCATAACGTCCTCGACCGGCATCAGGAACGGCTTGTCGGTGTCGCGGGTCGGGGTCGGGATGTAAGCATCAACCTGAGCCATGAGCTCTTCGATCTTAGCAGCGAAGTCCTTGTCGCCTTCGAGAGCCTTCAGAGCGGAACCTGCAACAACAGGGATCTCGTCGCCAGGGAACTCATACTCGCTGAGGAGGTCGCGAACTTCCATCTCTACGAGCTCCAGAAGCTCCTCATCATCGACCATGTCGACCTTGTTGAGGAATACTACGATAGCAGGAACGCCTACCTGACGAGCGAGCAGGATGTGCTCACGGGTCTGGGGCATCGGGCCATCAGCAGCGGAAACAACGAGGATAGC
>JAFNYY010000111.1 GCA_017383125.1 Schwartzia sp. (in: firmicutes)
CTGTCAATTTCCTGCATCAACTCATCTACCGGCTCATGCCCGTCTATATAGTCCAGAAAATTTCTCAGCGGCTCCGAAACATCCTCTGCTGTTCCCTTAGTACTTAGAAACAACTTTGTGGTACCGTCATTTAGCTCCATGCCCGTTTCTTCAAGGCAGACATTTCTAAAAGTATATTTGTGCCTAGCACCTGAAAACAAACCAAAGGTACAAATGAAAATTATGTATGTCTCATTCAAAGCATCGTAGCTTTGCCCTTTTTCCAGCAGGTCAATATCTATCAGCGACTGATAATATCGTGTCCTCTTTACCAGTTCCTCCATGTCCTTACTGGTCTGCATCTCTATGTTAAAAACTGTTCCCTTATCGTCATTAACATAAACATCCAATCGAATACTCTTGCTGTCCAGACGAATATCTATCGTCTTTTCCTCTTCCGGATAGCTGATATCTTTTATGTCTATGTTTAGAAGCCGCTCAATCGTCTGCTTGCATATACGCTTGTTTCTCATAACCTTTTGGAATATGAAGTTGTCCTGTATCGTCATTTCCTCATCAGGCTTTATCGGCATATTGACTCACAGCCTCTGTTTTAGTATATCTCATTGTTTCAAAGATATGCAAGTTCTTTTACACGAAAACAGGCTGCTGCCAGAGCAACAGCCTGTGATTTTATTCTATTGGTTAAACAGCCTCAGGCGATTATTACCATATCATCCCGATGGACAACCGGCTGACCGTCGCTGTCCGGTATCCTCTCGGCAATCTCACTGCTGGACAGACCGGCAATCGCTCCGATAGTTTCGCTGTCGTATCTGACGATACCCCGGGCAATCTCCCGGCCAAGCAGGTCAATAATGCGGACAGTCGCTCCTGTCTTGAAGCTTCCCTCCACAGATTTTACTCCGGCAGCCAGCAGACTCTTACCATGAACTCTCAGAGCCTCGGCACAGCCGTCATCCACGGTGATGGCACCGTCAAGGCGCCGGCCGAAAGCAATCCATCTCTTTCGCAGCTTCAGGCGGGCCTCCTTGGGAGCGAAGAGCGTTCCTATCTCCTCGCCTTCCACCACGCTGTGCAGCACGCCGTCTACCTCACCCTTGGCAATAACCATTGCCACGCCGGCAGACATAGCTATCTTTGCGGCATCTATCTTCGTCATCATACCGCCGGTGCCCAGAGAGGAGCCGGCACCGCCGGCAATCCGCTCAATGTCAGGCGTGATTTCCTCCACCCGATGAATAAGGGTAGCCGTAGGATCGCTGGAAGGATTGGCAGTATAAAGGCCGTCAATATCGCTGAGGATAATGAGAAGGTCTGCCTCCACGAGAGTGGCAACCATTGCCGACAGATTGTCGTTGTCACCGATTTTCAGCTCGTCGGCAGACACGGCATCGTTCTCATTGATGATAGGGACGACCCCCAGCTCCAGCAATCGACCGAGAGTCCGACGGGAATTGGCATAGAGATTGTGATGGACAGAATTCTCTTTAGTCAGCAGCACCTGCGCTACCGTCTGCCCGTATTCATCAAAGAGGCGCTCATAGATACGGAGCAGAATCCCCTGTCCTACCGCAGCCAGTGCCTGCTTCTCGGCCACATCCTTCGGCCGCTCGCTGTAGCCGAGACGAGCCATACCGGCACCGACAGCGCCGGAGGTGACAAGGATTACCTGATGACCGCTGTTTTTCAGATCGCTAAGCTCTCTTACCAGCTTCTCAAGGCGGTTCAGATTAAGCTGACCGTTCTTATAGGTAATGGTAGAGGTTCCGACCTTTACGACAATGCGGCTTGCCTTGGCCAGCCGCTCACGCTCCCCGCTCACGGTAATTCCACCGCAGGCTTTTTCAGCTTCGGATTCCTGCGGAAAAGCAGTGCATTGTGACCGATTTTCTGAACGAGATCACAGTCAACACGCTCTGCCAGCATCTCGATAGCATCTCCCGGCTCCTCCGGGCAGTTCTGCAGCACCCGTACCTTGATAAGCTCCCGCTTGGCGATAGCCTCGGTAGCCGCGTTTACCACAGTCGGAGTAATGCCCTCCTTGCCGATATTGACCACCGGGTCAATAGTCATGCCCTGAGAACGCAGAAATGCTTTCTGCTTTCCGGTTAAAGTATTTCTTATCATCTTATCACCTTATTCGTGCCACTCAAATTCCATATCGCCCACATGAACGGTGTCGCCCTCTTTGACACCTCTTGCTCTGAGCTTGGCATCAAGCCCCTTCATGCGCCAGATATACTGGAAGCGGCGAAGGGCGTCCTTATTGCCGAAATTGGTCATTGCTACGATTTTCTCGATATTCTTGTTGTGGACAATGAAATCCGCCCTGTCATTGCGAGTAATGGTTACTGCATCTGCATCGGCAATAGCGCTGTCCAAATCATAGTTCTTTACGCCGTCCTGCTCCTCCTCCGGCTCCTCCACATAGTTGTCAAGCTCGGTGGCAACATGGTCAATGAGAGCCTTCAGACCCTGATGAGCTGCTGCGGAAATTTCAAAGAACTCTATTCCCTCAGAGAGTGCAAGATTTCGCAGGTCGTCAAGATGCTCCTGCGCACTCGGCAAATCAATCTTATTGGCTACAAGAATCTGCTTTTTCCGGGAAAGCTTGGCACTGTACTTTGCCAGCTCCTCGTTTATGCGGCGGTAATCCTCTACCGGATCTCTGCCCTCAATACCGGATGCATCTACGATGTGGAGAATGAGCTTGGTACGCTCAATGTGGCGCAGGAAGTCATGGCCAAGACCTACGCCCTCGGCAGCTCCGTCAATAAGACCCGGAATATCTGCCATTACAAAGCTCTTGTCCTCCTCTACCCTGACAACGCCCAATACCGGGGTCAGCGTAGTGAAATGGTACTCTGCAATTTCCGGACGGGCCGCGCTTACAGCGGCGATGAGGCTGGACTTACCAACGGAAGGATAGCCGACCAAACCAACATCAGCCAGCACCTTCAGCTCGAGGATAAGGTCCTTCGCTTCGCCCGGCTCGCCAAACTCTGCGAAGGAGGGCGCTCTGTTTGCGCTGTTGGAAAACTTCGCATTGCCGCGACCGCCGCGGCCGCCCTTGGCGATGATTGCCCGCTGGCCTACCTCGGTGAGATCTGCCAGAATATCTCCGGTAGCCTCGTCCTTGACGATAGTTCCAGGCGGAACTCTTACAAGGCACGGCTCAGCATTGGCACCGTACTGGTTCTTTATATCTCCGTTCTCGCCCTTGGCACCGGAAAACTTGCGATGGAAGCGGAAATCCAGCAAGGTGTTAAGATTTTCGTCTACTACGAAAATAATATCCGCACCCCGGCCTCCGTCTCCGCCGGAGGGACCGCCGTTAGGCACGAATTTTTCCCGACGGAAAGCAGCCTTGCCGTCGCCGCCGTCGCCGGCCTTTACATGGACTTTTGTGCGATCGATAAATTGCACGGTGGTTTCCTCCTATACATAGTAAAAGAAAGGGCGAATCACTGCCAAAGCACTGATCCGCCCCTTTTTAAATGTCGAATTACTCAACCGCATAAACGCTGATCTGACGCTTGTCGCGACCTTTCCGCTCGAACTGGACCTTGCCGGCAATCTTGGCGAAAAGAGTATCATCCTTGCCGATGCCAACATTGGTGCCCGGGTGGAAGTGCGTACCACGCTGGCGAACGAGAATGCTGCCGGCGGTAACGATAGTGCCCTGATGCTCCTTGACGCCCAGACGCTTGGATTCGCTGTCGCGACCGTTACGGGTGCTGGATACGCCCTTCTTATGAGCAAAAAGCTGAAGATCAAATTTAATCAAGGTGGTTCACCCCCTGTGACTTTCTTTCGTAAGGCATTACGCCATAATTTCTTTAATCCGGACAGCGCCGGGACTCGACTCGGCAACGCCAGTAAAGCCTAAACGCACTGTCTCAAATATGGCCTGTGTGAGGTCATCGGGATTGCCAATGAGTCGTACCCGCAAGTCGCCGCTCGGGTCTATCGAATAATCGATTTCCCGATGCAAATGCTCGCTTAATCCCACAATGGCTGTCTGTGCCAAAACCGAAATTCCTGCACAGACGATATCACTGCCCTTCTCTGCCGTACCGCTGTGACCCGATACATGCAGGGCTGATATCATCCCGGCTGAGTTCCTTTGGAGCTCTATTTTAATCATAGGCTATTAAGCCTCGATCTTCTCGATGGAAACCTTAGTGTAGGGCTGACGATGACCCTGACGACGACGATAGTTTGCCTTAGCCTTGTACTTGAAGACAAGAATCTTCTTAGCCTTGCCCTGAGCTACTACCTTACCGGTTACCTTTGCACCGGCTACCAGCGGCTGACCAACGGTCACGCTGTCGCCTACGACGGTGAGAACCTGGTCGAATACGACCTCTGCGCCCTCTTCGCCTTCGAGCTTCTCGACGAAAATCACATCACCCTCAGCGACCTTGTACTGCTTGCCGCCGGTTTTAATGATTGCATACATTCTTAAATACACCTCCCTGTCTGTGAACTCGCCGACTGTGGCTGACCTGTCATGTAAAGGCAAAGCCTGTCATGACCTGCCAATTTCGGAGCCTCGCCGTGCGGTTGGGGAAAGACCGGATTTCGCGCGTCTGATTCAGACTGCACCTATCCTTATCGGTCTTCACACACCGAAAAAGACGCACAAAAACTGTGCGAATTTTTCATCCGTGAAATAATACCACGGGAATACCCCTGCTGTCAAGGAAATTTTATAAGATAGCCGTAAACATAATCCGGCAGAAAACGTCCCGCCGGACTAAAAAAGGAGCAGTCATGCGACTGCTCCTTTTAGGATTAACGGTTTTATCAGGACAGAGCTGCTTCCTCTGCTGCGACCTCACCGGTTACGATCTCCTCCTCGATGCCCTCTTCGGGAGCGTCGGGATCATAAACCTTCAGGCTGCGGTAGCGGCCCATACCGGTACCGGCCTTGATAAGCTTGCCGATAATGACATTCTCTTTGAGACCGATGAGCGGATCCACCTTGCCCTTGATGGCAGCGTCGGTAAGGACGCGGGTGGTTTCCTGGAATGATGCTGCCGACAGGAAGGAGTCGGTAGCGAGGGATGCCTTGGTAATACCGAGCAGAATCGGCTTGGCAACAGCCGGCTCACCGCCATTCTCAATAACCTTGGCATTTGCTGCCTCAAAGGAATTGATATCGGCATACTCGCCCGGCAGATAATCGGTGTCACCGGACTCCTCAATCTTCACCTTGTGAAGCATCTGACGAACCATGACCTCGATGTGCTTATCGTTAATTTCAACACCCTGAGACTTGTAAACCTTCTGTACCTCGTAAACGATATACCGCTGGGTATCCTTCAAGCCGCAGATGCGGAGAATATCGTGGGGGTTGACGGAGCCTTCGGTAATCTTGTCTCCGGCCTTGATGTCCTTGCCGTCAATCTTGGCAAGATGCGCACCGTAGGGGATGATGTACTCTTTGGCTTCGCCCACAGCCGGAGTGATGGTGACCTTGCGAGAACCCTCTTCGTTGGTAACCTCTGCGTGACCGCCAACCTCGGAAATGATTGCATATCCTTTCGGCTTGCGGGCCTCGAAAAGCTCCTCGACACGGGGAAGACCCTGGGTGATATCGTCACCGGCAACACCGCCGGAGTGGAAGGTACGCATGGTAAGCTGGGTACCCGGCTCACCGATGGACTGAGCGGCGATGATACCGACAGCCTCACCAACCTCGACCTCGGAAGCGTTGGCCAGATCACGGCCATAGCACTTGATGCAGACGCCGTACTGAGATTTACAGGTAAGTACGCTGCGGATGGTGACAGTCTCACGGACTGCAACGATACGGTCAGCCAGTGCCTCATCGATATCATCGTTGACGCGGGCAATGACCTCACCGGTCTCCTCGTTGATGATATCTTCAGCCAGAACACGACCGACGATACGATCCTTCAGCGGCTCTACGACACCGACGCCGTCGGTGATTACCTGAACCTCGATACCGCGAACATTGTTGTTGCGGAACTTCAGCTCGCGGGCATCGCTCTCGAGAACCTTGATAATGTTCTCTTCATCGAGAACGGTATCGGCCTCCAAAATGACCTGTCCTTCGGTATTGATAACCGGGGAAGTAATCTTCTTGCCGGCCATCTCTCTGATGACGGTCTTCTGAGCCTCAGCCCGCTCATTGTCATCCGGAGTACCGAGGACAACAGTCTCGGAAACCATTGCGTTGCCGATAACGGCCTCGCTGAAGGCAAGAGTGCCGCGGATGACGATTTCGCGAACATCATTTTCGGCCATGGCTTCAAAGTCAGGCTCGGAAATGACGGTATCCTTCGGGATAATGACCTCTTTCTCGCCGGTCTCCTTGTTGATGGAAACGGCATCGGCACCGAGGACGCGGCCGAGGAGCAAATCGTAAAGATGCTCAAGAGCATCCGGAGTAGACTCAGCCAGACGGGCGCGGGCGCGAATGAGGTTGATGGTGATAATATCGCAGTCCTCTTCACGGACAATGACATCCTGAGCAACATCGACGAGACGGCGGGTCAGGTAACCGGAGTCTGCTGTACGAAGTGCGGTATCCGCGAGACCCTTGCGGGCACCGTGAGAGGAAATGAAGTAATCGGATACGGTGAGGCCTTCACGGAAGTTTGCCGTAATAGGAACCTCGATGGTCTTACCGGACGGGTCAGCCATAAGACCGCGCATACCGGCCAGCTGACGCATCTGCTTTTCGTTACCGCGGGCACCGGAGTTGGCCATCATGAAGATCGGATTGAAGGGATCCATGTGCTCCATCATTGCGGCGCCGACCTTATCGGTAGCATCGCTCCAAAGAGCACAGACCTTGGTATAACGCTCTTCATCAGTTATAAGACCGCGATTGAAGAGACGCTCAATCTCGCTTACCTTCTTCTCGGTATCGCTGATGATGACCTTCTTCTTCGGCGGTACGATAACATCGGAGATAGCCACGGTCATACCGGCAATGCAGGCGTAGTGGTAACCGAGGTTCTTGACCTGATCAATTACGACTGCAGTCTTGGAAGCACCGAACTTCTCAAAGCAGTTGGCAACAAGCTGACCAAGCTGCTTCTTGCCCATGCGGATACCCAGAGACCACTCGCCGGTCTCCTTGTCCTTCTCGAAGTAACGGATTTCCGGCGGAAGTATTTCATTGAAAATCATCCGGCCGAGGGAGGTACGAACCATGCCATAGCCCTCGATACGGGTGCGAATTTCAGCCTGAAGGTCAAGCTCATGATGCTGATAAGCCAGCAGAGCTTCCTGAATACCGGTTACTACACGGCCCTCGCCCTTTGCACCGGGACGGAGAATGGTGAGGTAGTAGGAACCGAGAACCATATCCTGAGTCGGGACGATGATGGGGTGACCATCCTTTGGAGCCAGAATGTGGTTTGCTGCAAGCATGAGGATACGAGCCTCAGCCTGAGCCTCAGCGGACAGCGGCAGATGGATAGCCATCTGGTCACCATCGAAGTCCGCATTGTATGCGGTACAGGCCAGCGGATGAAGCTTCAGCGCACGACCTTCGGTGAGTACCGGCTCAAAAGCCTGGATACCGAGACGATGCAGCGTCGGTGCACGGTTCAGAAGAACCGGATGCTCCTTGATTACCTCCTCGAGGCAATCCCAGACTTCCGGCTTCATGCGCTCTACCATGCGCTTTGCAGTCTTGATGTTGCCGGCAGCGCCGCTCTTGCAGAGAGTCTTCATGACGAAGGGCTTGAACAGCTCGAGAGCCATTTCCTTCGGCAGACCGCACTGATGGAGCTTCAGCTCAGGACCGACGACGATAACGGAACGGCCGGAATAGTCGACACGCTTACCGAGCAGATTCTGACGGAAGCGGCCCTGCTTACCCTTCAGCATATCAGAGAGGGACTTCAGCGGGCGATTGCCGGGGCCGGCAACCGGACGGCCCCGGCGACCGTTATCAATGAGGGCATCTACTGCTTCCTGCAGCATACGCTTCTCATTGCGGACGATAATATCAGGCGCACCAAGCTCCAAAAGGCGCTTGAGGCGGTTATTACGGTTGATAACACGACGATAGAGATCGTTCAGGTCACTGGTAGCGAAGCGGCCGCCATCCAGCTGAACCATCGGACGAAGCTCCGGCGGAATTACCGGTACTACATCCATAATCATCCAGGACGGCTTATTGCCGGACTTGCGGAAGGCTTCGACAACCTCCAGACGGCGGATAGCTCTGATGCGCTTCTGTCCGCTGGAACCGGCCAGCTCCTCACGGAGCTCCTTGCTCATCGCCTCCAGGTCAAGTTCCGACAGCAGCTCCTTGACTGCCTCGGCACCCATACCTACACGGAAGTCAGCGCCGTACTTCTGACGAGCCTCATGGTATTCGTTCTCGGACAGGAGCTGGCACTTTGCCAGCGGAGAAGAACCGGGATCAAGTACGATATAGGAAGCGAAGTACAGAACCTTCTCAAGAGAGCGGGGAGAAATATCAAGGATAAGACCCATGCGGCTGGGAATACCCTTGAAATACCAGATATGGGATACAGGAGCAGCCAGCTCTATGTGACCCATACGCTCACGGCGAACCTTAGCCTTGGTAACTTCGACGCCGCAGCGGTCGCAGATTACACCCTTATAGCGAATGCGCTTATACTTACCGCAGTGGCACTCCCAGTCACGGGTAGGTCCGAAAATGCGCTCGCAGAAAAGACCATCCCGCTCCGGCTTCAAGGTGCGGTAATTGATGGTTTCCGGCTTTTTGACCTCGCCCTTTGACCACTCACGGATTTTCTCCGGAGAAGCCAAGGCGATGCGCATACTATCAAAATTATTTACATCCAACAAGGGACCAGCACTCCCTTCTTAATCTTCATACAGACCATCATCGGCGGCATCATAAGCATCATCAAAGGAGCTTTGCTGCTCTGCCTCAGCCATTTCATCAAGTGAGCTGAACTGAGCAATGAGGTCATCTCCGTCGAGGTCACCGGTATCCGGAGCCTCGCCGTCCTCAGCCTCTGCCGGTGCAGCAACAGACGGAGCTACGCCGCGGACATCAAGGCCGAGATCTCCGGCAGTATCACCGGAATCCTCATCTTCCTCATCACGGATTTCAATTTCCTTGGCGTCCTCGGAGAGAACTTTAATATCGAGACCGATGGACTGGAGCTCCTTGATGAGAACCTTGAAGGACTCCGGAACACCCGGCTCGGGAATATTTTCGCCCTTGACGATGGACTCGTAGGTCTTGACACGACCGACGACATCATCGGACTTAACGGTAAGAATTTCCTGAAGTGTATGAGCGGCACCATAGGCTTCCAGTGCCCATACTTCCATTTCACCGAAGCGCTGACCGCCGAACTGAGCCTTACCACCCAGCGGCTGCTGAGTAACGAGGGAGTACGGGCCGGTGGAACGGGCATGAATCTTATCATCGACGAGATGATGCAGCTTCAGCATATAAACGCAGCCGACAGTTACGCGGTTCTCGAAGGGCTCACCGGTACGACCGTCGTACAGGACAGTCTTGCCGTCCTCGGGGAGACCGGAAGCACGGATAGTACCGAATACTTCGTTCTCGCCGGCACCGTCGAATACCGGAGTAGCAATATGGATACCGGCAACATCCGGAATCGGCATACCGTTCTTATCGAAGTTGTAGCCTACATCACGGAGGCGCTGTTCAACAGTAGGATCACCGTTCTTAATCTGAATACCGAGCTCACGGACAGCCATACCGAGATGAGTCTCGAGAATCTGACCGATATTCATACGGCTCGGAACGCCCAAAGGATTGAGCACGATATCTACCGGAGTACCATCCGGCAGGAAGGGCATATCCTCCTGACGCATAATGCGGGAAACGACACCCTTGTTACCATGACGACCGGACATCTTATCGCCGACGGAAATCTTACGCTTCTGGGCGATGTATACGCGGACGAGACGGTTTACACCCGGCGGCAGCTCATCGTTGTTGTCGCGGGAGAAAATCTTAACATCGACAATCTTACCGGCCTCACCGTGAGGAACCCTGAGAGAGGTATCGCGGACTTCGCGAGCCTTCTCACCGAAGATTGCCCGGAGCAGCTGCTCCTCATTGGTAAGCTCAGTCTCTCCCTTGGGAGTAACCTTGCCGACCAGAATATCGCCGGGACGAACCTCGGCACCGATGCGGATAATACCCTCATTGTCAAGATCCTTCAACGCTTCGTCGGAAACATTGGGAATCTCGCGGGTGATTTCCTCTGGGCCGAGCTTTGTATCACGAGCATCGCATTCATATTCTTCAATATGGATGGAAGTGTAGAGGTCACGCTTTACAAGGTTTTCATTCAGGAGAACGGCGTCCTCGTAGTTGTAGCCTTCCCACGGCATATAAGCAACGATGATATTGTAGCCGAGAGCAAGCTCACCGTGGTCGGTTGCCGGACCATCGGCGATAGGCTGCTTGGCGAATACCCGGTCGCCCTTATATACGATAGGAACCTGATTGATGCAGGTGCCCTGGTTGGAACGCAGGAACTTCTGGAGCTTGTAGCTGTCGATATCGCCATTGTCGGTGCGAATCTTAATCATATCCGCAGTGACATAGATGACCTCACCGGCATGCTTTGCCAGAATCATGACACCGGAGTCGCAGGCAGCCTTGTACTCCATACCGGTACCGACCAGCGGAGCCTGAGTGCGAAGCAGAGGTACGGCCTGACGCTGCATGTTCGCACCCATGAGGGCACGGTTAGCATCATCGTTCTCAAGGAACGGAATCATTGCAGTTGCAATGGAAACGACCTGCTTAGGCGAAACGTCCATGTAGTCTACGCGCTCCTTCGGTACCAGCATGGTATCCTGATGATATCGGGCGGTGACACGGGGATTAACGAAGTTGCCATTCTCGTCCAGCGGTTCGTTTGCCTGAGCGATTACGATATCTTCTTCCTCATCGGCAGTCAGATAGCTGACTTCCTCGGTAACAACACCGGTAGCCTTATCTACGCGGCGGTAAGGAGTCTCCATAAAGCCGAAGCGGTTGACCTTTGCATAGTTGGAGAGAGAACCGATAAGACCGATGTTCGGACCTTCCGGAGTCTCAATGGGGCACATACGGCCGTAATGGGAGTTATGTACATCGCGAACCTCGAAACCTGCGCGCTCACGGGAAAGACCGCCGGGTCCCAGTGCGGAGAGACGGCGCTTGTGAGTCAGCTCAGACAGCGGGTTGTGCTGATCCATGAACTGGGACAGCTGGGAGGAACCGAAGAACTCCTTGACGGCTGCCACAATCGGACGAATATTTATAAGGCTTGAAGGATTCAGATTCTCAGAATCGGAGGTGGACATACGCTCACGAACGACACGCTCCACACGGGAAAGGCCGATTCGATACTGGTTCTGCAGAAGCTCGCCGACAGAACGGACACGGCGGTTGCCCAGATGATCGATATCATCGGTCTTGCCTACGCCGTTCATCAGATTCAGCAGATAGCTGATGGAAGCGATGATGTCCTCGTGAGTGATGGTACGTCTGTAGTAGTCGAGGGTACGGGAGCAAATCATCTTCATGCGGGAAGAATCATCACCGGGTATAGCCTTTACATATACGACAACAGGACCCTCTGCACCGAAGAGTGCTTCCTCACGGTCATCAGGGATGGCATCGACCATGCTGCGGTCGATTACGGTATCAGCCGGCAGTACGACCTCACCGGTCTCGCGGTCCACGATAGGATCAGCCAGTACCTGACCGATGATACGGCGGCGCCAGCCCAGCTTCTTGGTAATCTTATAGCGGCCGACGGTAGCCAGATCATAGCGCTTCGGGTCAAAGAACAAAGCCCGCAGAAGCTGCTCGGAATTGTCGACGGTAGGCGGCTCGCCCGGACGCAAGCGGCGATAAATCTCGATGAGGGCTTCCTCACGGGAAGTGGTGCTGTCACGCTCCAGAATGGACATGATGCGCGGATCGTTATCAAACAGCTCAGCAATATCCTCGTTTCTGGCAAAACCCAGAGCACGGAGGAAAATAGAAACCGGCAGACGACGGGTACGGTCAATGCGGACATTGATCATATCGTTTACATCGGTCTCAAGCTCAATCCAGGCACCGCGGTTAGGAATAACCGTAGCCTTGTAGAGCTTCTTGCCCGAAGTATCGATTTCTTCTTCATAGTAGGCGCCCGGAGAACGAACAAGCTGACTTACGATTACGCGCTCCGCACCGTTAATGATGAAAGTACCGGTATCAGTCATCATGGGGAAATCACCCATGAAGACTACATTCTCGATAATTTCATCTGACCGTTGCTTATTTACAAGTCTAACATTCACCCGCAGCGGAGCTGCCATGGTGACATCTCGTTCCTTACATTCATCAAGCTCATACTTCGGCTCGCCCAAATGGAAATCACCGAAAGAAAGCTCATAGTTACCAGTGAAGTCGGAAATAGGAGAAATATCGCGGAAGATTTCTGCCAAGCCTTCCTCAAGGAACCACTTGTAGGAATTCTTCTGGATGTCGAGCAGATTCGGCATCTCCATGACTTCTTTAATCTTGGCATAGCTATACCTGGTTCTCTTACCAACCGGCACAGGATTAAACAAAGACCTTCACCCCTTAGCCAAATTTAGTGACACTAAAAAACGGAAAAAACAGGACTTTTTCCAATTTCTTTCCGCCATATATATAAAAAAGTGCAGGGGCAGACACTATCTGCCCACAACGCACAATGCTGCTACTTTATGCAATTGTAAATCATACCACCCGAAGCTTATCATGTCAACGACTTTTCCGGATATATTTTCAAAAAGCCTTTAATTTTAAGGAAACATCCATGCTACCGGAGCGAAAGCCCTCCAAATCCAAGGTAATGTAACCAAAGCCAAGACCCTTCAAACAATCAATGACAGCTCTGCGTTCCTCCGGCTGAGCCAGCCGCGGCAAATCCGCCGCGTCCACCTCAAGGCGGACGATGCTCCCATGGCATCGCAGACGAACATTGTAATAGCCGCGGCCGCGGATGAACTGCTCACCCTCATCAATTCGGCGCAGCAGCTCGTAGTCCACTGGCTGTCCGTAAGGAATTCGCGTAATCAGGCAAGGCATCGACGGCTTCTGTGCGGCAGACAGTCCGTACTCGGCCGCCAGCCGCCGGACATCCGCCTTCGTAAGACCGGCCGCCGCCAGTGGACTCACTATCCCCAGCTCAGCCACCGCCTTCAATCCCGGCCGGTACTCCTTCAGATCATCGGCATTTGTGCCGTCAAGGAACAGCGTCCTCTCCGACTCCGGTACCTCCTCAAGGACAGCTCTCTTTATCCTCTCGAATATCGTTTTCTTGCAGAGATAGCAGCGGTTCACCGGATTATTTTCAATCCCGGCCTCCCGAAGCTCATCCACATCCACCAGCCGGTGGATCGCACCGAGCACAGCTGCCGACTGCTGTGGCTCCTGCCACTCCCCCGCCGGATGGAGCGAGGTGCAGACAGTAACCGCAAACACCCTGACTCCGCTGCCGGCAGCAGCCTCTGCAGTCAGTCGCAGAACTACTGCCGAATCAACGCCGCCGGAATACGCAACAGCGATATTGTCATATTCTCCAGCATAGGCAGCAAACAGCCCTTTAATTTCCTGCGGCTCTGACAATCTCATATACCTCCCCAAAGGGACGACCGGACCTTCCGGCCAGCTCGACTACGCTCTCATACTCCGGAACACGGCGGCAGAAATCCCTACCCCTGACCTCCTTCACCTTCGCCTCACCCAGCTCGGTCATCACCGTGATGATTTCTCTGGGAAGAATATGTCTCTTCATTCTCCGGCTGCGGATACCGATGGTCGTAGTCTCACGGAAGATTATATCCTCCATCTCTCCCTGCTTTTCCTCATCACAGATGACCGTCAGGAGATAGGCGGGACGGTTTTTCTTCATATAAACAGGCTGGAAAAAAGCATCCCTTGCACCGGCCTTCATCAGCCTGTCCAAAGTGAACCCCATTGCCTCTCCGGTAGAATCGTCAACATTTGTTTCCAATGCAACTACCTCGTCCGTGATATAGGCCGGCTCATCCTCCTCAATAATCATCGACCGCAGGAATGACGGCCTCTCATAGGCCCGCTTGCCTGCCCCAAGGCCGACCCGCTCAATGCGGAACGAAACAGGAAGTCTGTCAGTAGTGCGTATTGCCGCTGCAATAGCCGCGCCGGTAGGAGTGACAAGCTCACCCTTCATATCCGTAATATGAAGCTTCAGACCGGAATCCGTCACGATATTGGCCACCGCCGGCACCGGCACCGGCAGCATACCGTGCTGACAGCGGATGGAGCCTGTACCCTCGCACAGCTCCCTCACCACGCAGCCGAGACTGTCCGGATAGCCGAGATTATCAAGGCATACCGCCACCGCCGTAATGTCTACGATGGAGTCGATGGCCCCTACCTCATGGAAGTGGACTTCATCTCTCGGTACTCCGTGAGCCTTCGACTCGGCATCGGCAATGATATCAAAAATCTTCTTTGCCAGCTTCCTCGCACCATCAGTCATGGGAGTCCGGTCGAGGATATCGATTATCTCCGGCAGGCCCCTGCTAGCATGAGAATGATGATGCTCGTGTTCGTGATGGTGTTCGTGTTCATGTTCATGGTGATATTCATGTTCATGTTCATGTTCATGCTCATGGTCATGCTCTTGATGATGCTCATGGCCGTGACCATGCTCATAATGATTGTCGGAATCGTGATGGTGGTCACTTCCGTAGAGATAATTCATATCATGGTCGTGATTCTCATGCTCGCTGTCCAGAATGACATCAAAATCGCAGAGGTCGAGACCTGCCTTCTTCACCCGGGAGACCTTTATCGAGAAACCATCTGCCGGAATACCCGCCAGCACCTTCTCCAGTACCTGCCGATCTGCCCCAAGGTCAAGCAGAGCCGCCACAGTCATATCGCCGCTTATTCCCGTCTCACATTCGAGATACAGACTTCTTCCGCTCATTTATCTCACTCCCAGACTGTTTATCTGCCCGGCAATATAGCCGGCACCGTATCCGTTATCAATATTTACTACCGCAATGCCGTTGGCACAGGAATTTATCATGGTGAGCAATGCCGACAACCCGTTGAAGCTGGCTCCGTATCCCACAGAGGTAGGCACCGCGATAACCGGCTTGTCCACCAGACCGCCGATGACACTGGCCAGTGCTCCCTCCATACCGGCGATGGCGATTACACAGTTTGCCTTCTGTATCAGCTCGACCCTCGCCAGCAGACGGTGAATCCCGCTGACCCCTACATCGTAGACCCGCTCCACATAGTTGCCGAAGAACTCAGCCGTCTGAGCCGCTTCCTCGGCCACGGGGATGTCAGCCGTCCCGGCGGTGCATACGGCTATGAGACCGTTCTTCTCCCGGCCCGGCTTCTCTATCTTCATTATCCGGGCCAGCTTGTCATACTGCACCGGCACAGAGGGCATTGCCTCCTTCACCAGCTCGTACTGCTCAGCCGAAGCCCTCGTGCCCAGTACCTCGCCGTTTGCCTCGTACAGTTTCCGGAAAATTTTTATCAGATGTCCATCCGCCTTGCCCTGACAGAACACTACCTCCGGATAGCCGGAGCGGACTGCCCGGTTCAAATCCAGCTTGGCACAGCCGATATCCTCCACCGGCGGCTTACGGAGAATCGCCTCCGCATCCTCAACGGATACCTTACCGGAGCGGACTGCCTCCAACAGCTCTCTTGTTTGCATAGCACTTACCCTGCAACACAGCCTCTGCTCTGACTGTACTGCCCTATCAACTTACTTCAACGCAATTACCGCCGCCAGCCGTCCGGTAGCTCCCTTGTCATGGCGGAAAGAGAAAAACAGCTCATGATTGCTGTCCGTAGACACATTAGCATTGCAGATATTCTCCGCCGGCACTCCCGCCTGCTCCAGCACATACTGATTTACTGCCCACAGATCAAGATGCTCCTTCTCATAACCCTCGGTGAGGACAAAGCCACGCTCCCTTGTCACCGCCTCACCGAAACGGGCGGTAAACATATCTGCCAGCTCACTTCCCACCTCGTAATCGGCACCGTTGATAGACGGGCCGACAGAAGCGAGAATATCCTCCGGCCGGGAGCCGTAGGCAGCCGTCATCGTTTCTACCGCCTGGGCGGCGATTGAGTCATAGCTCCCCCGCCAGCCGGCATGGACAGCCCCTATTGCCCGCTTCACCGGGTCAAAAAGAAGTACCGGCGTGCAGTCGGCCACAAAAACCATCAGCGGCAGCCCCGGCACATTTGTGACCATAGCATCGGTATTATCCAGCGCATCGGCATACACCGTGTTGCCACGGCCCGCATCGGAGGCAGTGACTACCGCCACCCGGTCGCTGTGAGTCTGCTGCGCCGTCACCAGCTTGTCAAAATCCAGCTCCAGAGCCGAAAGGAACCGACGGCGGTTCTCAATGACCGCCTCCGGCCTGTCCCCTACATGAAGGGCTAGATTCAGGGAGCGGTATACTCCCTCGCTGACACCGCCCTGTCTGGCACTTACTGCAGCCGTCACCATCGTCTTCGGGAAAATGGAAAATTCCCCGTACCAGAGATTTACCAGCGAGCCGGCACCGTTTTTCAAGCAGAACATAATTTATCCTTTCAAAAGGTCAGACCTGAGCACAGACACCGCAGCGTCTGCATCCATCAAAACACATTTTTGTGAATCTTCTCTGACGGGCATTCTCCAGCTCAGCCATGAGATACTCACGCCGCACACCGATATCAATCATTTCCCAGGGGAATATTTCCTCCTGACCTCTCTCCCGATAGAGATAGAAGCCGGCATCAATCCCCTCATCCTTCAAAGTACGCAGAAACGCCTTCGACGCCTCGGCGCCTCTTTCCTCGTAGGACCGGCACAGAAGCTCACCTATCCGGCTGTCGCCCCGGGACAGCACACCCTGAATATACGCTTCCTTCAGGGACTCCGTCTTCAGCTCTATCCCCTTGCGCTTCTTCAGTCCTGCATTCAGCCGCTTCAGGGATTCCTCCACGGTTTTCTTGTCAGCCATAGGCAGCCATTGGAAGGGAGTAAAGGGCTTGGGGATAAAGGGATTTACACTAAGGGTGAATGTGCCCCTGCTCCCCTCGGCCTCCATGAAATCCTTCAGCCGGTGAGTCAGCTCCGCTATGGCATCGATATCCTCCGGCTTCTCCCAGGGCAGACCCACCATTATATACATACGGAAGTGACGGATTCCCGCCGCCACGCCGAGGCGAATGGTATTGTAGAGATGCTCCTCCTCAATACCCTTGTTTATCACTGCCCGCATATCGTCGCTGCCGGCCTCCGGAGCAATGGTGATGGTCTGCATCCCGCTGTCGGCCAGAGCCTTTACCAGTGTGGGCGTCACAGAGTCCGCCCGGAAGGAGGCCACCGACATAGACTGCCCCTCACTCCGGATATATTCACAGAGAGCATCTATCTCCGGATAATCGGAAATAGCCGCCCCCATCAGGCCAAAACGCTTGCCAAAGCGCTTCGCCTCGTTTATTTCTTCCTTTAATACCTCAAGAGAGCGGCTGCGGGGACGGCGGAAAGCATACCCGGCCATACAGAAACGGCAATGACGGCCGCAGCCGCGCCCTGTTTCCACCAGATAGAGATTAAATTCCGTGTCATTCGTGACCACGACGGTATGCGCCGGATAATCGTCAAGATTCTTCACCCACCGGCGGCTTACCTTCTCCGGCACCGAGTCAGCCGAAATCACCGCCGCCGGACGGACGGCGGTGACTCTTCCCTCATCATCGTAGCACCACTCATAGAGAGACGGCACGAATACCCCCGGTACCGCCGCCAGCCGGCTGACCGTTTCACGGCGGGACAGCTTCTCTGCCCTCGCCTGCTGGACAGCATCGACTATTTCTCCCACAGTCTCCTCACCCTCGCCGATGACAAAAGCATCCACGAAGGGAGAAAGCACCGCCGGATTGAAGGTAGCGCAAGGCCCCCCGGCGATAACTATCGGTTCCCGCTCACCACGGTCCGCCGCCCGGACAGTCACCCTGCCCATATCAAGCAGCAGCGGCACATTGAAATAATCCATCTCAAAGGACACCGCCAGGCCAATGATATCGAAATGGTCAAGGGGCCGCTGATTTTCCAGCGTCATTATAGGCGTGTCCGTCCGCTGATACTCCGCCAGCTCCCTTTTTTCCGGCAGAAAAAACCGCTCGCAGACAGTATCGCTGCGGCGGTTCAAAATATCGTAAATTATATGAAAGCCCAAATTCGACATCCCGGTACCGTAAGCATTGGGATAACCCAAAGCAAATTTTACGGCCCCGCCGATACTGCTGCTGCGGTAGTAACCCTGCTCTCCGGCGAGCCGCTGCCGCAGCTTTTCCGTCAGCTTCCAGTTCAAATGTATTCCTCCAAGCTATCGCCTTATTTACCCATCGACCGGTTCAGAAGCTGCTCCAGCTCATCCCTGAACATGGTTATATCGGCAAACTTCCGATACACGGAAGCAAATCGTATATAGGCAACCTCATCAAAATCCCGCAGCTTATCCATGACCAGCTCACCAATCTTATTGGTGGTGATTTCCCGATCGGCAGAATTCCTGATAGACCGCTCGATATCCCTAGACAGCTTCATTATCTCATCCATCGGAATATTCCGCTTATCACAGGAGCGGATAAGACCGTTGAGAATCTTGCTGCTGTCGAAGGCCACCCTCCGGCCGTCATTCTTGATGACCATGAGAGGGACCTGCTCCACCTCCTCATAGGTGGTAAAGCGGCGGCCGCACTCCATGCACTCACGGCGGCGGCGGATGGACATATCATCATCAGAGGAACGGGAATCTATTACCTTGCTATCCTTGGCTTTGCAAAATGGGCAACGCATTTTGTTCACCTTCTCATTTCTTCAGCTTTTTATTGACCGGTCTCAGGAGGCACCTCTCACCGAACCCGATAAGATCGAGCCGGCCGGTCTTTCTCAGGGCCTCCTCCACGAAGGGACGATTCTCCGGCAACCAGTACTGCATCAGCGCCCGCTGGAGCTTCTTCTCCTCCGGCCGCTTCGCCGTCCAGACCTTCTCGCCGGACAGCGGGTCTATCCCGCTGTAATACATCGCGGTAGAGAGCGTCCCCGGCGCAGGAATGAAATCCTGCACCTGCTGGGGATGATAGCCCATCTCCCGCAGGAACACCGCCAGCTCCACCGCATCCTTCAGCGTCGCTCCCGGATGGCTGGACATGAAGTAAGGGACAAGATACTGCTCCTTCCCCAGCTTCTGATTCGTCTCCTCGAAGCGGCGGACGAACTTCAGATATGTACTCCGGTCGGACTTGCCCATCAGGTGCGTCACCCGATCGGTGATATGCTCCGGAGCAATCTTCAGCTGACCGCTGACATGATACTTGCACAGCTCCGTCAGGAAGCTGTCCCTGCACTTCAGCAGATAATCAAACCTTATACCGGAGCGGACGAATACCTTCTTGATACCCGGCAGCTTCCGCAGCCTTCTCAGCAGCACGAGATAATCATCCTGATTTGCATCGAGATTGCTGCATGGTACCGGCGACAAGCAGGACTTACCCCGGCAGGTACCCCGCTTCAACTGCGCCTGACAGCTGGGTATGCGGAAATTCGCCGTAGGGCCGCCCACATCGTGAATATACCCCTTGAAGCCCGGCTGCTTCGTCAGCAGCTCCGCCTCACGGATTATCGAATCCTGACTGCGGGCCTGGATGATGCGCCCCTGATGGGAAACAATGGCGCAGAAATTGCAGCCACCGAAGCAGCCGCGCTGACTTACAAGGCTGAACTCCACTTCCTTCAGCGCCGGGACGCCACCTGCCGCCTTATACATGGGATGATATGTCCTCATGTACGGCAGATCATAAATCTCATCCATCTCCTCAGTGGAAAGAGGCATGGCCGGCGGATTCTGGACTATGCACCACTCACCGTTCTGCTGAGCCAGCCGTCTGCCCCGGATGGGATCCTGCTCCAAATACTCCTCCCGAAAAGCGGCGGCAAAGACCTTCTTGTCCGCCGACACCTCATCAAAGGAAGGAATCTTCACATAATCGTAAATATAATCAAAATCCGGAACCCGGAAACAGGTACCGGGGATATCCTGTATCGCCTCTATAGGCGTACCCTGCTGCAGCTCTGCCGCCAGAGACAAAATCTGCCTCTCACCCATACCATAGATGAGCAGGTCTGCCGCCGTATCAGCCAGGATAGACCGCTTCAGCCTGTCCGACCAGTAATCATAGTGCGCAAAGCGCCGCAGACTGGCCTCTATGCCGCCGATGACAATCGGCACATCACCGAACAGCTCCCGCAGCTTATTGGCATAGACCGTCACCGCATGAGGCGGCCGCCTGTCCGGCGCCCCTCCCGGTGAATAAGCATCGGTACTCCGGCGCTTCTTCGCCGCAGTAAACTTATTCAGCATCGAATCCATATTGCCGCTGGAAACAAGAAAAGCCAGACGCGGCCGGCCGAAGCGGAGAAAATCCGCCGACCCACGCCAGTCCGGCTGAGGAATAATCCCGACCCGATAACCGTGAGCCTCCAGCAGACGGCAGATGATTGTCGGCCCGAAGCTCGGGTGGTCTACATAAGCATCACCGGAAACAAAGACGAAATCCAGCTCGTCCCAGCCCCTGCGCTCCATATCCTCCCGGCACACCGGAAGAAAACCATCCTGATTAAACGCATCTCTGCTATTTCTTTCTAAAATATACCGCATTATTTAACTCTTTCGGCTTTATCCTTTGTATAGCGTATCTCTACGACCTCGCCGTTCTTTCCGGCCTTGCCCAGAGACTGGCCGTTTCTGATGATTTCCACCGCCCCGGCATTGCCCAGGGCCACATTGACATTCGTCTTGCCCTTCCAGGTGAGACGCTGACCCTTCTCTGCGAAACCCTCAAAGACATCCTTACCGTCGGAGGTGACCCATGTCCAGCATTTGCTGCTGAAGGCAGCCACCACCTCCACGCCGTCCGTCATACCAGAGGCAGAGGCAGTAGAATTCGCCACATCTATGACAGTGCTGTCCTGCTTCTGAGCGACAGGACGACTCTTTCCGGCATCGGCCGGATCATTGCCGAAGTAATAATAGATGCTGCCTGCAAAGGCAACAACTACTACAGCTGCGGCCGACAGCACCTTCGTCATCGTGCTGGTGCCCTGAGTCCGAACCTTGAAATCCTTACCGGAGCTGAAGGTGACACTACGGCTCTCATCCCGCACTGGGACAGCCGGAGCGACGGCCTTGGGAGTCTCCTGAGCCTGCAGCTCAGGCTCCATCTCTTTCTTGAACTGAGCGGCAATCGTATCTCCGTCCAGACCCAAAAAATCCGCATAATTGCGCACAAAACCACGGGCATATACCAGACCCGGGAGCTTGTCATAATCTTCCTTTTCTATTGCCTCTATATATGAACGACGAATGCTGGTAATGCTCTCAACATCCTCCAGCGCAATCCTCTGCTCCTCCCGCTTATCCCTGAGAATCTTTCCTACCATGACTACCACCCGCTTCCTTTGTGAAAACTGTATTCTCGGTCTGCCTGCCGCCGCAACGCACCGTACAGACAGTCCCCCAAGTTTCTATTCTGATTCGATTATACGCTATAAGTTATGAGTTTGTAAATATTATTTCACATATATTTTTGCCACCAGCTACGGAGATACCACGCAGCCGCAGCCACCACCACAAAAACGAAACCCACAGGCAAAGCCACGAAGACGATGAACCACAGCAGAGCTGCCGCCACCAGTATCAGCACCAGCTTCGACAGAAATCCGGAGCTGCTGTTCACTACATACACATGAGGACGGAAAGCCTCACCCTCCGGCTCCGTACCGACCCGCTCCCCGTTTTCGTCGATGGTCTCACCCTCGTAGCTGCGCCGCTCACTGCCGCTCATCACATGGACGCGGCTGCTGCCGTCACCCTGGCCGCCCTCCTCGGACTCCGACCACTCTGCATCTACAATCACAAGCTCCTTTGAGGAATTTTCTTTTTCTGACATGGCACTTTCCTTTATAAACAAACTATCTGTGTATCACACCACTAAATCAGTAATCAGTATCGAGACCGATATCATTGCGGAGCTGAATCGCCTCCGCTATATGCCGCTCACCTATGCACTCCGCTCCTGCCAAATCCGCAATCGTCCGCCCCACCTTGATAATCCGGTCATAAGAGCGGGCCGACAGATTCTTCGCCGCAAAGAAACCGGCAAGGATATTCTGCGCGGCCGGTGTCAGCGGACAGGTCTTCTTCAGCATCGCATGATTCATCTGCGCATTGCAGTAAATATTGCTCCCCAGCGCCGAAAAACGCTCCAGCTGCCGCTGACGGGCAGCCGTGACACGCTCCCTGATGACAGCCGAGGACTCCGCCTTCGTCTCAGCCGTCAGCTCCTTGTACTCCACTCGCGGCACTCTGATATGGATATCTATCCTGTCAAGCAGCGGCCCAGAAATCTTCCGCGTATACCTCTTTATCTCATGCGGCAGGCAGCTGCACGCATGACTGCTGTCCCCCTGCCAGCCGCAGGGACAGGGATTCATCGCCGCCACCAGAATAAGCTGTGAAGGGAAAGTCAGCGAAGCATGGACACGGGAAACCGTCACCTTGCCATCTTCAATAGGCTGGCGCAGCACCTCCAGCGTCTGCTTGGAAAACTCCGGCAGCTCATCTAGAAACAACACCCCGTGATGGCTGAGAGTGACCTCCCCGGGACGAGGGACACTGCCGCCGCCGATTATAGCCGTAGCCGATGTAGTATGATGAGGACTGCGGAAAGGACGCTTCGTTATGAGGCCGCTCCCCCCGGAGAGAAGCCCGGCAATACTGTAAATCTTCGTGACCTCCAGTGCCTCCGCTCTGGTCATAGCCGGAAGTATCGACGGAAACCGCCGGGACAGCATAGTCTTGCCCGCACCGGGCGAACCAACCATCAGCACATTGTGACCGCCGGCCGCCGCAATCTCCAAGGCCCGCTTCGCCTGAAACTGACCCTGAACATCGGCGAAATCATCCTCCGTCAGCTCCGGCAAATCATCACCCACATCAGAGGGCAGCACCGGACTCAGCTCACCTGTCCCCTTCAGACCGTCCACCAGCTCGCTGAGCCGACGGACCGCATATACCTCTATACCCTCCACCAGCAGCGCCTCATTGGCATTATCGGTGGCGAGGAAAATCTTCTTGAAGCCCTTTTCCCGAGCCTTTATCGTCATGGGCAGGATACCATGAATCCCCCGCAGCTCTCCCTCCAGAGACAGCTCAGCTGCGAAGATTGCCCCCTCTACGCACTCCTGCTTTATGACACCATGAGCAATCAGCAGACCGATGGCCATCGGCAGATCAAGACCGGAGCTGTCCTTCTTTATATCCGCGGGAGCGAGATTTATCGTCACCTTCTGAGGGGCATACTTTATGCCGGAGTTCTTTATCGCGGTGCGGACACGCTCCTTGGACTCACGGACAGCGGTATCCGGCATGCCTACGATATCTGTCCCCGGCATACCGGCAGAGACATCCACCTCTACATCGATGATGAAGCCGTCGACACCCTGCGTAGTCGAGCCGTATGTCCGTGCAAACATGGTGCTTCTCCCCCCACTAAAAATCTGAAAATCTTTCTGACTTATTCAATACACAGCGGAAAATATCCTCCCTGCCGGAGAAAAATAATCTCTTTGAGATAAAAAAATATGCCACCGGGAATATCCGCGGTGACACATTTTCCTGTAGCAGTCGCTTCTAACCTCACCCACCGGCTTTCGGCAGACGGTGATGTCCAAGGCTCCCCTGAAAGGGGAGGTGCTGAGTGAAACGAAGCAGAGGGGTTAATAGGCGATTTCGTAGGTAGAACCCCTCAGTCATCTTCGATGACAGCTCCCCTTTCAGAGGAGCCTACGAGACTGCTTATTGGTTGCCCCTCAGTCATCTTCGATGACAGCTCCCCTTTCAAGGGGTCATCTATACCGATTAGTTGTTACCTCAGTCGGCTTCGCCGCCAGCTACCCTTTCTGGGGAGCCTTTTATTTCTTTTTATTTCATTTGTTACCGTTTATTGCGTTTTTTGATGGGGGCGCCGATTTTGGCAGCTTTGGGGGCTGCGGGTCTGTTCTTCTTATTCCTGCTGTCCCGTCCGCTGTGAGCGGCGGCTTTTGCCTTTGCTCTGGTGAGTGGTTTGCGTTTTTTGTCCGGCTTCGCCCATTTGTCCCGACGGCTGTCGTTGGTTTCTTTCTTTTCGGCAGGAGTTTCTTTCTTCGTTTTTTCCGGGCGTTTCTTCATGGATTCGCGGCGGATATGCGCCTTGATTCCTGCTTCGATGCGGCGTAGCTGCTCCTGCTGCTTGTCATTGACAAAGGTGATGGCTTCACCTTCCCTGCCGGCACGACCGGTACGACCGATACGATGGATATAGTCGGTGACGGTGCGGGGGATGTCGTAGTTCACCACATGGGTGACGCCCTCGATGTCGAGTCCCCGGGCAGCGATGTCGGTGGTGACGATAATCTGGAGCTTGGCGTCACGGAAGCGTTTCAGTACCAGCGCTCTCTGTACCTGTGTCAGTTCGCCGTGGAATTCGTCTACCAGATATCCCCTGCCGGCCAGTTCCATGGTGAGCTTGATGACCCGTTCACGGGTGGAGCAGAATACCATCATGAGGTAGGGATGGCTTTCATTTATATAGGCGCAGAGTTTGTCCAGCTTCGTTTCTTCGGTGGAGCGA
>JAFNYY010000112.1 GCA_017383125.1 Schwartzia sp. (in: firmicutes)
ATAAGACCGTCCTCCACGGTCTCGATACCGGTGGTAGAATTTACAATCTTATTTTTCGGACCCTGACTTACGGCGATGATGGTACTGTCGGCCGGATAGAGCTGCGGCTCACCGTGACCAATTATATTGCCCCCCTCATCGAAATAGTTTTCGTAGAGCATGGGGCCCTTTGTGGTCAGCTCCGCAATGCCGTAGCCATAGTGAATATCGACACCATCGGAAAGCGTGTAGTCTATCTCGCGCTGGCTGGCGGCAATCTTTTTGCGGCGGGCATACAAATCCACGAAGCGGCTGCCCTTTCGGATGATAGTACGAGCCGCATCCATTGCGGAGTTACCGGCACCGATTACCGCTACCCGTTCACCAAGATCAAAAATATCCGGATTCTGCAGATAATTTACGGCATAGTGGACATTTCCAAGCGTCTCGCCCTTTACACCAAGACGATGAGGACGCCATACACCTGTACCGATAACGACTGCGCTATATCCATCAGAGAAAAGGTCATCCAGATTCAGCGCTCCGCCGATGGTAACGTGGCGGCGGATATTGATACCCAGGACATGGAGCTTCTTCTCATAGCGATTGAGTATAGACTTCGGCAGGCGGAAATCCGGAATACCGTAGCGAAGCATTCCGCCGATATAGCTCTTGCGCTCAAAAATCGTGACACCATAGCCGAGCTGTGCCAGCTTCACCGCCACAGTCAGACCGGCAGGGCCAGCACCGATGACGGCAACACTCTGTCCCTTATCTTCTCCGCGGGTAACAACAGCACGGTCAAGATACGAATCGGAAATATAGCTCTCAATACTGGAAATCTGAACAGGAGTTCCCTTGATCCCCTGCACGCAGTGACCCTCGCACTGAGCCTCATGGTCACAGACCATGGCGCAGAAAACGCTGAGAGGATTATTCTCAAAAAGCATCTTGCCGGCACCTGTCGGATCACCGTCAAGGAATAGATGTATCATCTCCGGAATATTGGTCCCAATAGGGCATCCCTGCGTACGGCATAACGGCTTTTTGCACTGCAGACAACGGCGGGCCTCGTTAATAACATGTAGAGCCATTTGTTATCCTCCTGTTCATTGTTCGGTTCTAAAAACTGCGAAGCTTTTTCTCTTCGTTTAGTCAGCTGCTCGCTGATTCGGATATTTCTGCCCTTCTTCTAAGCCTTCATACAACAGAAAATCCCAACATCCTTCTTCGTTCTCAACAATTATACCTGTTACCAGTTCAAAAACACAACACATTTCCAAAAAAAATCCCCTCAACCTCGAAGATTCAGGGGAATTTACATCAAAACAACATTTTATTTCTTTGCATTAAATGCAGGACAGTCTGTCAGTGCACTTCTCTTTAAATTTTGTGCCGTACCATAACAATTCATTGTCCGTAAATTGCAATAACAAATTGAACAAAGTTTTGAATTAAGCCACTTGGGGATTATCTAATGAATATACTTTATCTAGAAATTCCTCAAAGAGTTCATCTGGCGTTCGGTATCCCAACTGTTTCCGTGGCAACGCATTCATTTCATC
>JAFNYY010000113.1 GCA_017383125.1 Schwartzia sp. (in: firmicutes)
GATACCGATGACATACCCGCCGGGGTTTACTTCATGCACGGTGGTGCCGGCTCCTGCTTCAATCCCATTGAGGAGCAAGGGCGCCCCGTTTACATAAGGGTGAGAGATGGCTATACGAAATTGCGAAAGGATGCGACATCTCTATATGCATCGAGTTCCGGCAAAAACGCCGGTAATGTCTTGTATGTGCACTGGTATGCACCCCCGCATTCATCTCACCTCACCGAGTTACCTGCGGGAGCCGTTCGCCTGACGGAACACGGGAGCACCGGTTCTGGCATTGAGGAGTCGGATGGTTACAAACCTCATACCGATGCGCACAAATACTACGCTTATCCGCTCGGTGCCCTCATCGCCGTGGGGGTGGATGCTCCGCTGACGCTTGCCGGAAATGCCCTGCTGCTGGGTGGCTTGGCTGCCACGATTCCCTGTGCCGGCATATTTGCAGTTTACGAAGCCTGCACTCAGAACGCAGCAGATGCCGAGCCAACGCCGGAAAACTAAGAATGCGGAAAAAAGGTGTAATTGCTACTACAAAATACAAACAAACATAACTATGCGTAAGTCCTTGTCTATTGTCCTGCTCATTTCTCTTCTGATAAGTATAGGCATCAATATAAAATTACTTTCAGAAAATCAGACTTTTGAGGAAACTGCCAAGCTGTGTACTACCAAGCAAAGCGCCACAGACTGGTATCATCAGCATCTGGCTTATGAAAACAGCAGAGACACAAGTTCCGCTGAACTTTGCCTATCCATTGCTGCTCAATTGGGTCATGCAGAATCTCAGTGTAAATTAGGCAGAATACATTTGGATAGGGGCGATGAAAAATTGGCAGAAACATGGATGACCGAAGCCGCCAAGCAAGGAAATGCCGAACATCAATATCAACTCGGGCGTTGCTACGATTACGTTTACACATGGGAATCTGATGAGGAGAAAGCCCAGTTCAGCAGACTGGCCTTTAGCTGGTACGAGAAGTCTGCTACGCAAAACCATGCCGCAGCTGCCAAATTTTTGGCTCAATGCTACAGAGTAGGCAGGGGGTGCGAGAAAGACTTATCTGCGGCAGAGTATTGGTATAAGAAAGCCGCTGAACTGGGTGAGTATGTAAATCGAGGGCTGGCAGAGGTTTATATTGAAACAGGGCGACCGGAATTAGCAATGCCACTCCTTTCTGCCGAAGCCGCAGCAGGTTCCTCTCAAGCCCGAACGATATTAAACAATCTTAACGCCGGCAAATCCGACTCACATTAAAGAAGTGCCACAGCGAGAACAGATGTTGCCTTTTTCTAATAGATAAATATTCCAGCATGATGACAACACCTTTCATAGCCAACGATTCCGTGGGAACAATAGCTCCATTTGCACTGCTGCTGGTTCCGATGTCTTACATGGGCATTTGCCTGATGGGATTTACAATAGGTAGTATAGGTAGCCGTCGGGGCTTTCTTCGCATATTCTTATCGAGCTTATTTTGCTGCTTGTTGGTGTTTTGCCTGCTGATTCCGGCAGAGCTGAGCCTTACCTTCATCGAAAAAGCCCCGGAGTTGGCTGTTCTCTATGAAGGACTTGATGTATCGTCCGGTTACGAATGTCC
>JAFNYY010000114.1 GCA_017383125.1 Schwartzia sp. (in: firmicutes)
GTAAAGCCGAAGGAGACAAGCCCGCTGAGCATCAATCTGAATCTCACCGGCTGGTGCGGCAAGCAGAAGGGTGTACAGTTCGGTGCTGGCTTCGAGTGGGGCTTCTAAGGACAAAGGGAACATATCAAAGACTGGCAAGGAGCAAAAAAAAGGGCTGTCGCACTAATGAAAATTAGTCGACTGCCCTTTTTGTGTTGCCAACAAATGAAAGCCTCCCCTGAAAGGGGAGGTGCTGAGCGTAGCGAAGCGGAGGGGTTAAAATGGATATTTCATCGGTAGAACCCCTCAGTCGCCTGCGGCGACAGCTCCCCTTTCAGGGGAGCCTATTAGACGGATTATAGGTTGCATTCAGTCGCCTGCGGCGACAGCTCCTTTTTATATCTCTACCTGCGTGAGGTTTTTGATTCGTTCCTTAGTCCAATCTTCATTTGTCCAGTAAAAGTACATATCCTTCCGCTTCTTAAATATACGAAAAGGCAGCTCGGTATTGTCATAAATGTGGCAGATATCACATGCTTTCAGCAATCTTGGAATAAGAGATAAGGCCTTGTGATAACGAGAAACTATCTTGTCCACAGGAACATCATGCCCTCCGGCAGCAACTCTCGTCATAACGCGGGCAATATTAACAGAAGGGTTATCTGTTAATACATAAATGCAGCGGATGAAATATTCTTGAGATTTTGCATACTCGATCAGTTCAAGATTTCTTGTGGTTGAAAGGACAGTTTCGAAGGTGAAGCCGATACGCTTGGAGATCGCTTCATAGCGCAGCTTTCCGGCAATCTCTGCTGCCTCAAGGTTGGTACAAAGGATAGTGCGCTTTATGTCATCGGCGTTAATGTACGGTTCGATGACTTTTGCCATTTTGGTGACAGTGCTTTTTCCGCTGCCATTAGGCCCGGCAAAGACTATCAATTCAGGTTTCCGCAACATACTCAACTCTCCCATTGGGATACTTTATATATGCTCGATGGGTATTTCTGTCAAATCCTGCGATAGGCAGGCCTTTTATTTCTTTTATTTCGTTTTCGATTCGGACTGCTTCGCAAAAGCGGTGAGTCAACTCATCGTCGGATATTCCGCACATGCAGTCGAGGGTATCATCTTTTATCATTTCATCCATAATTATGACCTCCTGATGTGATTTTATCATAATGAAATTGAAAGGGCAACAGAGACTAAGATCCAACCTCCAGGGGTTATTCAGACAGTGAAAGATGGATTTGGGTGAAGACTGGGAATGAGCATAAAAACAGCCTCGGCTTTGCCGAGGCTGTTGATATTTAAGGAGTGATGTGATTTATCAGGCCTGACCGTTGCAGCCGAGGACATTGACCAGCTTGTGCTTTACAAGCTCCTTGATGTAGGCCCGGGCAGGGGAGAGGTACTCGCGGGGGTCGAAGGCAGCCGGATGAGCAGCCTGATACTCCCGGATGCCGGCGGTCATAGCGAGGCGCAGGTCGGAGTCGATGTTAATCTTGCAGACAGCGGACTTGGCAGCCTTGCGGAGCTGATCCTCGGGGATGCCGATAGCGTCGTCGAGAGCACCGCCGTTGGCGTTGATAATCTTTACATACTTGGGGATGACGGAGGACGCGCCGTGGAGAACGATGGGGAAGTTGGGGAGGCGCTTTTCAATCTCGGCGAGAATGTCGAAGCGAAGCTCGGGGGGTACGAGAACGCCCTCAGCATTGCGGGTGCACTGCTCCGGCTTGAACTTGAAGGCACCGTGGCTGGTGCCGATGGCGATGGCCAGAGAGTCAACGCCGGTGCGGGAGACGAATTCCTCGACTTCCTCCGGACGGGTGTAGCTGGCGTCGGCGGCGCTGACATTGACATCATCCTCGATGCCGGCGAGCTTGCCCAGCTCACCTTCGACTACGACGCCGTGGGCGTGAGCGTACTCGACGACCTGCTTGGTGAGGGCGATGTTGTCCTCGAAGGAATGCTTGGAGCCGTCAATCATGACGGAGGTGAAGCCGCCGTCGATGCAGGACTTGCAGATTTCAAAGTCGGCACCGTGGTCGAGATGGAGGGCGATAGGAAGGTCCGTGTCCTGAAGGGCGGCCTCTACCAGCTTCACCAGATAGGCGTGCTTTGCATACTTGCGGGCACCGGCGCTGACCTGCAGGATGAGGGGAGCCTTCTCCTCGGCAGCGGCTTCGGTGATGCCCTGGATGATTTCCATGTTGTTGACATTGAAGGCGCCGATGGCGTACCCGCCTTCATAAGCTTTCTTGAACATATCGGTAGTAGTAACGAGTGGCATTAGTATACCTCCTTCAAATTGTATCATTTCGATGACCGTATTATAACACAAACAGGGGAAAACCGATAGAGAAAAACAGAAATCATCGAGGAAAATTTTGGAAAGGTGTCTGTTGTTAAAGCTTTGAGAAAATAGGCGGCTTTTTTCTCGAAATTACTAAAAATTTACTTTACAAAAGAAAGAATGAATGGTAATATACAACCTGTAAAAACGCATAGCATTTTGGCAGCGTTGCCATACAGCATTCTTCACACCCCAAAGCGCGGCTCTGTGATGGATTCGGACTGTATGGTCTTTTTGTTTATCAAGAAAATTTTTCAAAGGTGGTAATGGAAATGGCAGATCTTCTTTATGTGATTAAGGCGAATACTCCGAAGGAAGAAATCCTGGCGGCTCTGAAGGCTCACCCGGAAATCAAGTTCGTTTCTTTGGTAGGTATTGACTTAGCCGGTAATGATACTGATGAAAAGATTCCTATCAGCCTCTTCCTGAAGGATATTGATGAATTCTACGCCGGCACCGCAGTACAGACCGACGGCTCCTCCGTCGTCCTCCCGGGCATCGCTACCCTGAACAACGCAAAGGTTGATATGCCGATTGACCCGACTGTAAACTGGTTTGTTGATTACAATTACGAGCATTGCGACGAAGAGACCGGTCTTCCCATCGGCTCCCTCCGCATTCCGGCTTTCCTCATTCACGAGGGCAAGCGCATCGACTCCCGTGCCATCCTCATGGACACTCTGGAGTTCGTAAAGGGCAAGCTCCTGGATATGTTCCAGAAGAACCCGAAGATTTCCGGTCTCGAGCATATCGACGGCCGGGATGTAGTAGACATTCAGTTCACCAGCGCTACTGAGCTTGAATTCTGGGTCAAGACTCCGCTGGAAGAAGCAGATATCGCAGAGATGAGCGCTTCTCAGGTCATGCAGGAGCAGTACTGGCAGCGTACCCGCGGCGCTGTCCGCACCGCCCTCGAGCAGGCTGTCATCATGCTTGATGAGTACGGTCTTGGCGCTGAGATGGGTCATAAGGAGGTCGGCGGTATCAAGCCCCATATCGATGAGAACGGCCGCATAAATCATGTCTGCGAGCAGTGCGAAATCGACTGGAGATTTTCCAATGCTCTGCAGGCCGCTGATAACGAGCTGCTCGTCCGCACCATGGTAAAGGAAATCTTCCGTGAGAACGGTCTGGAGGTAAACTTCAAGGCTAAGCCGATGATCGGCCTGGCCGGCAACGGCGAGCATACCCACATCGGTATGGCTGCTGTCCTGAAGGATGGCAAGACTGTAAACCTCTTCAGCCCCACCGTCCTCAGCGAGAACTTCCTCTCCACCATCGGTTATGCAGCT
Organism: Schwartzia sp. (in: firmicutes); assembly: GCA_017383125.1. Taxonomy (GTDB): domain Bacteria; phylum Bacillota; class Negativicutes; order Selenomonadales; family Selenomonadaceae; genus RGIG250. Next base: position 3,628 of record JAFNYY010000114.1, read on the forward strand.
ATCATGGGTCTCCTGAAGAACTATGAAGTCATCAACCCGATCGTATCCGCTACCAATGACTCCCTCAATCGTCTAAAGCCTGGCTTCGAGGCTCCGGTCTGCATCGTTACCAGCCTCGGCCACAAGCCTGAGATTCCTTCCCGTAACCGTACCATCCTCGCCGGTCTCATCCGCGATGCAAAGAACCCCTATGCAACCCGCTTCGAGCTGCGTGCCTGCAACCCGTACACCAACACCTATCTCGTTCTCGCCGCTATCTACTCCGCTATCCTCGATGGCGTAATGGGTACCGTCGGCAGGACCATGGATGAGATGCTGAAGGAAATCTCCAAGCAGGCCGGTGAGCAGGGCTTCTATCTTGAGAAGGATCGTGCTTACCGCTCCGAGGAGAATGTATTCGAGGATTACACCGACGAAGAGCGCGATCGTCTCTTCGGTGCTCCCCCCGCAACTGTTTGGGAGAATATGCAGGGCTTCAAGAACTATCCGGAGAAGCTGGCTGCTATCACCGCCGGCGGTGCCATCACCGAGCGCATCATTGAGTCCTTCACCGAGGGTGCACTGCTCCGCTGGAAGACTGAGCTAATCAGCCGCATCATCCCGGAGAACCGTGACCTCGTCATCAAGATGACCGAGATCAAGAACGAAATGACCACCGATCTGGATGCTTACAACTGGACCAAGGTCAACAACCTCCGTACCAAGCTGGCTAAGGACAGCATCGATGAGAAGTCCATCTTCACTCTCCTGACCAACGCTCTCAACAGCGGTGACTATCAGACTGCTTCCGGTCTGCAGGTCGAGATGTATGACAAGATGGAAGAACTGAAGGCAACCTACGACGCTTACAAGAAGAACATGATTTAATCAGCTTGAGTCAATAAAGCTTGCCCCCATAATCACCATACCACACCCACCTTTTGTAAGAGCGTCCCGGATTGTCGGGGCGCTTTTACTTTGGGAATTTATGCCTCCGCCCTGCGGTCATGTCCTGAAAATATGCCGGGTTCATCCTTCGCTGAGGGCGGATAGCAATGAGCAGCTTGCCCGGTTCATACTGAATTCACAGGCTCATTAGGTGCTCGGACACACCCGGAGGAGAGTCTTACAAGGAGAATTATATATTGAGTAGAGAGTGTTGGGGGCTGTCAAATATGAGGTCGGGAATGCCGGCGATGGTGGCGTCATTGTATTCCTGCGTAGAGTGGAGCAGCAGCATTTCATAGTTGAAGCCGATTTGCTTTGTTAACCCGGTTGAGCAGTTCGGTATTTCTTGAAATCGGGGGAGAAAACAGATAAAATGACTGTACCTGAAATTGAAAGGAGTATCCCCATGGAAAAGATAGCATTTATAGGTACAGGCGTAATGGGAAAGAGCATGGCCGGGCATCTGCTGAAGGCCGGATACGAGCTGACCGTCTACAATCGCACAAAGGAAAAGGCGGCAGAGCTTATAGCACAGGGTGCCAGGTGGGCAGATAATCCGGCAGAGGCGGCAGCCGATGCGGATGTCGTCATCTCCATCGTAGGATATCCTTCGGATGTAGAGGCTACTTATTTAGGGGAAAAGGGTGTGCTGACTGCGCTGAAAAAGGGCGGAGTAATCATCGATATGACTACATCCAGTCCTATCCTTTGGCAGAAGATAGCCAAGGCAGCTCAGGAGAAGGGCATCGATGCAATAGATGCACCGGTTACCGGCGGAGATCTGGGGGCGAAGAACGCTACGCTGGCTATTCTCTGCGGCGGGGATGAGAAGGTATTTGAAAAGGTGAAGCCTATTCTCGCTGTGATGGGAAAGAATATTGCGCTGTTTGGTGCCGCAGGTGCCGGCCAGTACACTAAGCTTGTAAATCAGATAGCTGTGGCGGCCACCATGCTGTCTATCACCGAGTCCCTTATCTTTGCGGAGAAGGCCGGTCTGGATACGAAGCTGGTCTATGATACTATCGGCGGCGGTGCGGCAAGCTCCTGGTCTATGGTGAACCTCCTGCCTCGGGTACTCAGAGGTGATGAGGCACCAGGCTTCATGGTGAAGCACATGGTGAAGGATCTCCGGCTGGCTTTGGAAGTAGCCCAGGAAATGAAGCTGGAGCTGCCGGGACTTGCCCTGGCAGAGAAGCTGTATGCGGAGCTGGAGGCCAAGGGCTACGCCGATAAGGGTACGCAGACGCTGATTGCTCATTACAGAAATCAGTAACTTAAAATATTTAATATTATCTTTGAAATATTATATCAAGTTTTAAGAAAATGCCGTCGAATTGTGAAATTTTCACAGCTGACGGCGTTTTTTACATCATATATCGCAATAATAATGTATACATCAGCGTAAGTCATTGCCAAACAGGAGAGCAGGCTTTATATTATTGACTTGTAAATCACAAAGTAAATAATCCTGAAAGGGGTATGAGCAATGGCTATGACAAAAGAAGAACTTATCGAATATAATGTGGGTGAAAATCTTGATTCTCTGATGAATCTTGATCCCCGCGGCTACGGTGTCTGCCGTATTCTTTACAAGGGCAGCCGTGATTACACCGGTGAGCCTCTTTCCATGCATTCCGCAAAAGAACTGATGAAGGTTGTAAAGCCCGGCGATCCGGTCTTCATCTTCGTGGGCTTTATCCTTATTCCTCATAAGTGCCCTGAGACTGATGGTATGGTCAGCATCATGATGCTTGCTCGTGCATTGGTACAGGCCTTCGGTGCAAAACCCATCATCGTTTGCCCGGAGGAGAGTGCCAGAGCTGTTGAGCAGTGTGCCGGTGTCGTCGGCCTCCACTGCTACCGTGACATCAAGACTGTCATGGAGCTGCCGCTCAGCATGGGCGTAGTTGCCTTTACCAAGATTAAGAATCAGGCTCGTCAGCAGGCAGAGCAGATTTTGTCTCAGGTTACCCCGGCTGCGGCTATCTCTGTAGAGTGCTCCGGCTCCAATGATGACGGTGTGTATCACACTGCTCTCGGCTTCGATGTTACCGATCTGGAAGCAAAGAGCGATATGTTCTGGGAAATTCTTCGGGAGAAGGGCGTGCCTACGGTGGCTATCGGCGACCTGGGCAATGAGAACGGTATGGCCGTAATCGCCGACCACATCAAGAAGTATGTGCCCTACACTGATAAGGAACAATGCCAGTGCGGCTGCCACGGCGGTATCCTTGCTTCAACCGGTGCAGACAACATCATTACCGCTACCTGCTCCGACTGGGGCTGCTATGCGCTGATGGCTGCTATCTCCTATCTGAAGCGTGACAAGAAGGTTATGCCGCCTGAGGAGATGCCGGCTGAGGTTATGCGCGTCCTCTGCCGTCACAACATTGTTGATATGACCGGCTCACTCCTGCCGGGTGTTGATGGCTTTGACATCCGACTGAATGTCCTCATCATGGATCTCATGCGTCAGGTCACCCGCTATGCAATCCGCTATGAGGATCCCAATGATAACTGGTTCGGTCCGGTTCTGAAGAAGGGCTTCTTCGAGAATCACAAGTAATCTGAATAAAGACAAAAGGGCTGTGAAATTTTTTTCACAGCCCTACGTTACTTTAAGAGTTAGTGTATAATATGGTGAAGCCTTTTGCCAAAGTTTTAATGTATGAAAGGCTCCCCTTTAGGGGAGCTGTCAGCGAAGCTGACTGAGGGGTGAATGGATTCTTATGCAGCCTGTCACCCCTCCGCCCTTCGGGCACCTCCCCTAGAGGGGAGGCTTTCATAGGCAGCGGCTATTTGACTGATGAGTAGAATTCTATTCTAATACCTTCGAGGTGAGAATCACGAATCTCAACGAAATTACTATAAAGCCGGCGGGAGACTCCGCCGTGCAGATATTCTGCGGCGAGGAAATATCCGAAGCGGTAGGCGACAAGGTATCGGCGCTGACCGCCGCCCTGCGTGACTTCTTCGCTGCGGAGAAAATTGCCGGAATAGGTGAAGTAGTACCGGCATTTTCCTCTCTGGTTGTCCGCTATGACCCGCTCGTAACCGATTATGACGAGGTTGCTTTCCGGGTGGGGCAGGTGGCAGCCGAAATCGAGATTTCCGGCGAGGGCGGAGGTCAGGGAAATATTGTGGAAATCCCTGTCTGCTACGGCGGTGAGTTCGGTGCGGACTTGGCTGATGTAGCAGCCCACAACGGAATTACGGAGCAGGAGGTCATCGACATTCACAGCGGCGGACTCTATCGCCTTTATATGATTGGCTTCCTGCCGGGCTTTCCTTATCTTGGCGGTCTGGATAAACGCATCTGCTGTCCCCGCCTGAAATCCCCCCGGACGAAGATTCCTACCGGTGCAGTAGGCATTGGCGGTGAGCAGACCGGCATCTACCCTATGGAGTCGCCGGGAGGCTGGCGGCTCATCGGCCGCACGCCGGTGACGCTCTTTGACCCGGACGGCATATTGCCCCTTCCCTATAAAGCCGGAGATATGATAAAATTCGTGGCAATAGATAAAGCAGAGTATGAGAGAATTGCCGCAGCCGAGGCGGAGCGGAAGGAAAAGCTCCGCCGGGAAAAGGGGGCAGGGGTATGATAAAGATTATTTCCCCGGGGCCTCTTACCTCGGTACAGGACGGCGGCCGTCAGGGATGTCAGTCCCAGGGCTACCGGGAATGCGGTGCGGCTGATATGTATTCGCTGGCGGCGGCCAATATTCTGGTGGGAAATGATGACCACCATGCAGCTGTTCTGGAGCTGACCTTGGCAGGCGGTGTCATGGAATTTACCGAGGCGGCGATTTTTGCCGTCACCGGTGGTGATTTCGCCCTGACTCTTGATGGTGAAAGGGTGCCGGTTCACGGCCCTGTTTATGCGAAAGCGGGAAGCCGACTGACAATCGGCATGGCAGCTAAAGGACTGCGAGGCTGTCTTGCCGTCTACGGTGGTATTGATGTGCCTGAGCTGCTGGGCAGCCGCTCTACCGATATGACCTGTAAGCTGGGCGGCTTCAAGGGCCGGGCATTGCAGAAGGATGATGAAATCCCCGTCGGTACTTACGCTGTGAAGGGTGAGTACGATGTGGAGAAGCGTCGGGCGTCTCTGGCAGAGAGAAATCTGCTGAACCTGGCAGCCGACAGAACGAAGCTGGTCAATCCCGGCGTGGGAAGATTCTTTCAGGGCAAGCGGCTGACGGTGCTGCGGGCAGTAAAGGGCCCGCAGGAGGAATACTTTACCGAAGCGGCTCACGGAACCCTTGAGCGGTCTGTATATACCATTACTCCCCAGTCGGACAGAATGGGATGCCGCCTGTCCGGGCCTGTGCTGGAGTCAGTAAACGGCTCAGATATTATTTCTGATGGTATTGTAGGCGGCTCCGTGCAGATTTCCTCCGACGGCCAGCCTATAGTAATGCAGGCAGACCATCAGACTACCGGCGGATATGCGAAGATTGCCACCGTTATTTCGGCAGACCTGCCGGCATTGGCTCAGCTGCGGCCCGGTGATGAGGTAGGCTTCCGATTTGTCAGTCCCAAGGATGCGGCGGCAGCGGCCAGAGCTATTTACGAAGGGCTTTTGAATTTGAAGGAGTGCTATAAATGAGCAATGAAATGAATTACGCGAAGATGTCCCCGGCGGAGGTTCGTGCCCTTATTCGCAAGCAGGAGATCACCTGTCCTACGACTGGTATGTGCGACGGTTATGCTCAGGGCAATCTTGTTATTCTGCCGAAGGCTCTTGCCTGGGATTTCCTGCTTTACTGCCAGCGCAATCCCCGCCCCTGTCCGCTTCTGGAGGTAATCGATTCGGGCAGCCGTGAGTTTGCCGAGTTTGCTCCCGGCAGTGATGTAGCTACCGACCTGCCGAAGTACCGAGTCTATGAGCACGGCGAGCTTACCGGCGAATATACCGATGTATCCAGATTCTTTGAGCAGCGCAACGATCTCGTCAGCTTCCTCATCGGCTGCAGCTTCTCCTTTGAGAGCGCTCTGCTGGAGGCGGATGTTCCTGTCCGTCAGATTGAGGAAGGCGTAAATGTTCCCATGTATGACACCAATGTTCCCTGCCGCTCGGCCGGTGTGTTCCACGGCAATATGGTGGTCAGTATGCGCCCCATCCCGTATCGTCAGGTCAGCACGGCTGTAGCCATCACCGCAGCTATGCCGAGAGTTCATGGTGCGCCGTTGCAGGTAGGCTTCCCGGAGGCCATCGGCATTACCGACATTGCTCACCCGGACTACGGCGACCCGGTCACTATCAAGGAGGGGGAGGTACCAGTATTCTGGCCATGCGGCGTCACTCCTCAGAACGCAGTAATGCGCTCCAAGCCTGATTTCTGCATCACTCATGCACCGGGCCACATGTTCATCAGCGATATAAAGAATGTCTCGCTGAAGTACTAACATCTTTTGCAGCCTCCCCTTTAGGGGAGGTGGCCGAGCGGTAGCGAGGTCGGAGGGGTAAACCTTCTCCGATGGAGAAGGTGGCTGAGCGGCAGCGAAGTCGGATGAGGTCATATGGATACGGCCTCATTTACCTCATCCACCGCCTACGGCGGTCCCCCTTCCCCAGAGGGGAATGTATCTTTGGTAAATAGAATGTTAAGAGGAATAAATCATGGCAACTGTAGATTTGAACTGCGATTTGGGTGAGAGCTTCGGCGCGTATACCATCGGTATGGACGCCTCTCTCATGCCCTATATTACTTCCGCCAATGTGGCCTGCGGCTATCATGCCGGCGATGCCATCGTCATGGAAAAGACAGCAAGGCTCTGCAAGGAAAACAATGTAGCCATTGGCGCTCATCCCGGCTTTCCCGACCTGCAGGGCTTCGGCCGCCGCAATCTGGCGGTGACTCCTGCCGAGGCAAAGGTCTATGTCCAGTATCAGGTGGGTGCTCTGCTGGCCTTCTGCCGTGAGCAGGGTCTCACGCTTCATCATGTGAAGCCCCATGGCGCACTCTACAACATGGCGGCCAAGGACTATGCACTGGCCGAGGGAATCTGCCTTGGCATTAAGGCGGCTGCTCCGGACACGGTGATGCTCGGACTCTCCGGCAGCGAGATGATAAAGGCAGCAGAGGCTGTTGGTCTGAAGGCAGCCAATGAGGTTTTTGCCGACCGTGCCTATCAGCCGGACGGAACTCTTGTCCCCCGGAAGCAGCCGGGAGCAATGATTGAGGATGAGGACGAGGCAATCGCCAGAGTCATCCGCATGGTCAAAGAGGGGAAGGTCAAGGCCAACGACGGCACCGATATTTCCATCAAGGCTGATTCCATCTGCGTCCACGGCGACAACCCCAAGGCTCTTGACTTCACCAGCCGCATCCGCAAGGCATTGGAGGATGCCGGGGTAGAGGTAAAGTCCTTTTGATTGTGAAGAAAAGGATATCTTTATTGTCTGCCACGATGTAGGCAATATAAACGCCCGTAGGGGGCGACCGTAGTCGCCCCGATTTCCCGCAGGGCAATACTGCGAAGTAGTAAGGACCTTCTCCGGAGGAGAGGGTAAAGACCTTCTCCTATGGAGAAGGTGGTAGCCGAAGGCTGACGGATGAGGTTTAATATTACCGCTGAATAAAAGGTATTGTTTATCAGGCGGGTTTGTGTTATCATAATCTTTGTATTTCTATAGCAACAGGCGTTGAACGGAAGAGTAAGCTGCGAGAAGACTGCAGAGAGACCCCGGTTGGTGAAAGGGGTTGTCAAGGCGAAGCCGAAGTGCATCCGTGAGCCGCAAAGCCGAAGTCACAGTAGGCTTTGCCGTAGGGAAGGCGTTAACTTCTTCAAGTGGATAATTCTGCAGTATTACAGGCAGTTTTATCAAGTGGAGTGGAACCGCGCAGACGCGTCTCTATATGAGATGCGTCTGTTTTTTTTATTACTGGGGGAAAAACAATGGGTTTTATAAGCCGTCTTAAAAAAGATATACGAGTCGTTTTTGAGCGTGACCCGGCCGCCCACAGCGTCTTTGAGGTAGTCCTCTGCTATCAGGGATTGCACGCTATCTGGATGCACCGGCTGTCACACTGGCTGTACAAAAAGGATCTAATCGTTGCGGCTCGAATGGTAAGTGAGCTTGGCCGCTTCTTTACCGGTATAGAGATTCATCCCGGCGCCACCATCGGTGAGGGACTGTTTATCGACCACGGTACCGGAATCGTCATCGGCGAGACGGCTGAGATAGGGAAGAATGTCACCATCTATCAGGGGGTAACGCTGGGAGGTACCGGTAAGGAGAAGGGCAAGCGTCATCCGACGGTAGGCAACAATGTGGTTATCGCCTCCGGTGCCAAGGTACTCGGCTCCTTCAAGGTCGGTGACCATGCCAAGATTGGTGCCGGCTCGGTTGTGCTGAAGGAAGTGCCGCCTTATGCAACAGTAGTCGGTATACCCGGCCGCGTCGTCCTGCTGGACGGTGTGAAGGTAAGCTGCACCTACGGTCCCGACGGTATAAACTGTACCCCGGTAACTGATGAGCTGGCTGAGGAACTGGATGTAGATTTGGAGCATAATGAGCTGCCGGATCCGGAAGCAGAAGCATTGGAAAAAATGAGAGCCGATATAGAGGCCCTGACAGAAGAAGTTAACAGATTACGCAAGGAGCTGGAGAAAAATGGCTGAACAGATTAAAGTATTTAACACAATATCCGGAACAAAGGAAGAATTCAAACCTCTGGAGGAGGGCAAGGTAGGCATTTATGTCTGCGGCGTTACTCCATACAATGACCCGCATATCGGCAATGCCCGTCCCTTCGTTGTCTGGGATACCATCCGCCGCTTTTTGGCTCATGCCGGTTATGAGGTTCGCTACATCCAGAACTTTACCGATGTGGATGACAAGATTATCCGGGCAGCCAACGAGCAGAAGGTCACCTGGAAGGATATTTCCGACAAGTATATCGACGCTTATTTCAAGTCCATGGACGCTCTGAACATCCGTCACGCCGATGTTTATCCCCGTGTTTCCGACAATATGCCGGAGATCATCGAGATGGTACAGGGTCTGGTAGACAAGGGATACGCCTATCCGCTCGACGGCGATGTTTACTACCGGGTAGAGAAGTTTGCCGAATACGGCAAGCTCAGCGACCGCAAGCTTGAGGATATGATGGCCGGTGCCCGTGTCGAGGTAGACGAGCGCAAGGAAAACCCCATGGATTTTGCTCTGTGGAAGAGTGCAAAGCCGGGTGAACCCAGCTGGGACAGCCCCTGGGGCAAAGGCCGCCCAGGTTGGCATATCGAGTGCTCCGTCATGTCTCTGAAGTACCTCGGCAAAAATTTCGATATTCACGGCGGCGGCAGCGACCTGATTTTCCCTCACCATGAGAATGAAATCGCCCAATCTCAGGCTTATTTGGGAGATATGAACAGCTTTGCCCGCTACTGGGTACACAATGGCTTCATCACCATCAATCAGGAGAAGATGAGCAAATCTCTCCATAACTTCTTTACCGTTACAGATATTTTGAAGGACTATCCCGGTGAGGTTATCCGCTTCTTTATCCTCGGCACTCATTACCGCAGCCCGCTGGATTTCAGTGATGCTCATCTGAAGGATGCTCAGGCCGGTCTTACTAGACTCGGCAATACCAAGTCCTGCGCCGAGGAGCTTGTCGGCAGAAAAGGGGACAGCGATAAGGCAGCCGGCCTGCTGGCTATGGCCGAGCAGATTCGCGGCGACTTTTTCCTGGCTATGGCCGACGATTTCAATACTGCTCTGGCAATCAGCCATATCTTCGAGCTGGCCAAAGAAATCAATGTATACTACAACAAGGTCATGAATGCCGGCGAGGAATTCGATGCCAAGAACTTCGCGGCGGTGAAGGCAATCTTCGACGAACTCACCGAAATTATCGGTATTCTTGAGCAGCAGCCGGAGGCTGTGGATGATGAGGAGGCAGCTGAAATTGAGAAGCTGCTGGCTGAGCGCCTTGAAGCCCGTAAGAACAAAGACTGGGCTCGTGCAGACGCAATCCGTGACGGATTGAAGGCCCGAGGCATCATCATCGAGGATTCTGCCGGCGGCTCCCGCTGGAAAAGGGCATAAGCGATGACCTTTGAACATTTTTCCCAGCTTGTAGACGGAATGTTCCCGACTGACGGCAGCGAGCGCTACGAAAACCTCGATGTCCGTGAGCTGAGTCCGCTGGTAACGGCCTATGTAGGTGATGCCTACTATCATCTCTTTGTCAGGACAAAGCTTCTGGCCTATGAGCAGAAGGCCGTCCGGGTGCTGAATGAATACAGCGCAAAGCTGGTCTCCGCCAATATGCAGGCTCAGGCCTATCGGGCGATAGAGGAGCAGCTCACCGAGGAGGAGCGTGGCATCTTCCGCCGGGGACGCAACGTACACAGCCACGCACCGAGACGCTCCACCTCTGTAGCCGATTATCACGCCAGTACCGGCTTCGAGGCTATTCTGGGTAATCTTTACCTCACCAGGCGCTTTGAGCGGCTGCAGGAGGTAGCCCAGCTGGCTTTTATGGCGTCAGTCGATATTATCAAGGCTAAATAAGGATAGAATCATGATAAATGTAAAGCTTTTGGAATACACTCCCGACCCTGAGCGGGTAGTGACCATGGGGGCGCGCCTCTGCTATTCCGCCCGCGGTGCGGAGGAGCTGGCAGAAAGCCTCACCGATGAAGAAATAGACCGCATGATAAAAATGCTCACGGAGATGGGGCATGCCTCGGTTTTTGAGCATGTAAGCTTCACCTTCGGCATTGAGGGAATTTCCCGGGTGCTGACTCACCAGCTGGTGCGTCACCGCATCGCTTCATTTTCCCAGCAGTCCCAGCGCTATGTGGCAGCACATGACTTCCTCTATGTCACGCCGCCGACTATCGAGGCAAATCCCGAGGCAAAGGCGAAATATGATGAACTGATGAAGCATATCCGCAGTGCTTATGATGAATTCGTAGAGGCAGGAATCCCCAAGGAGGACGCCCGCTATATTCTCACCAACGCCACGGAGACAAAAATCGTGGTGACGATGAATGCCCGCTCCCTTATGCACTTTTTCAATCTCCGCTGCTGCTATCGGGCACAGTGGGAAATCAGAGAGATGGCAAAGCTGATGCTGGCAGAGGTGAAGAAGGTAGCTCCCCGCCTCTTTAAGAACGCCGGAGCCTCCTGCGTGAACACCGGCCGCTGCCCGGAAGGGAAGATGACCTGCGGCCACTTTGCCGAGATGATAAAGCTCCGTGAAATTTGAAACAATAGGTAAGCAATGAATTTTAAGGATAAGAAAAAAGAAAAGACACAGAGTGACCGACAGAAGAAGGAAAGACCGGCAAAACCGCCGAGACCGGTAAAGAACGACAGACCGGCGAAGCCGCCAAGACCGGAGAAACCGGTGAGAGATACAGAGCCGGCGCAGCTTCCGGATGATATCCTCATCGGCCGCAATGCGGTCACCGAAGCATTGAAAAATACAATGCGGGTCAATCGCCTCCTCATCGCCGAGGGAGCGCAGACAAAGAACGGTGACGGCTCAATCCCGGAGATAATTGCTCTGGCGAAGGAGAAAAAGGTTAAGTTTGAAACTGTTCCCCGGGAGACTATCGAGGGGATAGCCTGCGGCCACCGCCATCAGGGCGTGCTGGCCTATGTTGCTCCGGTGGAGTATGCCGACCTTGACAAGGTTATCAACGAGGCAGCGGCGAAGGAAAACCCGCTGCTGATACTCCTGGATGGCATTGAAGACCCTCATAATCTGGGGGCGATTCTCCGTACTGCCGACGCAGTAGGGGCAGATGGAGTCCTGCTGCCCCGGCATCACAGCGTACCGCTGAATGCCACGGTAGCCAAGACCTCGGCAGGAGCTATTGAGTATGTGCCGGTTGCCCGAATAGGGAATATAGCGCAGACTCTGAAGGAACTGAAGGACAAAGGCTTCTGGGTCTATGGGGCGGACATGGACGGCGACTGTGATTACGACAAGGCCAACTTCACCGGACCGGTAGTGCTGATAATCGGCAGCGAGGGTCACGGCATTGCCCGCCTGACCCGCGAGAACTGTGATACTATCGTCAGCCTGCCTATGGTAGGAAGGATAAACTCCCTCAATGCCTCGGTGGCAGGGGCAATCCTCATGTATGAGGTCAGCCGCCAGCGGAGAAACAGCAGCAAGTAAAAGGAGCAAATCATGGCAAAGCCTGAGACACACTACCTTATCGACGGCTACAATGTTATACACTCCTGGCCGAATCTGAAGAATAAAACCGGCGACCTGGCAGAGGTCAGGGATAAGCTGGTGGATATTCTTACGGAGTACGGTGCATACGAGCATTACCGGGTGACGGTGGTGTTTGATGCGCTCTTTACTGCTGATGTGGAGCATATAGAAAATCCTACTGCACTGGTGACGGTAGTATATACCGGTGCAGGAGAAACGGCAGACAGCTACATAGAGAGGCGAGCCTACGAGCTGGCTCACGGAGGACACGAGGTGTTCGTTGTCACCAGTGACGGCGCAGAGCAGTCGGTGATACTGGGAGCCGGTGGCTATCGTATACCGTCACCGGAGCTGTACCGCCGCGTGAAGGCTGTGAAGGAACGGCTCCGCTCACGCTATCTTGGAAAGGTTTCCTTACCCTATACCCGCAATGATGTAGCGGGAAGACTGGACAGCGAGACGGCTGCAAAGCTGGACAAGCTACGCCGGGAGCTTGAGTAATCTTGTGAAATGTGCAGGGGGTGCAGCAGTGGCAAAAGCCAGAAAAAAAGAAATCCTGCAAAAAGCATACGAAAACCCCGTAAATGAAACCCCTGAGGCGATGGAGGATGATTTCGACACATTGTCGAGTCCTGATAAGCTTGCTGACCTTCGACGGCTGCAGCGAATCGGAGCCTGTGACAGTATAGAGCAGATTCGCCAGCTGGAAGAATTGGCCGATGAAGGCGATGACGATGATGATTGTTTCGGCAGTATCAGGGATCGCCGCCAGCCGCGGGAAATTCCCCCGGAGGAAGTGGAGATAGTTTCTCCGGACAGTGATTTTGAGGAGCAAAAGGCTGAGGAGGAAGCTGCCTGGACAGGTGAAGATTCCCGATTTGCCAATATGACCGATGAGGAGATTATTATTGCCAGTCAGGAAAATAATGACTCCGAGGCTCAGGATTACATCATAAACAAATACCGGAACTTTGTCCGGGTTAAGGCCCGCTCCTACTTTCTCATCGGTGCCGACCGGGAGGATATTATACAGGAGGGAATGATTGGACTGTTCAAGGCGATACGGGATTATCGCCGGGAAAAGCTGTCCTCCTTCCACGCCTTCGCCGAGCTGTGCGTCACCCGTCAGATAATCACGGCAATCAAGACGGCAACAAGGCAGAAGCATATACCCTTAAACTCTTATATTTCTATCAACAAGCCCATCTACGACGAAGACAGCGACAGAACGCTGCTGGATGTGCTGCCGGGGGGGAAGGTTTCCGACCCGGAGGAAATGGTCATCAGTCAGGAGGAATACTCCTCAATCGCCGCCATGATGGAAGCAATCCTCAGCGAACTGGAATGGCGGGTGCTGATATCCTATCTGGATGGTCGTTCCTATCAGGAGATAGCCGAAGACCTGAACCGTCATGTGAAGTCAATAGACAATGCCCTCCAACGGGTGAAACGCAAGCTGGAGAAGTACATGGGCGGCTATATGCGTGATGTTGACCTCACGACGATTTATCACGGAATCACCACCATAAACAGGGAACTTCACGATGTGGATATTCATCGCGAGCCGCCGGTGGACGGAGTCCGTCGTCATAAGATAAGAAAAAAGAAAAAGTGAAGGGGAGAGTTTTTTAGATGAACAGAGAGAAGCTTGGTTCACGCCTCGGCTTTATTCTTGTTTCTGCCGGATGCGCTATCGGCCTCGGTAATGTCTGGAAATTTCCTTATATTGCGGGCAAGGGCGGCGGCGGCGCTTTCGTACTCATCTACCTGCTGTTTTTGACGATTCTTGCCCTGCCGATTCTCCTGATGGAATTTTCAATCGGCCGAGCCAGTGCGAAGAGTCCGGTAAAGGCATATCAGGCGCTGGAAAAGCCGGGGAGCAAATGGCACTGGCATGGTATCGCCTCGCTTATCGGCTGCTATCTGCTGATGATGTTTTATACACCGGTTGCGGGATGGATGCTCTACTATTTCTACCTGACAGCCAAGGGGACATTTGCCAATATGACCCCGCCGGAGGTAGTGAAGGTATTCACCGGTATGCTGGGTGAGCCGTGGCTTATGGCCGGATGGATGCTTGCCGTGGTGGTCATGGCTATCATCGTCTGCTCGGCAGGACTGCAGAAGGGCGTTGAGCGGGTCACTAAGGTGCTGATGCTAATGCTCCTGTCTGTCATGGTGGCGTTGGCCGTTTATGCGGGAACTCTGCCCAAGGCGGCGGAGGGACTGGCATTCTATCTCGTCCCTGATTTTGGACGGATGATGCAGGTCGGCCTGCCGGGAACGATGGCAGCGGCTATGTCTCACGCATTCTTTACTCTGGGCCTCGGCGTTGGCTCGATGCTCATTTTCGGCAGCTATTTCGGTCGGGAGCGTTCCCTGCTGGGTGAGTCGGTAAACATCACAATCCTTGACACCTTCGTTGCCATCACCTCCGGTCTGATAATTTTCCCAGTGTGCTTCAGCTACGGGATAGACCAGACTGCCGGACCGGGTCTGATTCTCATTGCTCTGCCGATGGTCTTCGGCTCCATGCCCTATGGTCAGCTCTTCGGCAGCACATTCTTCCTCTTCATTTCCTTCGCGGCAATGTCCACGGTAATTGCTGTCTACGAAAATCTCATCAGCTGCGACATGGAGCTGATGAACTGGAGCCGTGCAAAATCATCCCTGTTCAATCTTCTGGCGATGCCCATACTGAGCATGCCCTGTATCCTCGGCTTTAATGAGTGGGCATGGCCGTGGCTGAAGCCTCTCGGCGGAACGATTCTCGATTTGGAAGACTTCTTCCTGAGTTACCTGCTTCTGCCGATCGGCGGCCTTGTCTATATCTTCTTTTGTACCCGACGCTATGGCTGGGGCTGGGAAAACTTCATTGCTGAGGTAAATACCGGAGAGGGAAGCAAGCTGGGTGAATGGACACGAGGATATATAACCTATGTCCTGCCGGTGATTGTACTGTTTGTCTTCTTCTTCGGACTTTATGACAAATTCATGGCCGGATAAATAAAAGGCTGCTGCACAGATTACCTGTGCAGCAGCCTTTGTGCTTGCAGAATTAAATTTCGCGATTTCTTTCTTATTTGTTCAATTTCATTTTACAATCTACCAAAATTTACTGACTATTTTCATATTTACATGACAGAATAAATGCAGAGCTAGCTCCTAATTGTTTTTATTCTTGAGAATGGAGGGATTTAGACATGGATCAAAAGTTTTTTATCTGTAAGACCTGCGGAAATATTATCGCAATGGTCAAGGAGTCCGGAGTACCGGTCGAATGCTGTGGCGAGCCAATGCAGGAGCTTGTGCCGGGAACAGTAGACGCTTCCAGAGAAAAGCATGTGCCTGTATATGAAGTGGAAGGCTGCAAGGTCTGCGTTCAGGTTGGAGCAGAAGAACATCCCATGGCAGAGAACCATTATATCGAGTGGATTTCCCTTCAGACGAATAAGGGAATCCAGTGCAAGCATCTGTGTCCAGGAGAGAAGCCCTGTGCTTCGTTCTGTATCTGTGAGGATGAGCAGGTAGAGGCTGTATACGCCTACTGCAATCTCCACGGACTCTGGAAGAAGTAAGGGCTAGGTGTTCCGTCGGCCGAAGGAACCGATTTTCTGAGCAGATGATATTGTTCAGAGGGAATGTATAGTTGACGCCTCACTGCAGGAATGCGGTGAGGCGTTTTGCGTGGGAGAATGGCGGATTGGCTACGGTCAAAGCAGATTGTTCGATATTGACATGAGCTTTAAGTGTAGTATAATTTCGGGGTAAATCTTTTGGTCACTTTAATGGATGACAGAAGCGGGGAGAAGAATGACAGGAAATAATGCACGGACAATTTGTTTATCGGCTGTTTTTATGGCTATAATCTGCGTGGCAACCATGGCGGTACAGATTCCGATTCCGCTTGGCTATGCACATCTAGGAGATTGCATGGTGTTGCTGGCAGCAGTATTCCTTGACAGTAAATACGCGGTGATAGCTGCGGCTGTCGGCTCTATGCTGGCTGACTTTGTTACCGGCTTTTTAATCTGGTGCGTGCCGACTTTTATCATAAAAGGGGCAATGGTTTTGATTTATGTTTGTACCTTTAGAAGAACCGGCAATACTATTACATCATCGGCCCTTGCTTTGCTTTTCATGGTGGCGGGATACACTGTTACCGGCGGAATGCTGTACGGAGGTTTGCTGGTGGGTCTTGCATCGGCACCGGGTCTGCTCCTTAAGGCAGCACTGAACATGGTGCTGTTCCTGTTTCTGGCAAAATATCTCGCACCGATTGTAAGGAAAATCGATGGGAGAAGATAAAGAAAAAATAATCGGCTGATTTTATGTTTGACATAGAATCAGCCGATTGTTTTTCGTTTTTATCTTTGAAGGATTACGGTTTCCTGTTGTTGTATTCCTCAGCTCGCTGCTTCGCTTCCTGCGCTCTGTCAAGTTCAGCCTGATCCGGGATATAAAAGCAGGAAAAGCTTCTGCTCATAAGGGACTTCAGCGTAGAGTACCAGTTGCTGTTCCATTGGTACCATCTGTATGCCGCATTATGATCTGCAAGGGTTCGGATAAAAAGATAGGGTATCAGGAAAGCAATTTTCATAATGGCAAAGACGATTCCCATCAGTAGAAATATAAAGGGCATCATCAGCATAGCGTAGGTATAGCCGTACCAGTCCCGCTCGGCTGCCGGTTCCTCCAGCACTACATAGGCGCCTGCGGCGGCAATCATGAGCCAGGTGAGGAAAAAAGTCATTTTATCTATGGGCATTGGAATTCCTCCTTGTTATTTTGCAGTCAGTTTGTGCTTGTATTTACTTCAAAGGTTCTCGGCCAGGGGAAGTATTGCCGGATGGTTTTTCGCTTTGGATAAATTGCTTCACCATCAATGATATACGGTTTTCTCCATGCCGCGGTCTCCATAAGACGGCGGCTTCTTTCTTTCAGTGCGTAGTCATTGAGGATGATGAGCCACTGATAGTCCCGGCCCAGATCAAGGTCACCGGTATTGAAGAAGCCTCTACGATAAAATTCATCGTGTATTCTGTCGATGGAGTCTTTAAGGTATATACTGTCCTCGGCAAAGTGGGCGTCTAGTATTTCTGTGGCCAGTGCGGAGTGCTGTTGACGGATCTGCGGCCGGTCGACATATCTCTGCCTGCCGATATGGGAGAGAACCGCTTCACAGAGGGCGGTTCCGATTGAATTTGAGGCGGTGTTCCAGCCGCCGTAGGAGGTGAGCAGATGAAGGGGGATGCCCTTGCGGATCAGGAGCGGCAGCAGTGTTTCCTCTGCGGTGAAGCTGCGGCTCAGGTCAACCAGAGCGATGTCGGTATCATTTTTGGAGAGCATGCCACTGAGCCGTGGGACTGCTTTTCTCCGTGCCGTTAACGCCTCCGGGGTTTTGTCGCCGGCGTGGATGAAGAGTGTTATGTCGGCGGATTCTCCTGCGGTCTTTTTTATTCCGAGCAGAGAGATTTCCTCGGCAGCGGTGTCGGCGAGATTGGCGGCCATGTAGGGGAAGAAGTCCTGCCCTTCATTATCCAGAGAGTAGGCCGTTGCCACAGTAAGGGAATTATTTGAGCGGCGGACAGCTAAGCGGGTGATGATGGAGAGAGCCAGCTCATCGGCACCTCGTACAAGGTGGAGCCGGTCAGAATTGCCGAAGTGTTCTATCAGGTGACGACGCTCCCGATTGCCGGGGCCGTACTTTTCTCCGTCGTCCTGACCGATGAACAGTTCCATTACTACCCCTTCCCGGGTCAGGTCGGCGAGAGCAATGGCAGTTTTTTCGTGGGTGGGATGGATGGCCTGATAGCGTTTCAGATTTTGAGGCTTTATGTAGTTGTTCGGGTCGTTGAAGTCAAGGAGTTCTTTCAGCTGCAGCTGTTCGTCCTCGGTGGCTTCGCCTCGTTCCGCCTTTTCTTCCAGTCGGGCGTATTTCGTTATGGCCAGCCGTTCTTCGTAGAGGGTTATCTCCGGTGGGGGCAGCAGGCGGGGGAGAATGCTGAACACATAGACCGGAATATTGGGATTTTCCCGATGAAGCTGACGAAGGAAGTTTATGGCGCTCTGTCTTTCCTCCTGCGTTATAAGCTTGTCCCGGGAGGCGAGAAGTCCGCCGGCCATGAGCTGGTCGGCGGAAATGATGATGGCGTCAGGCTTTTTTTCTGCGGCAAGGGATAGCAGAGTCTTTCTCATCTCTGAGTACTGACCGGGCTGGGTGTAGTAGTCCATCAGCTCTCTTGGGGGAAGGATGACTTCAATACCGGCCAGCCGGGAGTCTCTGACCACATAATCGGAGCAGGGGGGACGACTGTCCAGAGGGAGCAGAAGGATACGGAGCAGGCTGTCCGCTTTTTCTGCAACGGGGGCAGGCGGAGATGGTTGGGGGGATGGGAAGCGATTGGTGATGATGGGGTAGCAGAGAGCGGCAATAATGACAAACAAAAAGATGATGATACGACCGGCACGATTGCTCTTTGTCATATCATCATCTCCTAGACTTTGCTATGTTGTTTTCGGATTAGACTATACCGCCGAATATGATTAGACGAAAACACATTTGCATTCGGTTATCCACGCAACGGTACTAAGCTCCTGTTGCACAAGCCTATTTGCAGGTCGCTGAGTACCGGCGTGGATAAACGGTTTTCTTACTAATCATATTATGGCGGAACATACATTAAGGAATCCTTCCCCTTTGGGGAAGGGGGACCGCCGAAGGCGGTGGATGAGGTTGTGTTATGCCAGCTTCGCAATGCCTGCATTGAGGCGGGCGATGGATTCATCCTTGCCCAGCAGGTAGAGCAGCTCCGTTACGCCGCCGGGGGTAACACGGCAGCCGGAGAGGGCAATGCGCAGAGGCCACATGATAGTACCCATCTTCTTGCCGGAGGCTTCGATATAAGCGTGGAGAGCTTCGTTGATTTTGTCCGGATTCCAGTCAGCAGGATCAACGGCAGCAAGGGCTGCAGTAGCTGCCGGAATGATTTCACCGGCCAGCTCCAAAGTAACCTTGTTCTTCTTATTGAGGAAGTCCTCGGAGGTGTACTCATGAGGAGTCGGGAGGAAGTCAATCTTTTCAGGTATTTCACCGAGACGGGAAACGCGGGTCTTGAGCAGAGCAGCGAGATATACCCACTTGTCGCCGAGGCTGTCGGCGATTTCCCTTGCATAGGGACGAGCGAGGGCGGCGAAGTCGTCGTCGCTCATAGCCTTCAGGTATTCGCTGTTGAACCAGTCCAGCTTGGCGTAGTCAAATACGGCCGGAGACTTGGAGAGTCCTTCCAAAGTAAAGGCGGCCTGCATCTCCTCCATGGAGAAGACTTCCTGAGTGGACTTGGGACTCCAGCCAAGAAGGGCCACATAATTGGTGATAGCCTCCGGGAGATAGCCAAGGTCCACAAGCTCGGAGAAACCGGTGGAGCCGTGGCGCTTGGAGAGCTTGGAAACGGAGCCGTCTTCATTCTTGCCCATTACCGGCGGCAGATGAATGAAAGCAGGAGGTGTCCAGCCGAGGAAATCATAGAGAAGCACATGTTTCGGGGTGGAGGTGATAAACTCGACACCGCGGATGATGTGGCTTACATCCATGAGATGGTCATCGATGACATTGGCGAAGTTGTAGGTGGGGAGGCCGTCACGCTTGATGAGAACCTGATCCTCCAGCTCGCTGGCATCAATAGAGATATTGCCGTGAACGATATCATAGAAGGTCACCGGGCCGGAGGGAGGCATAAGCTGACGGATAACGAAGGGTACTCCGGCAGCAGCCTTGGCATCGGATTCTTCTTTGGAGAGAGCGCGGCAGATTTCGCAGTGGCCTGGCTTTTTCTTATATTTATCAGCTTCATCGGCCGGTGCCGGCTCAGCCTCGTCGGCAGCGGAGCTGTCGCAGAAGCAGCGATAGGCATGACCGGAGGCGATGAGCTCATCAGCGTATTTCTGATAGATTTCCTTGCGCTCACTCTGGACATAAGGGCCGTATTCACCACCGATATCGGGGCCTTCGTCGGCAGTGATATGAGCGGCAGCGAGAGTGCGCTTGATGAAGTCGACTGCATCGGCGACAAAGCGCTTCTGGTCGGTATCTTCAATGCGGAGGATGAAGTCGCCCTGTTCCTTCTTGGCATAGAGATATGCGTAGAGAGCAGTGCGGAGATTGCCAATGTGCATATAGCCTGTGGGGCTGGGGGCAAAGCGGGTACGAACCCGCTGCTTAAGATTGTCGGACATATTGTTCCTCTTTCTGATGTTTAAGAAAGTTTTTTTGAAAGCCTTCCCTTTTTCGACTCACTAAACTCATACATCGCTTCGCTCGTATTCATTAAGTGAGTTAGCCAAACGGGAGGTGGCACGAAGTGCCGGAGGGGTAACTGCTAAGCGGTATGGAGGCCTCCCCTGCAAGGGGAGGTGTCCGAGCAAAGCGAGGACGGAGGGGTTAAGAATTCCTTTGAGCTGATAACCCCTCAGTCAGCTTCGCTGACAGCTCCCCTTTCAGGGGAGCCTTTGAGATTGATTAAAAGTTACCTCAGTCAGCTTCGCTGACAGCTCCCCTTTCAGGGGAGCCTATGAGATTGATTAAAAGTTACCTCAGTCTGCTTCGTAGACAGCTCCCATGGAGGGGAGCCTATGAGACCGGTTATAGGTTACAGCTTAAGATTCTTGAAACGCTCAACGGCCCGGAGCGTGTTCTCACGGTCACCGAAGGCGGTAAGACGGAAGTAGCCTTCGCCACAGGAGCCGAATCCGGCGCCGGGGGTACCGACGATGTTTGCCTCGGAGAGGAGCTTGTTGAAGAAATCCCAGCTGGGCATATTGTTGGGAGTCTGGAGCCAGATGTACGGAGCGTTGACACCGCCGAAGCAGGTGAGACCGGCAGAAGTAAGACCCTCGCGGATGATGCGGGCGTTCTCCATGTAGTAGCCAACGAGCTCCTTTATCTGAGCCTGACCTTCCTTAGTATAGATGGCAGCGGCACCGCGCTGGATGATGTAGGGAGTGCCGTTGAACTTGGTGGTGTGGCGACGGTTCCAAAGGGAACGGAGGTCGCGGGCTTCGCCGTTCTTGGTGTAGGCCATCAGCTCCTTGGGGACTACGGTGTAGCCGCAACGGGTACCGGTGAAGCCGGCGGTCTTACTGAAGGAACGGAACTCGATGGCTACCTCTCTGGCACCTTCGATTTCGTAGATGGAGCGGGGAACATTGTCCTCGGTGATGTATGCAGCATAAGCGCTGTCGTAGAGGATGACAGCCTTTTCCTTGCGGGCGTAGGCTACCCATGCCTCAAGCTGCTCCCTGGAGAGAGTGGTACCGGTAGGATTGTTGGGGGAGCAGAGGTAAATCATGTCTACATGACCCTCAGGCATGGAGGGGGCGAAGCCGCTTTCGGCGGTGCAGGGGAGATAGGAAACGCCGGCGAAGTGACCGTCGGCACCAAGCTCGCCGGTACGACCTGCCATAACATTAGTATCGAGATAAACCGGGTAAACCGGATCGGGGATAGCTACAACATTGTCAAGACCGAAAATTTCCTGAATGTTGGCACAGTCGCTCTTGGAGCCATCGCTGACGAAGATTTCGTCGCTGTCTACTTTGAGACCGCGGCTGGTGTAGTTGGCCTCGCGGATTGCCTCGATGAGGAAATCATAGCCCTGCTCCGGGCCGTAGCCACGGAAGGTTTCCTTTACAGCCATTTCGTCGACAGCCTTGTGCATGGCCTCGATGGAGACCTGCGGGAGGGGAAGGGTGACATCTCCGATGCCCAGACGGATAACGTCTGCGGAGGGATTTACTTCCTTAAAAGCATTTACGCGGCGGGCAATTTCCGCAAAGAGATAGCTGCCGGGGAGCTTCAGATAGTTTTCGTTGATAAAAGCCATTGTAAATTCTCCTTTATATATTTTCATTCCTTATTATCTAAAGGCACACTAAAGAATAATATCACAAATGCCCTGTCTGCCGCAATACTTGGGGCTAAAGATTTGCAGCAGTACAAGTAACAGAAAAATGTATACATACATACTTAACGAAGTTGTTGTTTTTCTTCTTGCATATTAAATAAAACTGTAATATAATACCAACATTCAGCATTTTGGGTAAACCGCTCAAAATTAAGCAATTATTTTTCTGCGTTTCAGTAAGGAGGAAACATCGTGTCTCTAGTAGTAGGTTTCTTGATCCTGCTGGCCTGCCTCGTTATCGGCGTTCGTCACGGCGGTATCGGTCTGGCTGTCATCAGTGCCATCGGTTTGGTCATCTATGTGTTCGGCTTCCATTATAAGCCGGGTTCTCCCCCGGTAGGCGTTATGCTTACCATTCTTGCAGTTATCACCTGTGGTGGTTTCCTGCAGGCTGGCGGCGGTCTTACCGTAATGCTTCAGTACGCTGAGCGTTTTCTGCGTGCTAATCCGCGCTACATCACCGTACTTGCTCCTATTACTACCTGGTTCCTCACCGTTCTTTGCGGTACCGGCCATGTAGTATACACCATGTTCCCGATTATCTATGATATCGCTATCAAGCAGAATATCCGTCCTGAGCGCCCGATGGCTGCTGCCTCCGTTGCTTCCCAGATGGGTATCGTTGCTTCCCCAGCTTCCGTTGCCGTTGTATCTCTGGTAGGCTTCCTTGCTGCCGGCGGCTGCGAGATTTCTGTTGCCAAGGTTCTCACCATTTCCATCGTTGCTACTCTCTCCGGCGTTATCGCCTGCGGTCTCATCAGCTTGAACCGCGGCATGGATCTGGATAAGGATCCTGAGTTCCAGGCTCTTATCGCTGACCCTGAGCAGAAGGCTTATGTATATGGCAACAACGAGAGCCTCCAGAATGTTGTTCTGCCGGCTTCCTACTTCCGCTGCATGTACATCTTCTTCATAGCTATCGCTTTCATCGCTGTGTTCGGTTCCTTCCCTGAGCTTCTCCCGCACTTCAAGAACGCTAAGGGTGTAATGAAGCCGATTTCCATGACCAATGTTATCCAGATGGTCATGCTGGTTGCTTCCGCTGTTATGCTCTTCCTCTGCAATATCAAGGCAAAGGAAGTAGGTAAGACTCAGGTATTCTCCTCCGGTGTTGTCGCTCTCGTATCCGTATACGGCGTTGCCTGGATGGCTGATACCTTCTTCGGCGCTCACATGGGCATGCTGAAGTCCTTCCTCGGTACCACCGTTAAGGCTTACCCCTGGGCTTACGCTGTGATTGCATTCTTCACCTCTAAGCTGGTTAACTCTCAGGGTGCTGCAATCGCCATCGTTGTTCCGCTGGCTCTCACCGTTGGCGTTGAGCCGGTTATCATCCTGTCCTTCATCTCCGCTGCATACGGTTACTTCTTCCTGCCGACCTATCCTTCCGATCTGGCCTGCATTGGTTTCGACCGTAGCGGTACCACCAAGATTGGTAAGTTCCTGCTGAACCACAGCTTCATGCTCCCGGGTGCTACCGGCGTTATCGTTGGTTGCTGCGTTGGTTATGTAATGGCTCACGCTGTTCTGTAATCAATAGGGAAATGAAAGAGTAATACGAAAGCGCCTTGGCTTGCCGAGGCGCTTTTTATGTGTCTTTATTGGATTGGTTTATATCTTATTTGAATCAGCGGTCTAGGTTTTTGACATACAGGAACAGGCTCTGATTGTCACCGCTGTAGTCTCCGGCCGGAATGATTTCCATCATTACCTGCTTGTAGACCGCATCGTATTTTCTTCTGTAAAATATATGGGTAGAAGATGCCGCAGAGGGTGCCAAGGACAGAATAGTATACTTTTATGCAATAAATACTAAAAGAATATTTCCTTAAATAATGGCGAATACGGAAAATTTGCGTTGCAATTTTCAGAAGGATAGCGTTATAATATTCAAGTTAGAGTGTCAGCATATATCCGGCACTCGGCATTGCTTTGTCGGTACCGGCGTTATATTTCTTGTTGGGGGTAGATTTTTTGAAGAACTTATCGGGTAATGAGCTTCGCGAAGCCTATTTGAAATTTTTTGCTGAGAAGAAGGGACATCTTCGTCTGGACAGCGCCTCGCTGATTCCGGAGAATGACCCCACTCTTCTCATGATTGGTGCCGGCATGGCTCCCTTCAAGCCGTTCTTTACCGGCAAGATGAAGCCGCCTCGCACTCGTATCACCACAAGCCAGCGCTGCGTTCGCACCGGCGATATTGAGAATGTCGGCCGCACCGCTCGCCATCAGACTTTCTTTGAAATGCTGGGCAACTTCTCCTTTGGCGATTACTTCAAGGCTGAGGCTATTCCCTGGGCATGGGAGTTCCTTACTGAAGTACTGGAGATGCCGAAGGATAAGCTCTATGCTACCGTATATCCGAAGGATGACGAGGCTGTAGAAATCTGGAAGCAGCAGCCCGGCTTCTATCAGGACCATATCGTAAAGCTGGAAGACAATTTCTGGGAAATCGGCCCCGGCCCCTGCGGTCCGGACTCCGAAATCTACATCGACCTCGGTGCAGATCGCGGCTGCGGTCAGCCCACCTGCGGTGTAGGCTGCGACTGCGACCGTTATTTGGAAATCTGGAACCTTGTATTCACTCAGTTTGACCGTACCGAGGACGGCGAGTATCTGCCGCTGGCCAAGAAGAACATCGATACCGGTGCCGGCCTCGAGCGACTTGCTTCCGTACTTCAGGGCAAGCGCTCCAACTTTGAAACCGACCTTCTTTTCCCGATCATTGAATACACCGCCAAGACCTGCGGCAAGGAATATGGTGCAAATCCTCAGGATGATATCTCCATGAAGGTTATTGCCGACCATGCCCGCAGCATGAGCGTTATGATTATGGATGGCATCCTCCCCTCCAATGAGGGCCGCGGTTATGTCCTCCGTCGTATTCTTCGCCGTGCAGTCCGCCATGGCCGTATGCTGGGTATCACCGGCAGTTTCCTGGCCGGTGCTGTTGAGGCTGTTATCAAGATTTATGAAGGCGCAGCCGGCTTTGAAGCTCTTACTGCCCGTCAGGACTACATCAAGAAGGTTATCAGCCTTGAGGAAGAGCGTTTCCATGAGACTCTCAATCAGGGTATCGAAATTCTCGATGGCTACATTGCTGATATGAAGGCTGCCGGCAAGCAGGCTCTTGACGGTGAGCTTGGCTTCAAGCTCTATGATACCTTCGGCTTCCCCTGGGAGCTTACCGCTGAAATCCTTGAGGATAACGGTCTGACTTTGGACAAGGATGGCTTCGATGCCGCCATGAACGCCCAGCGTACCCGCGCCCGTGAGGCTCGTCAGGAGAACCAGCGCGTAGCTGTTCCTGACCTTACCGGTATTGATATTTCCGCACTTCGCCGCGATGAAAATGCCACCGAGGCAAAAGTTGTCGCCATCTGGAAGGACGGCGTTCTCGTCAACGAGCTTACCGACGGCGAGGAAGCCGGCGTTATCCTCGATGTTACCCCCTTCTATGCAGAGGGCGGCGGACAGGTTGGCGATGTGGGTTTCCTGAAGAGTGAGCTTGGCCGTCTTGAGGTAGCCAATGCCAAGAAGCTGCCGGATGGTACCGTATATCACATTGCCTATGTTGCCGAGGGTCAGATTAGGGTCGGCGACAAGGTTGAAATTGAAATCGACAAGAAGCTGAAGCTTGCTTCGGCCCGCAATCATACCGCAACCCATCTCCTTCAGGCTGCACTGAAGAAGGTTGTCGGAAATCAGGTAAATCAGGCAGGCTCCCTTGTAACTTCGGAGCGCCTGCGCTTTGACTTCTCCAACTTCGAGCCGGTTACTGAACAGCAGCTGGCTGATGTTGAGGAACTGGTAAATGAAGAAATCCTCAAGGGAATCGATGTAGAGATTGAGGAGATGGCTCAGGCTGCTGCCCGTGAGAAGGGTGCAATGGCTCTCTTCGGTGAGAAGTACGGTGATATCGTTCGCGTCGTTACCGTTCCGGGATTCTCCATGGAGCTCTGCGGTGGTTCTCATGTAAAGAATATCGGGCAGATTGGTCTCTTCAAGATTGTCAGCGAGTCCGGTGTTGCTGCCGGTGTTCGCCGCATTGAGGCTATCACCGGTGCGGCTGCTCTCGAGTATGCTCGCCGTCAGGAGGCAGCCGTCAAGGAGGCTGCTGCCATCCTCAAGACCCGTCCGGCTGATGTCGTTGCCAAGCTGAACGCTCTCGTAGCCGAGCATAAGGAAATGGCTCAGGAGATTGCTGCTGTCAACGCTGCCCGTGAGAAAATGGATGCACAGAACCTCGTCATGGGCATGAAGAAGTACGGTGAAACTCCAGTAGCTATGGGCAAGGTAAATGCTGAGTCCATCGATGATATTCGCCGCATGGCTGACCTGGTACTTGAGCAGCTGGCCGGTGGTCTTGTCATTTTGGCTGCTGTAGCCGATGACAAGGTTACCTTCGTTGCCAAGGTTTCCAAGGAAGCTGTCAAGGCTGGTTTCCATGCCGGCAAGCTTGTCAAAGAGGCTGCTCAGGTTGTGGGCGGCAACGGCGGCGGCCGTCCGGATATGGCACAGGCTGGCGGCAAGAACCCCGAGAAGCTGCAGGATGCCTTTGATAAGGTTACTGAGGTTATCAAGGCTACTCTTGGTCTGTAATTGTTAAAGAAGATATTAAAAGAGCGAGGGCTTTGGCCCTCGCTTTTTCTATCCCAAATTTAACTGAAAAACAAATAAAGAAACAGACTAATAATTAAAGCACCATCATATTGCACCCAACAGAAACACGATTTCTCTCGATAATCAATGCAGCGGTACCAGGCTCCTGCTTCACAAGCCTGATTCGCAGATAGCCAAGTACCGGCATTGATTAACGGTTTCTTTATGGGTGCTATATTGATGGTTTTATATTAAGGAAGGTGATGCCTTTAATAAAAAAGGTCTGCCAGCTGATGCTGACAGACCCTAATAGCTTTGTTCATTATTACCGTTTGTGCTGTGCGGTCTTTATGCGGGCAAAACGGTGGGCAAATTTTGCAGAGGTAATGAAGTAGCTTTTGAGGACTCGGGCGAAATCCTCAGAGGTGGTGTTGCTCATTGCGATGGCAAAGGCGAAGTTGCCGCGAACCCAACGGGCGGCATAGCTGCCATGGTCGGTGGAGCAGATATCTACAGTAACCAGATCAGAGGAAAGGAGCTGAGTGGTAGCCCATTCATATCCTACAAAACCGCTGATGTCATCGAGACCGCTGTCAGTACGGAGAGCGGTACGAACCATCAGCTCGCTGCCGTCAATCTGATTGACGAAGCGGAGGTCGCTGACGCGGCCGGCGATAGCAGAAATGATTACAGCCGGGTCATAGGCTCGATATATGTCACCGGGGAGATAGAGTACAGGGAAGCCAAGAGCATTCTGGAGAGACGGGATATCTTCATAGGTGCTGATGGGATTAGCGTCTGTGGCAGCGGCTTCGGTGGCAGGAGCTTCCTCAGCGAAAGCAGGAGCAGCGAAGGAGAAAGCAGCAACAGCGGCTACGGCCAAAGTTTTTTTCAGACTGGCAAGTTTCATTATTATTTCCTCCGATGTATCTTTGTTAAAACAATACCGTTACATTATAACGCAGTTATTCATAAAAATGCAATGTAATTATTACCATTCTGTATCTTACTTCATCGTATACCTGCAGCAGCAGGTAAGGTTTATAAATAGCGTCAACCAATCTTGTTAACCTGGTTGACAATATGGGTTGACGGTCTTATTATAGAGTAAGAATTATTATTCAGGAGGCCTATTATGGGTAAGGGAATATTTATTACCGGAACAGGAACCGATGTTGGGAAAACATTTGTCACAGCTCTCATCGTTAAGAAGCTTAGAGATGCCGGAAAGAATGCCGGGTATTATAAGGCTGCAATCTCAGGAGCCGAGAAGGCAGAGGATGGGACTCTCCTGCCGGGGGATGCTCTCTATGTGAATAAGGTAGCCGGTATCGGTGAATCCGTAGAGAACCTCGTAAGCTATTCGTATTATGAAGCTGTGTCTCCGCATCTAGCAGCAAGAATAAATAATCAGCAGATTGATTTCTACAAAATTCGTGCCGATTATCAGCGGGCATTGGAAAAGTATGAGCTGCTGACAGTGGAAGGCTCCGGCGGCATCATTTGCCCCCTTCGCTGGGATGATAAGCAGCATGTGATAATAGATGACATGGTTTCTCAGCTGAAGCTGGGTGCCATCGTTATTGCCGATGCAGGTCTGGGAACGATAAACAGCGCCGTGCTGACACTTGAGCATCTTTATATCCGTCACATTCCCTGTCGGGGTGTCATCCTGAACAACTGGCATCCGGGCAATCTCATGGAGGAGGACAACCTCCGGATGATTGAGGAGCTGACCGGAGTGAAGGTTATTGCCAAGGTCGAGCCGGGAGCCACCGAGCTGGACATCGATCCGGAGTTCCTGGCTTCGCTGTATGCCTGAGAATAAATGAAACTGTAATAGGGAGAGATAGAAATGATGAAAATTGACGAGCACTGGGAAGAACGGGACCTTGCCCATATCTGGCATCCCTGCTCCCAGATGAAGGACTACGAGACGCTGCCCCCGATGGTCATCGACCATGCCAAGGGTGTATGGCTCTACGATGTTCACGGCAACAAGTATCTGGACATTGTCGGCTCCTGGTGGTGCAATCTGCTGGGTCACTGCAACCCCACCATCAACGAGTTCGTAAAAAATCAGATTGACAAACTGGAGCATGTAATTTTCGCCAACTTCTCCCATGAGTCGGCCATCCGCCTCACCGAGGAGCTGCTTCAAATCGTGCCGCCGGGACTTACCAGGTTCCATTACAACGACAACGGCTCTGCCGCTGTTGAGTGTGCGCTGAAGATTTCCTTCCAGTATATGTATCAGACCGGCCGCAGTGAGAAGAAGCGGTTTATGTGCCTCACCGAGAGCTATCACGGCGAAACAATCGGCGCACTGTCCGTAGGCAGCATGGACCTTTTTGCCAAGATGTATCAGCCGATGATGATGGACAATATCCATGTAGAGGCACCGGACTGCTATCGCTGCCCTTACGGCTGCAACCGTGATACCTGCGACTGTCCCTGCTTTGAGCATGCAGAGAAATCCTTTGCCGAGCATGCACATGAGACGGCAGCAATGATTGTTGAGCCGCTGCTTCAGGGTTGTGCCGGTATGCGGATTTATCCTACCAGGTATCTGCAGAAGCTCCGCAAGCTCTGCGATGAGTACGATGTACTCCTCATCGCAGATGAAATTGCTACCGGCTTCGGCCGTACCGGCGAAATGTTTGCCTGCGGCAAGGCCGGAATCACCCCGGACATTATGTGCATATCCAAGGGCCTTACCGGCGGATATCTCCCCATGTCCGTAATGGTAACTACCGACAAGATATACGATGCCTTCTATGCTGAGTACAATGAGCATAAGGCATTCATGCACAGCCATACCTATGCCGGCAATCCGCTGGGCTGTGCCACCGCTCTGGCTGTACAGCATATTTTCCGCACCCAGCCAATCTTCTCCAACATGACTGTGAATGCAAAGTGGCTCACCAGCCGACTGAACAGCGCACTTGGTGATCATCCGAATGTAGGTGAAATTCGCCACATCGGTCTGATTCATGCCATCGAGTTTGTAGCAGACAAGGCAAAC
This sequence comes from Schwartzia sp. (in: firmicutes), assembly GCA_017383125.1. GTDB lineage: Bacteria > Bacillota > Negativicutes > Selenomonadales > Selenomonadaceae > RGIG250. The sequence continues at coordinate 33,330 of JAFNYY010000114.1, forward strand.
AAGACACCATTTGACAGCAAGAAGCGTCTCGGCTATGAAATCTATAAGTACGGTCTGAAGCGGGGAATCGTCCTGCGTCCGCTGGGCGATATCATCTACTTCAACCCGGCCCTCAATATAACTCAGCTGGAGCTGGAAGAGGCTGTGAAGCTGACGGTAGAATCCATCGAGGCAATTCTCCCCAGGAAATAAATGTTCCTGTAATGCAAACCAACGGTAAGCATCATGTTTGCCGTTGGTTTTTGTATTTATATTGTATGATTGTCGGTTTTATGGTATTGTAAGAGGGTTGGATTTAGAGATTGATAAGACAGAAAGATGCGGAGGTATCCAATGACCTGTGAAGAGCTGATAGCTCCTCTGACAGCAGTGCTGTTTGCTGCCGGGGAACCGCAGACCGTTGAAAGACTGACCGAAATTTTTGATTGCGGACAGGATATGATGAAGGCAGCCCTTGTCCGGCTGGAGCGCAAGCTGGAGTCGGAGGACAGCGGGTTGATTCTTCAGTCTTTGGCGGGCGGCTACCGCCTGGCGACCAGACAGGAATACTATCATTATGTAGAAAAGCTCAATCAGCTGAAGCCGAAGAAGCTGTCGGCGGCGCTGATGGAGACGCTGGCAATCATCGCCTTCCGGCAGCCGGTGACACGGCAGGAAATAGAGGCTATCCGCGGAGTCAGCGCGGACAATGCGGTCGGGCGTCTGCTGGAGATGGAACTGATAAAGGAAGCAGGGCGAAAGGATGTCATCGGACATCCGATACTTTTCCGTACCACGGAAAACTTTCTGGCGACCTTTGGACTGGAGGATTTGTCCTGCCTGCCTGAACTGCCTGAGCTGCAGCTGCCTCCGGAGCAGGGAGAAGATTTTGTCCAGCTCAGTTTGTTGAATGATGAAGTAAATAATTAAAATAAAGGAGATGCTATCATGGCAGAGAAAAAGTATGTAATGGCACTGGATGCCGGTACTACCAGCAATCGTGCGATTATATTCGATGAGGAGTCCCGGATTGTCAGCGTGGCTCAGCGTGAATTTACGCAGATTTTCCCTCAGCCCGGCTGGGTCGAGCATGATGCTGAGGAAATCTGGGGTACCATGAGTACCGTAATGAAGGAAGCTCTGGAGCAGTCCGGACTCAGCTCCGCTCAGATTTCTGCTATAGGTATCACCAATCAGCGTGAAACCACCGTTGTCTGGGAGAAAACTACCGGTCGCCCGGTTTACAACGCTATCGTTTGGCAGTCCCGTCAGACGGCCGGAATCTGCGAGGAATTGAAGGAGAAAGGACTCAGCGAGGAGTTCCACGCCAAGACAGGTCTTGTCATCGACGCATATTTCTCCGGTACCAAGGTAAAATGGATTCTCGACAATGTAGAGGGCGCCCGTGAAAAAGCAGAGAGGGGCGAGCTTCTCTTTGGTACCATTGATACCTGGCTCATTTATAAGCTTACCGGCGGCGCTGTCCATGTTACCGACTATTCCAACGCCTCCCGTACCCTCATGTACAACATCAGGGAGCTGAAGTGGGATGAGAAGCTCCTTGAATATCTCACCGTACCGGCTTCCATGCTGCCGGAGGTAAAGCCCTCCAGCGAGGTATACGGCCAGACTATCCCTGCTATTCTCGGCGGCTCCGTAAAGATTGCCGGTGCGGCCGGCGACCAGCAGGCGGCTCTCTTCGGTCAGAACTGCTTCAACCCCGGCGATGCAAAGAATACCTACGGTACCGGCTGCTTCATGCTCATGAACACCGGTAAGGACATTTTTGACTCCAAGAACGGACTTGTTACAACCATTGCCTGGGGAGTTGATGGCAAGGTAGAATACGCTCTCGAAGGCTCTATTTTCGTAGCAGGGTCTGCTATTCAGTGGCTCCGTGACGGCCTTGATGTCATTGATGCGGCCTCCGACTCCGAGTGGATTGCCAAGCATGTTAAGGATAACGGCGGCGTTTACCTCGTTCCGGCCTTTGTTGGTCTCGGTGCTCCTTATTGGGACATGAATGCCCGCGGTATGCTCATCGGTATCACCCGCGGCACCACTAAGGCTCATGTGGTACGGGCAACTCTTGAGTCAATGTGCTATCAGACAATGGATGTACTGAAGGCAATGGTGGCCGACTCCAACATCACACTCCAGTCCCTGAAGGTAGACGGCGGTGCTGTAGCCAACAATCTGCTGATGCAGTTCCAGGCCGATGTGCTGGGCGTGCCCGTTGATCGTCCGCAGGTCATTGAGACTACCGCTCTCGGGGCGGCATATCTTGCCGGTCTGGCAGTCGGTGTATGGAACAACAAGGAAGAGCTGAGGAACAGCTGGAAGCTGGATACCCGCTTCGAGGCAAAGATGCCGGCAGATGAGGCAGCTAAGCTGTACAAGGGATGGACAAAGGCTGTTAAGCATTCCATGCACTGGCTTGATGAAGAATAATTTCAAAGGGGAATCTTAATGGATAATCTTGTGGGTGAATTTGTCGGCACTACCGTTCTGCTTGCCTTCGGCTGCGGCGTCAATGCAAATCTTTCTCTGAAAAAAACCTTCGCCAACGGCGGTGGATGGATTTGCACCGCTTGGGGCTGGGGTCTCGCAGTACTTCTCGGCGTCTATACGGCAGTGGCTCTCGGAGCGCCGCAGGCTGACCTGAATCCGTCTGTTACGCTGGCGAAGACTCTGGCCGGGGTGTATACTGTACCGCAGTGTTTGGCCACTATGGCGGCTGAGCTGGCTGGCGGTGTTGCCGGTGCTGCTGTAGTGTGGCTTGCTTATCTTCCGCACTGGGAGGAGACTGACGACCAGGGGACGAAGCTTGGCGTATTTGCTACCGGTCCGGCTGTAGACAAGCCGGCCTGCAACTTCATCTCCGAAGTCATCGCTACCTTCATGCTGATGTTCCTTATCTGGATGGTGTTTGCCGTACCAAACGGTCCTCTGCCTCCCGGCTTTGGCCCCTACTGTGTAGCTCTTATCATAGTGGCTATCGGTCTTTCCTTTGGCGGTACTACCGGCTACTCCATGAATATGGCTCGTGACCTTGGACCTCGCATTGCTCATGCCATCCTGCCGATTGCCGGCAAGGGAGATTCCAATTGGGGCTATGCCTGGATTCCTTCTTTGGCTCCTATGGCCGGCGCCGTCCTCGCCTATGCAGCGGCAAAGGCACTCGGTGTCCTTTGAAAATAAAAGATAAATAGGGGACGCAGACCCCTCGCTGGCAAGACCGCTGACGGATTTTCCCGCGGCGGTCTTGTCTGTTTTGCAGGATAATTGTAGAAAGAAGTTTTTAGATAACATGAGACTTTCGAGTGTAATAAAAAATACAATGGTGGCACTGCTTACCGGTACAGTCTGTCTCGGCGGAAGTCTGCCGGCAGAGGCAGCAGATATCACCGGACTGACTGTGAGCAGCGTATCGAAGCCGGTATCGCTGTCTCCGCTGCTCCGCTGGGATCGGTATGCAGACGCAGTCTGCTTTGAACTGGAGCTTTTTGATGAGAGACCGGGGCAGCTGAATAAGAATGGAAAAAGTCCGGTGGCTATATGGTGCAATGAGTATGTATTCAATAATGCCTGTAATGTTCCGCTGTACAGGATAGTAGGAGAGGACTTTTCCGGTTATCTCTGGTGGCGGGTGAGACCGCTGAATTTTGACCATGAGCCAATCGGTGAATTCAGCAGTCCGGCAGAAATATTCGTCAGCGATGGGGAAGCGAGGATGAATGCTCCCGAGCCGATGTGTGATGATGCGCCGAAGCTTTTGTATCCGGTGTATAGCTGGGTAGGGCAGCATGATGCCGATAAGTACAGGGTAGAAATATACTCCGGAAATCCGGCGAAATCGGGAGGAGCAATTCTCCTTGGCACACTGGATGCAGACCTTTCGGAGAAGTATGACGATGTGCCGCGGCAGGATAGTCCGGATGTGTACTGGCGGGTACATGCCTACGATAAGGACGGAGAGCCTCTTGGCCAATGGTCTGCTCCAAAGAAACTGAAAAGGCTTAAGGGAAGACAGCATATCGCCGTGTACGGTGACAGCATCAGCCATGGCGGCGGTCGTATGTCATACAGTCCGGACATACCGGAATACAGCTATCTGACCTACCTGAATTTTCGGGCTGGCAATCTGGCCTGCAGCGGCCGGACTACTGCGGACATGGTGGAGAATTTCCGGTCGGATGTGCTGCCGTTCAGACCACGGTATCTGCTCATCCTTGGCGGTTCTAATGACCTGCGGGCAGAATGGGGCGACCCCAAAGAGTCAATAAACAACATTCGCCAGCTGTCCGAGCTGTGCGTTGACAGTGGGATACGACCGATATTTCTGACGCTGCCGCCGATCAATCCCCAGCAGATAGCCAAAGCCTTTGGGGATAAGAGTGCCGATGACTGGCGCGCTAAATTCGATGCGCTGAATGAGTACATCAGGACGCTTCCTCACATAGATGCTGCAGCTCCCTTTGAAAAGCTGTCCGAAGGAAGGGGAATGCCGGCGGAGCTTGCGGTAGACGGTCTCCATGGAGATGTTAAAGCGAAGCAGATGATGGCGGAGTCGATAAATAAAAATTGGGCGGCAGCAAAGAAATCCGCTGACAGGTGGTACAAAGCAAAAATAAAGGAGAGAAAGTCCTGATTTTTCGTAAGTATCTAATGAAATTTTAATTATTTCCTGCTATACTCGATCGTGGGTTAATGTAACAGAATCCTTCTAAATTTTTCATAGATAAAGAGGTCATCGGAATGAAGCTGGTTGAGAAGGCCCAGGCAAAACTAGAAGAACTGAAGCAGAAATACAACGGACTGGACAGACGAAAAAAATGTATCGTGGTGGGCATCGGCTGCCTGCTCTGCTGCGTAATCATGTATGTCTGGTTTGGGATAAAGACCGACAAGGGGACGCGGCCGAAGCAGCGGGGCGGCGCACCGCTGGTGGCTGTTTACAAGGCTGAACGCAGGGATATGGGTCGTCGGGTGACTCTCGCCGGACAGACTGTATCCGACGCAAGCATTGACCTGATACCAAAGTACGACGGACGAATCAGTGATGTACGCGTTGACCTTGGTACCGTGGTCAAGAAGGGCGATATCCTCATGGTGCAGGATACGGAAAACCTTGATATCTCAATCAGGCAGAATACCGCTTCCACCCGGCAGGCTGAGGCGGCTGCTGCCGAAGCGGAGGCTATCTACAACGCCAACTTTATAAAAGCTGAGGCTGACTTTGCAGTAGAGTCCAATCGCTACGAGCGAAATCTTCACCTCTATGAAATCGGAGCAATCTCGAAGGATCAGCTGGATGTACTCCACCAGAAATATCTTGTGAGCAAGGCTGCCTATGAGCTGCTTGCTAATCAGCATGCGGAGGGTGTCGCCTCTGCCGCTATAGAGGCGAAGCGTCAGGCAGCACTGAAGGAAGCCTACGGCACCGATGCTCTGAAGAAGCAGCGAGATGACCTCATCATGCGTGCTCCCCGCGACGGCGTTATTTCTTACCGCAATGCGGAAGTCGGCGGAATGGCCAAGACAAATCAGAAGGTATTTACCCTTGTCGATAACAGCCACATGTATGTGGACTGTTCCCTGTCGGAATCGGATGCAGCTGTTCTGGAGCCGGGTGTCCGGCTCGATGTAAAGGTGGAGTCCAAGGGAATTACCCTGCCGGGACGGCTGATTTTTGTCAGCCCGGCTATGGAGGACGGCTCCCGTACCTACAAGGCACGAATCGAGCTGGACAAGGGCGAGGGCTGGGAGAAGGCAAACCTTCGGGCCGGACTGTTTGCCCGGGCTTACGCCAATATCGTCCAGCGCAGTAAGGCAATCTTCGTTCCCAAGGAAGCTGTTATCAAGCGTAACGGCAAGACCAGCATCTTCATCGTCCGTGATGACCTGACAGTAGAACGCCGCAGTGTCCGGGTCGGTCTTATCAATGATCAGATGGAGGAAATTCTGGAGGGCGTCAACGAGGGCGAGACCGTTGCTGTCACCAATCAGGACAAGCTGGCCGACGGCGTAAAAATCAAGGTGGATGAGGACTACCATGACCCCAGCCACGGAGAGCAGGGGATTAAATCATGAACCTGACTCGCTATTCCATCAAGAGACCAATCGGCATATCCATGATAGTATCCTTCTTCGTGGTGCTAGGTCTCTACAGCTATTATCTTATCGGCGTAGAGCTGCTGCCGGCTCTGAATACCCCCTTCGTCTCAATTTCGGTAAAGTACCCGGGTGCTAATGCCGAATCTATTGAGCAGCAGGTCATAAAGCCAATCGAGGATGCTCTGTCGGCGGTATCGGATGTCAAAAAAATGACATCAATAGCCAGCTATGAGCGCGCTCGTATAATGTTGGAGCTGGAGTTTTATGCCAATGCGGACTCGGCGGCCATTGACGCTACGAAAAAGGTAAACGCTATCCGCGGCAATCTGCCGGACGAGGTGGAGGAGCCTGTCGTCATCAAGCGAGACTTGAACGCCACACCTATCGTCGAGCTTGCAGTCACCTCAGACAGACCGCTGGCAGACATTTACTCCAAGACGGATAACACCTTTCAGGATATCATTCAGCAGGCCTCCGGCGTATCGGAGATAGAGCTGTACGGCGGTCGTGACAAGGAAATCGCCATCGAAGTCGATAAGGACAAGATGGCAGCCTACAAGCTCACCATGGCGGATATTGTCACCGCCCTGAAAAATGAAAACCAGCTGCTGCCCTCCGGCAGTATCTACACCGATACGAAGCAGTCCGATGTCCGTGTCATTGCCCAATACCTGAAGGCAAGGGATATCGAGGATATCGTGGTAAAGAACAGCGATGGCATCAGGATACCCTTTACCGCCTTTGCTACCGCCACGGAGAAGGAGGCTCGCGTTGCCCGCTATGCCCGCTTCAATGGGCAGGACACCGTTGCTCTCCGAATTTATAAGAACAGTGATGCCAACATCGTCGAGACGGCAAACAACATCGTAAAGCAGGTAGAGAAGCTCCGCCGTGAGTACAAGGACTACAACTTTACCATCATCCGAAACGATGCTGACTATGTAAACCGCTCCCTGCACAGCACCATCGGTACACTTATTGAGGGTCTTATTACTACCGGTCTTACCCTCTTTGTTTTCCTCCGGGGCTGGCAGTCCACGGCAGCGGTTATGATTGCTATACCGACTTCCATCATATCCACATTCCTCATCATGTACATGGCCGGATTTACTTTCAACATGATGTCCCTGATGGGTATGACTCTCTGCATCGGTATTCTGGTAGATGACTCAATAGTTGTACTGGAAAATATCATCCGCCATCTGGAGATGGGGGAAAAGCCGGAGGAGGCAGCAGAGAACGGCCGAAACGAAATCGGCATGGCGGCTA
>JAFNYY010000115.1 GCA_017383125.1 Schwartzia sp. (in: firmicutes)
AAATCGAAGACTTCAAACAGGGAAAAATCGAGGTTTACCGCGGAAACTACTTCGGTACGAATCCACAGAATCCCGATGACAGAATCAACCTTCTCAAAGGCTACAAGGAATGTGCCAAAGCCTCCGCCCCCAGCTTCGGCTATGTCCTTGACGATGTAATCAAGATTGAGCGCTCTCATGAGAAAAACACCTTCTGATTAAGGGACAGTATAAAAACCGGTGAACAAAGCACCACGGAAATTTGTGCTTTGTTCACCGGTTATTTGCTTTAATCAGTTTGATTTTTTAATATCTTTGGACTATAATATTATGCGATAATTTTCTCATTTAGCATACTAAACTAATCACTATATCTCAAAGCTTTATAAAGGAAGTGCTTTACCATGATCGCAGAAGCAATCAAAAAAGTCGTCAGCAAAGGTGACCTCTCCTATAACGAAGCCTACACCGTCATGAACGAAATCATGAACGGTCAGACTACCGCTGTCCAGAATGCTGCCTACCTGGCTGCCCTCTCCACCAAAAGCGCCAGGGCAGAGACCATCGAAGAAATTTCCGGCTCCGCTGCCGCCATGCGTGACCATGCCCTGAAGGTAGACCATGAGGGTATGAAGGTACTGGAGATAGTCGGCACCGGCGGTGACCATGCCGGCAGTATCAACATCTCCACCACTGCAGCCTTCATCATCTCCGCCGCCGGCGTGAAGGTCGCCAAGCACGGCAACCGGGCTGCCTCCTCCAATTCTGGTGCTGCCGACTGCCTCGAAGCTCTCGGCGTAAACATCGACATCGCCCCGGAGAAATGCACTCAGCTCCTGAAGGACATCGGCCTTTGCTTCATGTTTGCTCAGAAGTATCACGGCTCCATGAAATATGTCGGCCCCATCCGCAAGGAGCTGGGTATCCGCACCGTATTCAACATCCTCGGACCTCTCACCAACCCCTCTCACCCGGACTATATGCTGCTGGGTGTCTATGACGAGTATCTCCTGCAGCCGCTGGCCCAGGTAATGATGGATCTGGGCATCAGGCGCGGCATGGTCGTCTACGGTCAGGACTGCCTCGACGAAATCTCCATGAGCGCGCCTACCAGCGTATGCGAGTTCAAGGACGGCTGGATAAAGAACTACACCATCACTCCGGAGGAATTCGGCTTCACCCGCTGCACCAAGGACGACATCGTCGGCGGCACTCCTCAGGAGAACGCTCAGGTAACTCTCGACATCCTCAACGGTGCAGCCGGTCCCAAAACCGATATCGTACTGCTCAACGCAGCTGCTGCCCTCTATGTAGGCGGCAAGGCTGAAAGCATCGCTCAGGGCATCGAAATCGCCAGGGAAATGATTAAGAGCGGCAAGGCTCTGGCTCAGGTGGAGGCCTTCAAGAAGGGTACCAACTAAGGCGGTCGAACACACGACAGTCTTTACAGTTATTGGATAAATAATAGAACGGCAGAGGATAATGCTAATCCTCTGCCGTTTTTTACCTCATCCGTCAGCCTTCGGCTGCCACCTTCCCCAGAGGGGAAGGTCTGACCCTCTCCTTTGGAGAGGGGGGACCGGCGAAGCCGGTGGGTGAGGTTTGTTTGTGTCACCGGGGACGGTTCTCGTTGACATTGTGTCACCGGGGACGGTTCTCGTTGACACAAAATCTCATCATGTGTCACCGGGGACGGTTCTTGTGTCACCGGGGACGGTTCTCGTTGACACAAAATCTCATCAAAAAAGGAGCTGCTCACGCAGCTCCATTTTTATTTCTCTGTTTACTGATACTTTGCCCTCACCTTTTTAATCCTGCAAGCCAGCAGGGCGAAGCCAACAAAGAGGCCGGTGATGACTCCCTGCCAATAACCGTAGGCGCCCTGTCCGGCTATCTCGGCCAGCATCCAGCCGAGAGGCAGTCCCACCACCCAGAAGCTGATGATGGACAGCAGCAGTACCGGCTTCACATCCTTGTAGCCTCGCAGCGCTCCCTGCAGCGGTGCATTGAGCGCATCGGCGGCATTCATCAGGGCGGCGTAGGTGACGAAGCCGGCTATGAGGCTCAAAAGCTCCGGCTCTGAGGTAAAGAGGGCCGCCACCTCATAGCGAAGCACCAGGACAGTGCCGATGAGCAGCACCGCCGCCAGCAGGCTCACCCGCTGACCTATCCTTATATACGAGACGGCGTCGTGAGGCCGTCCGGCTCCCAGCTCAAAGCCTACCAGTATGGTGAGAGCGATGCTGCAGGACATGGGGACCGCATAAAGCATAGAGGTCACGCTGAAGGCTGCCTGACTGGCGCCCACGATAAGGGTGCCGTAGGTGGCGATGAATAATCCCATGGCACCGAATATGCTCGTCTCCGACAGCATGGCAAGTCCGATGGGAAAGCCGATTTTCAGCGCCTGAGGCCATTCCCCTGGCTGAGGCTTCGGCAGACCGTCAAATATGCGGTAGTCCGTAAAGGGCGTCATCCACCGCACAACTGCCACATTGATTATCAATCCGGTGCAGAAGGCTGCCAGAGTGCCGTAGGCTGCACCAACGCCGCCCATAGCCTCCATAGGCCCCCAGCCGAAGATAAAAATGTAGTTAAAGACAATATTCAGCGGAGCGGTGAGACCCGTAATCAGCATAGTTATCCGGGTGCAGCCGAGGGCGTTCATATACTCCTTCATGGCTACCACCAGCATAGACACCGGCAGGCAGAGCATCATGACCCGACTGTAGGCGATTGCCACGGTCCGGACCCGCGCCTCCAGACCCAGTCTGTCCAGCAATGGCGGTACACCGAAATAAATGAGGATACTGCCGCAGGCTCCCAGAAGCAGCGCCCAGTAAAAGCTCTGACGCACCACCCGCCGTATCTCGTCATTGTCGCCCTTACCGTAGAGCTGGGCAATCACCGGTGACAGGCCGGAGACGATGCCCATACAGGTGACGAACAGGGGCATATAGATATTTCCCGCGACCGATACACCGGCCAGCTCTACGCTGTTCACATGACCGGTCATCATCGTATCCGACATGTGAACGCTCATAATGGCAATGTTGGTAATAAGCACCGGCAGCATGACCACGATGAAGGTCTTGAGCCGCTGGCGAAAGGAAAATGTCTGCTCCGTCCTTTTTCACCTCCTGTTTTCCCGATTTATTCACCGATTTACAGCAGAAAATGCCGTTTATCCACAGTCTTTTCCACAAAATTTATACACTTTTCCACAAAATAGTTGGAAAAATGATTGGTTAGCTTCTTATTTCACGGGGTTTTCCACCGCTGTAACCTTTAGAATGCCATCAGCAACCCGGAATTTTATCTCCCGACTGCCGAAGCTCATGCCGTATATCCGCTCCGGGTCATTGTGATATGAAGGGCGCGGATCATTGGCCAGTACACTCAGCAGGGCGTCCCGGTCTGCCGCCGGCACCAGCTCCAGAAGCTCCGGTGGAAGGTCTACGGACAGCATGGACCAGCCCACGGTACGGAATCCCTCGGTAGCCTCCGGGTGGCTGTCCACATAGGCAAGGTATGGCTTGATGTCAAATATGGGGGTGCCGTCCATCAGGTCGGCTCCTCTGACCAGCAGGACTGTTCCCTCATCTGCCCGCCGCTCCACACCGGCGAGCTCCACGCAGGAGAGACCGAGGGGATTGGGACGGAAGGGGGAACGGGTGGCCAGTACTCCGATGCGGGTGTTGCCGCCGAGGATTGGCGGCCGCACCGTAGGTGTCCATTTGCTCCGCACATTCTCCGAGAACATCCATATAAGCCACAGGTGAGTGAAGCCCTCGATACCCCGGAGCATATCCTCGTTGCGGTACTCCGGCTCGAAGACGATTCGCCCTTTCAGCTCCTTCACCACGCCGCTCTGACGGGGTATGCCGAACTTCGTGGGAAAGTCGGTACGGATACGGGCGATTGGTTTTATAGTTAGTTGCATTTTACCCCTCCGGCACTTCGTGCCACCTCCCCTGGAGGGGAGGCTTTTGAGACGGCAAAGCCGGCTCTTCCTCAATATAGAGCCTGGGCAATCGAAATTTTAAGGGACTATATCCCTTGGTCAGCTATTCAGTTTATTCAGTGGTCAAATTTCTCAGATGACCTTGGTGGTCCACTTCTCGATATTCCACACATCGTCCACCCAGTCCTCGTAGAACTCCGGCTCATGGGATACCAGCAGCACGGCTCCCTTGTACTCCATGAGGGCCCGGCGCAGCTCGTCCTTGGCATCCACATCAAGATGGTTGGTAGGCTCGTCCAGAACGAGAAGATTGCAGGGGGCCTGCATGGCGATGGCCAGACGGACCTTGGCTGCCTCGCCGCCGGAGAGGACGGACATGTGGCTCTCGATATGCTCGGTGGTGAGACCGCAGGCTGCCAGAGCCGCTCTGACCTCGAAGTTGGTCATGCCCGGATAGGCATGCCAGAATTCCTCAAGGGCAGTATTGCTGTTGTCACGGCTTGTCTCCTGCTCGAAGTAGCCGATGGATACGAAATCTCCCAGCTCTACCTCGCCGGCAACGGCCTTTATCTTCCCAAGGAAGGTCTTGAGCATGGTGGTTTTGCCGAGGCCGTTTACACCGCAGACCGCTACCTTCTTGCCCCGCTCAAGCTGAAGCTTCAGCGGTGCCGTCAACGGCTCATCGTAGCCAATGACAAGGTCACGGGCGTCGATGACTACCCGGGAGGGAGTGCGGTCCTCGTGGAATTTGAAGTGAGGCTTCGGCTTCTCGGTGCGCTTCTCCAGTACTTCCATGCGGTCAAGCATTTTCTGACGGGAGTTTGCCATGCCGCGGGTAGCCACCCGGGCCTTATTGCGGGCGATGAAGTCCTCGGCCCGCTTTATCTCCGCCTGCTGACGCTCATAGGCAGCGTCCTCCTGACGGCGCTTAATCTCTACCATTTCAAGGAATTTTTCGTAGCCTACGCTGTATCGGGTAAGCTTGGCATTCTCCACATGATAGATGACATTGGTGACGGCCTTCAGGAAGGGTATATCGTGGCTGACGAGAATGAAGGCGTTTTCGTAGTTGTTCAGATAGTTCTTGAGCCAGTTGATATGCTCCACATCCAGGTAGTTGGTAGGCTCATCGAGGATGAGGATGGTGGGTGTCTCAAGGAGAAGCTTCGTCAGCAGTACCTTGGTGCGCTGGCCGCCGGAAAGCTCATCTACAGGGCGGTCAAGACCGATGTCCCGCAGTCCGAGACCGCCGGCTACCTCCTCAATGCGGGCATCGAGGGAGTAGAAGGAGCCGCCGTCGAGGATGTCCTGAATCTCGCCTACATCCTCAAGGAGCTTGACCATTTCCGGATCGTTTTCGTCAAGCTCCGCCATCCTGTCATAGGCGGCAATCATTTCCTGCTCCAGCTTGTACATATCGTCAAAGGCGGTGCGAAGTACATCGCGGATGGTCTGACCCTTCTTCAGTACGCTGTGCTGATCAAGATAGCCGACCTTGATGCGGCGAGCCCACTCAATCTTGCCCTCATCCGGCTGCAGGCGGCCGGTGATGATGGACAGGAAGGTACTCTTACCTTCACCGTTGGCACCTACGAGGGCAACATGCTCGCCCTTCACCAGACGGAAGGTGGCGTCTTCAAAGATGGTTCTGGCGCCGAAGCCGTGGGATACATGCTCAACATTCAGTATGCTCATTTTTACTTCTCCTTATCATATAACATATAATCGGTAACATATAATCGATATAGATTGCTCCCCTTTCAGGGGAGCTGGCGGCGAAGCCGACTGAGGTAACAACTAATCAGTATAGATGGCTCCCCTGAAAGGGGAGCTGGCGGCGAAGCCGACTGAGGGGGTTCTATCAATTAAATCTGTCTTATTAACCCCTCCGACCTCGCTACGCTCAGCCACCTCCCCTTTCAGGGGAGGCTCTGAGACCGATTAGATGTCACCTCCGACCTCGCTACGCTCGGCCACCTCCCCTTTCAGGGGAGGCTTTGAGACCGATTAGATGTCACCTCCGACCTCGCTACGCTCAGCACCTCCCCTTTCAGGGGAGGCTTTCAGTTGTCCGATAGTCAGCAGCCTTTACTCGGATTGCCTGCAGGCACCCCTGCAGGAATGGCATCCCTCACAACGACATAATATTATAGTTTATCAAAAATCCTTCCCTGCCGCAATCTCAGGGGGAAAAAGGCTCCTCCTGCCGGCCCTCGCAGGATAATAACACTATAAATGAAAGATAAATTGACTCACGGCTCTCAAGGTACTACAATTATGTGTGGAAAATTATCTTTATTATTGGCAGACCTTCATTAAGAAAAGAGAGTTCTCCTATGAGCATTGAAAGAATACCGCAGCAGATGCAGCCTACCAGCTACAATCAGTACCTGCTTGAAAATACAACATTCTACGATGACGCCGTATTGATATTTGATACTCTCAGCGGCTGTGCAAGGATAATACTGGACAAGCTTAACCCCTCCTGGACCGGCAGGCTGCTGACTCAGGATGAAATCCGCAAGCTTGCGGAGGAATACACTCACCTGGGAGATACCACGGTAATACTCCGTGACTTCAGCCCGGCGGGACTGCAGAAGCTGAAGCAGACCCATGTCTACACCTGCCGCCCCTGGGAGGTCGCCGGTGAATTCCGGGTAATGCAGTATGTCATGACCCCGGAAATCGACGAGCACGGCGATACCATCAGAGTCTATGTCACCTTCCGCAATATCCGTGAGCTTTATGAGCATCAGATGGCCCACAAGCGGACTCTGAGGCAGCTGAACCGCTACAAGGAGGATATGGACAGATTCCTCTCGGCGGTCTCCTGCGGTATCATCCAGTACACACGGGACACCAATCGCATAATCTATATAAACGAATTCGCTTTGGAAATCCTCGGCTTCTCCTCCCTGCAGGATTTACTCAGCACCAGATTTACCGGCATAACGAGAACCGTCAACAAGGCCGATGCCCTCGTCATGCAGCAGCTGATAAACCGCCTGGAGAAGGAGGGCGACAAGGTCTCCTACGAGTATCGTGTCCGCCATCCGAACGGCGAAACCCGCGTCTGCTACGGCACCGCCCAGCTGATAAGTCTGCCAACCCTGAAGGAACCGGTCATTCAGCGAAGCATCATTGATATTACGGCCAGCACAAAAATTTCACAGCTGTACGGTCAGATGCTGGACACCCTCGCCGGCACTAAGATGGGTCTCTGGAACCTTATCCGCGGCGACGGCGCACCGCGGCTGTATGCCGATGCCACGATGGTGCAGATGCTGGGTATCTCCCCCGACGCTTCTCCCGAGGAATCCGCCCGTCAGCTCTTCAGTCATATTTCCAAGGAAGACCTGTCTGCTCTCAACGAATTTGCCATAAAAGTGGAACGGGGCATACAGACAGAAATATACTACGCCTACGAGCATCCCTCCAAGGGTACTCTCTACTTCCGCGCCGGTGCCGTCATGGACCCAAGCTATCCCGGACCCGGCAAGCTCATGCGCGGCTATCATCACGATATCACCAAGCACCGTCTCCAGCTGGCCGAGCAGGAAGAAAATCAGCAGCGGCTCATTCAGGACGCCCTGACCCGGGCAGAGCATGCCAACCGGGCCAAGACCGCATTCCTCAACAGCATGAGCCACGATATCCGCACCCCCATGAACGCCATCATCGGCTACACCTCCCTCGCCATTTCCCATCTTGGCGAGGACGAAAAGGTAGCCGACTACCTGAGCAAGATACAGTCCAGCTCTAATCACCTGCTGGACCTTATCAACGATGTACTTGACATGAGCCGCATCGAGGCAGGCCGTGTCACTCTGCAGGAAGCGAAGGAATCCCTGCCGGAGCTGATGGACGATTTGCGGTCACTCATCCAGACCGAGGTAGTCAGGAAGCGGCTCCACTTCAGCTACGAAACGAACAATATGCAGAACCAGCTCATCTGCTGCGACCGCCTCCGCCTGAACAAGATACTTCTGAACTGCCTCACCAACTCCATAAAGTACACGCCGGAGTACGGAAGCATAAGCCTCTCCGTCACACAGGTTCCCTGCCCCAGCTACGAGCACGCCACCTACGAATTCCGCATCAGGGACAGCGGCATCGGCATGAGTCAGGAATTTCTCCGCAAAATATTCGAGCCCTTCTCCCGGGAAAAAACCTCTACCGTCAGCGGTATCCAGGGTACCGGTCTGGGCATGACCATCACGAAAAATCTGGTAACCATGATGGGCGGCGATATCACCGTCACCAGTGAAAAGGGAGTCGGGACGGAGTTCCTTATCGAGCTTACCTTCCTGAAGGCCGACGGCATCACCGACACCAGCAGCTATGTCCAAAGCAGCAGCGAAAATGTCAGCAATCTGGACGGCATCCGAATCCTGCTGGCCGAGGACAACGAGCTGAACATGGAAATCGCCCATGAGCTTCTGACCGGGGCAGGTGCCGAGGTAGACACCGTAGAGGACGGATCCATCGCCGTAGAGAAGATGAGTACTGCTCCGGCAGGTCAGTACGATGTCATCCTCATGGATGTCCAGATGCCGATTATGGACGGCTACACCGCCACCGGTGCCATCCGTAAGCTGAAGAACAACCCCAACGCCAACATACCAATCATCGCCATGACCGCCAACGCCTTCAACGAGGACAAGTGGCTGGCGAAGGAAGCCGGCATGAACGGTCACCTGTCAAAGCCCTTCAACATCAAAGAGGTCATCAAAACTATCCACGATGTGCTTGGATACTAAGTGTGTCACCGGGGACGATTCATTTACGCACCCTTTACGGCTGTGTCATCCTGAATCGTTTCCGGCGGCAAAATTTTTACCTGAATAATTAGGAGGTGTAAATCATGAAAGTTGTAATCGTCGGCGGCGTAGCCGGTGGAGCCAGTGCTGCGGCAAGGCTCAGAAGACTGGATGAAAAGGCGGAGATCCTAATCTTTGAAAAGACCGGCTTCGTTTCCTATGCCAACTGCGGCCTCCCCTACTACATAGGCGGAGTGATTCAGGACAAGGGCGAGCTGCTGCTGAAAACTCCCGAAAGCTTCTGGACGAGATTTCACATCACGGTAAGGGTGCATACGGAAGTCCTGTCCGTCAACCGTCACGCCAAAACCGTCACCGTCAAAGACCTGACCACCGGAGAGGAATGGGACGAGCCTTACGACAAGCTGATACTCTCACCCGGAGCAAGGGCCGTCCTGCCGCCTCTTCCCGGCATTGACGATCCCAGAATTTTCACCCTCCGTACCGTAGAGGATACCTTCAGGATTCACGATTTCATCACCGCCAGTCAGCCAAAGAGCGCCGTGGTCATCGGCGGCGGCTTCATCGGTCTGGAGATGGCGGAAAATCTTGTGGAGAAGGGAATTGCCGTCACCATTCTGGAGATGCAGAGTCAGCTTATGACCACCTTTGACTCCGATATGGCTTCCTTCATCCACAACCGGCTGCGGCAGGCCGGCATCTCCCTCCGGCTGAATACCGGAGCAGCCGGCTTTGAGGACAGGGACGGTAAAATCGCCACCCTGCTGAAGAACGATACCGCCCTGACCGCCGACATGGTAATAATGGCAGCCGGTGTCGCCCCCGACTCCTCCCTTGCGAAGGATGCGGGACTCCGGACAGGCATCCGGGGCAGCATATACACGGATGACCACATGATGACCTCTGACGAGGATATTTACGCCGTAGGCGATGCGGTGCAGGTGAAGCACTTCGTCACCGGCGCCGACGCCCTCATTTCTCTCGCCGGCCCCGCCAATAAGCAGGGACGGATTGCCGCCGACAATATCTGCGGTATCGACAGCACCTACATCGGCAGCCTCGGCTCCTCGGTAATCAAGCTTTTCGATTTGACCGCCGCCTCCACGGGACTGACGGAGCGAGCAGCAAAGGCCGCCGGAATAGACTGCGAGAGCGTGGTCCTCGGCCCCATGTCCCACGCCGGATATTACCCCGGAGCAAAGGCCCTGACCATGAAGGTCGTCTTTGAGCGGGGGAGCCTCCGCATTCTGGGAGCGCAGATCATCGGTGCCGAAGGCGCAGACAAGCGGATTGATGTAATAGCCACCGCCATACAGGCAGGCATGCAGGCCCACAAGCTGAAAAATCTTGACCTTGCCTATGCTCCACCCTATTCATCAGCCAAGGATCCGGTGAACATGGCCGGCTTCATGATAGAAAACATCAGCAACGGACTCATGAAGCAGTACCATGCCGAGGATGTGGACACCCTGCCCCGGGACGGCAGCGTAACCCTCCTGGACACGAGGACAAGGGAGGAATACGGCCGAGGTCACGCCGACGGATACATCAATATACCGCTGGACGAGCTGCGGGAGCGGCTGTCTGAGGTGGATAAGGCCCGGCCGGTCTATGTCATGTGCCACAGCGGCCTCCGAAGCTACATTGCCTGCCGTATACTATCGGAAAACGGCTTCGACAGCTACAACTTCTCCGGCGGCTATCGCTTCTACGAGAGCGTCTACAAGGAAAAGCTGGCCAGTGACAATCTCTACCCCTGCGGAATGGAGAAGTAAAACTGAATAATATCTACGGAAAACGGCTGCGGGAATGAGCAATCCTCCCGCAGCCGTTTTTACCTTAAGCTCCCCTTACCTCTTCTTCCTCATAAAACAGTTCGTCCTGTTTTGAGTCAGCACTGGTAGCGGAGCTGTATATTTCAAATCTTCGTATATATCAAGTAATTCCAATGCTGATATTTTCACAGCAGCGCCGAAAGCTTCTCATACACATCCCTGGCGTAGTATTCCTTTATCTCCCTGCGGGTCATGCCCCTCACATCAGCCTTGATACGGTAATCGTATATATCGCCGCCGATGATAATGCAGTAGCAGGCCTCACCCTCTACACTGTCTCCGTTGTTGGGATCCACATTGCCGGTGGTGCCGGTGATAGCCACGGCTACCTCGGCACAGTATGTCTCCTGTGCGGCGGCCGCCATCTCTCTGGCACACTCCGGTGAGTAGACTCCGTACTCCTGGATGACAAAGGGAGATACTCCGGCGGCTTCCTTGGCCTCGTTGGAGTAGGTGACGATACTGCCCCTGAATACGGCTGAGGCACCCTCATTGTCCGTCAGGAGAGAAGCCAGCAGACCGG
>JAFNYY010000116.1 GCA_017383125.1 Schwartzia sp. (in: firmicutes)
CTGTTGCCCAGCTCTACCAGTCGGCCTACATACCACTCGGCTACATCAGCAGTAGCTGCCTTGAAGCCGGCGGTGTCGATATCCTTTGTCTCGATGACGTTGATGACTTTCTTTTCCTTCCAGTTCTTGATGAGGAGATCGCACTCATAGCGGTTGATAGCGCGCTGGTACTTGACCGCCTTCATGGCATTCTCCTCTACGACCTTCTGCTGCTCCGGAGTAAGTTTGTCGAAGACACCCTGATTCATGGCGAAGAACAGGCAGTCATAGTAAGCGTTCCAGAGGGAAATGTTGCCCTGTACATCCTGTACGGAAGCGGAGGCGATAGCGGGCAGCGGATTTTCCTGACCCTCTACGGTGCCCTGCTGGAGAGCGGTGTAGGTTTCGCCCCAGTTCATGTTGGTAGCATCGGCGCCCCACTTCTCATAGCTCTTCATGAGGAGGTTGGAACCGGCTACGCGGATTTTCTGCTGCTTCATGTCGGCGACGCTCTTGACCGGCTTCTTGCTGGTGGTCAGCTGACGGAAGCCGTTCTCGGCGATACCGAAGCAGTGGAGGCCCATGTCTTTGAGGATTTTCTTCATCTGGTCGCCGCCGGCGCCGTCGAACTTGCGGTCAACATCGGCGTAGTCCTTGTAGATGTACGGCAGGGAGATAACATTGAAGCGCTGGTCGAAAGCGGAATAAATCAGGTTGGAATGCATGGAAATCTGGACAACGGAGCCGTCGATAAGTGCGGAGATACCGCCCTTCTGGTTGCCGTTGGTGAGGGCATCGGCTGCGCCGTCGACCTTTACGACGACCTTGCCGCCGGAGGTCTCCGCCATGAGTGCGCCGAAGTAGCGGCCGGCCTTTGCCCAGGTGGAAGCGTTACCGGTGGAGCAGGCGAAATGCCAGGTCTGCTGAGCGAACTCAGGACCATTGTACTTCACGGCATCCTTCTTGGGGTCGTAGGTTTCATTGTCGTATGCTTCGATGGTGTTCTCGGCGCTGATGGTACCGCGGACAATCTTCGGACCGTTCTGAGTGCTGTCCTTGCCGCCGATAGCCAGGAGAGATACCTGTGGGATGTAGGTTACTACACCGAGGACCACGAGGCAGCTGATGACCATGGGCATTACGGTGCGGCTGATTTCCGGCATGGTGACCTTGATGCTTTCGCGGATCTTCAGACCGACAGCTACGAAGAGGTTTACGCCGACCGGCGGAGTTACCTGACCGATAGCGAGGTTTACAGTAGCGAGGATACCGAAGGCGACGACACTGTAGTCGAGAGCTTGGCAGACCGGCAGCATGATGGGTACGAAGATGTACATGGCGCTATTGGCGTCAATGAAGCAGCCGGCGATGAGGAAGATGACATTGCAGATGAGGAGGAATACTACCTGATTGGTACTCATGCCCAGCAGGAGATTCTCAGCGGCATCGGAGATGCCGAATACGGTGCAGACATAGCTGAAGAGGGAAGCAGAGCCGATGATCAGCATGATGGAGCCGGTGGTCTTGGCACTGTCTACGATGAGGTCATAGAGGTCGCTGACCTTGATTTCCTTGTAGATGAACATGCCGACGAAGAGGCCGTAGACGACGGCTACTGCAGCAGCCTCGGTCGGGGTGAAAATACCGCCGTAGATACCGCCGAGGATGATGACCGGCATAAGGAAGGCCCAGAAGGCATCCTTGAAGGCAGCGGCACGCTCCTCAGAGGTGGCCTCCTCACGGGAAGCAGGGATATTGTGCTTCTTTACCTCATACATTACTACGAGGATAAGGGCAGCACCGACGAGGATGCCCGGGATAATACCGGCCATGAACATATCGCCGACGGAAGCGCCGGTGATGGATGCATAAACAATGTAGGCAATAGAAGGAGGGATTACGATAGCGACAGAGCTGGCAGTAGCCATCAATGCGCTGGCGAAGGGAGCGGAGAAGCCCGCGTCAATCATCGCCGGGATGAGGACGGCACCGAGAGCGGCAACCGTAGCCGGACCGGAACCGGAGATGGCACCGAAGAAGCAGGCAACGATAACGCAGACGATAGCGATGCCGCCCTTCTTGTGACCAATCAGGCTGTCAACGAATTTGACGAGGCGGGTAGAGATACCGGCCTTCGCCATGATGTTGCCGGAGAGGATGAAGAAGGGGATCGCCAACAGCAGGAACTTGCTGATACCCGAATAGGTATTGGTGGCGATTACCAGCAGGGACTGGCCGGAGGCCAAAATAGCCAGAGCCGAGGAAGCACCAAGGCAGATAGCGATAGGAATATCAAGGAAAAGAAGGATGAAGAAGGAGATAAAGAGAATGCCGGTTATCATTATGCTTCCTCCTTTTCATCGCAGTTGAAGTCAAGGCAGGCCTCGATGAGGTGCAGAATCATGCAGATGCCGCAGATAGGTACGAAGGAGCAGAAAATCCACTCGGGCCAATGGAGTACATAGGTGCGGACACCGCCCTCCAGCTGAGCCATCATGTAGATGTAGCCCTGCTGAGTGAGGAGAGCACAGTAGACGGCGCAGACAGCAGTGGTGACCAGCTTCAGCGTCTTCTTGGCACCCTCACCGGCGTGCTGGGACAGGAGAGCCAGACTGATGTGGCTGTTGTCGCGGCAGCAGAGAGCCGAGGCGAGAAGGGAGATGAGTACGAAGAGAGCGATAACCAGCTCCTCCGTAAAGGCGAGACGGATGCCCAGCGCCGGTACCTTACGGGTGATAACATTGCCGAAGACCAGCACCAGGGTGACCGCAGTGGTGAGGACGAGAATAAGCTTTTCCAGTCCTGCTAGAGCGTTCATCATTTTTTTGAACCCTGACATTAAAAAACCTCCATAGTAAAGTTTACAACTTTACATAAAATGTGATGTTGTATACTCTAACACAAAAGGACTCATTCGGTCAATCGTTTTTATGAAGTTTTTTAGATTGTTTTCAGAAAAGTGAAAAATCTTTATATTAGTAAATTATTTGTGATACAATAACAACAAGGATTTTATCGAAAATTCAGAAGCGAGGCGTAAAATATGGCCGAAAGTCAGAATAAAGCAGGGGAAAATACTCTTGATAAATATCCCTGTCTCAGTGAGCCTGTTTCCAATGATGAAGTCGGAATGACCGATGAGAAGGCTCTGAAAATCCTTCGGGAAATCTTCGATGGCAACCACTTCACACAGTATGTGGGAATAATTATTGATGAAGTAAGCTATGGCAAGGCGAAGCTACGGCTGCCGATAAGTGCGGAAATACACGCAAACCTCACCGGACATGTCCACGGCGGAGCTCTCTACACTCTGGCCAATACAGCAGCCGGCGTGGCGGCCATGAGTACGGGACGCTTTATTGTCACCCAGAGCATGACCGTGAACTTCAGCCGTAACATTGTGCCGGGAGACACAGCCACCTGCGTTTGTCAGGTGACTCATGCCGGCCGGCGGGTAGTGAATCTCACCGCTGATATATACGACGGTGAGGGGCGGCTGATGGTGAATGCGGTTGCGACTATGTTTGTCACCGGTTACAGCAGCCTCATTCCGGCAAAGTGGTAGGCAGACACAGAATAGGCTTATTTATAAGGAAGGAAAATACTTTTGAATAAAAACAGGACGCATATAGGAGCGAACAGAGATAAAAAAGGCACGCCAACCCGACGTCCCCGGCATGTCAGAAAATCCGGCAGACGGGGATTTATTATCATCGCAGTGCTCCTGATGATAGCCATGGGAGCCCTGGCCGGCTTCCTTTTCAGCAGCTCCCTGCTGGATAAGGGGGACTCTGACAGCCGCGTCGGCGGTCGTCTGAAGAAGCAGGAGCTGCTGGTAGCAAAGGACAAAGCCACAATCCTCATCATGGGTGTCGATACCCGCGAGGACGATGTGGGCCGCTCCGACACTATGATGGTGGCGGCAGTCGACCCGAAGAAAAAGCAGGCATCTCTCCTCTCCGTGCCGAGAGATACCAGAGTGCATATTGACGGCTACGGCTACGAAAAAATCAATGCAGCCTTCATGCTTGGCGGCCGAAAGCTGGCTCAGAGCACCGTGGAAGATTTCCTCGGTACACCGATTGACCACTATGTTATGATTAACAACCGGGCATTCAAAAAGGTCATTGACGCTATCGGCGGCATAGATATCGATGTAGAAATGCGCATGGAGTACGAGGACCCCTGGGATGATGACGGCGGCCTGGTCATTGACCTGTACCCCGGCTATCAGCATCTCAACGGAAAGCAGGCCATCGGCTATGTCCGCTACCGTGATGAAGAGGGTGATATCGGACGCATTGCCCGCCAGCAGAAATTCGTCAAAGCGGTCATGGAGAAGGTCACGAGCCCCGGCATTATCACCGACCTGCCGGAGATTGCCTCTGTAGTATACAAAAACATCGAAACGGATATGTCTCTCCGTCAGCTTCTGGAACTGGCAGGTGCCCTTAAGGAGGCAAGAGGACAGGGACTGAAAGCCGAGATGATTCCCGGTGAGCCGTACGACAATCCGGAGGATGGATTGAACTATTGGGTACCCAGTATCTACACAACCCGTGAAATGGTAGCCGATGTGCTGGGTGTTCCCATGACCGGCGCAGCCAAACGGGCAATGGAAAATGACGCCTCCGAGTACGCGGCATCCCTGCCGGCTGACATCCGTGACAGGGTATCGGTGGATGATGACGATACCGCTTCTGTGAGGTCCGGTAAATCTGTGAAGACTGACAGGGCGCAGAAGAAGGAATCTGCAAAGAGCGAAGGCCGCAGTGAGCGGAAAAAGAAATCCAAGTCCAAGGCCCCTGTGATAAGGGACGAAGACGAGGAACGAACTGAAACTGCATCCGGGACCCGTGAACGCGAGGACGCGGAAGAACGAAACTCTGAGGCGAGGGATACCGAGGAACGGAGCAAATCAGCCGATGAAACAGAGGAGAAGAAGACCTCTGAGGAGGATGACGCTGAGGAAGAACGCCCGTCATCAAGAGCGGCAGCTCCCGGCCCAACTGTTTCTCCCAGCATGAAAGGTGGCAAAAGCATATAAATCTTGCCATCTGCCGGATTAGATAATGGACATAAAAAAGACTGCTGAGAAGCAGTCTTTTTTTGTCCATTATTCATCTGTCTTCAGTAAAGAATGTGAGTCGATTGGCTCCGGTGCTGCCGAACCGTAGGCTCGTACCGGATGACCGTACTCATCAAACTCAGTAGTATAGCGGATACGATAGGGAAGGCTATCCTTCGTGAGGGGCAGTACCGCCTCCAGCCTAGGGACTCCGGCATCTATCTGATGGTGCCACTCGCGGTACTGTTCAGCCGCCTCCGGCGGGAAAATTCCTGCCTGTATCAGACTCTCCGGATAATTTGTCACCAGAGCGGGCAGGCCAAGCTCCCTCATACAGCGGGCGCAGGGTCGCATCTCGTGGGTGGCGACGATATACTCCCAATAGAATATTTTAAG
>JAFNYY010000117.1 GCA_017383125.1 Schwartzia sp. (in: firmicutes)
GATTCTGAGGCTGCTGCGGCGAAGTGTCGGGAAGCGGCTTTTTGTGGACAGTACAAGGGGTATATAGTATACTGAAGAGTATATGTCGGTGTACTTTAGATTTATGGAAGATAGACTTGCGGAAAATTGACGGGAAGGGGCTGATTACGGCGGATAAGGAAAATCATCCGAAACGGCGGCGCACCGATAGCCAGGGATACGGCCTGCCTCATTCTGTGGGGACGAACGGCCTGAAGATAAAGAATGTCTGCATCGTAATGATGATGATTTCAGCGGTGATATATGTACTGCTGATGCTGAAGTCCGTGCAGCTTCAGTCAAATTATACGAATCTGAGTACTTCCACCACGGAGTATTTTGCGGCCAGCGATGATGCCCGGAGTGTCAATGAGGCATCCGATTACCTGACCGAGCAGGTGAGAATGTTTTCCATCGAGCTGAACAGAATCTATGCGGATAATTATTTCCGGGAGGCGAAGGTGCGGCGCCGCCGCGAGCGGGCATTGGAAAATCTCAAGACCCGTCCGGTGGGAACAGATACCTTCACCTATTTCAACAAGGCAATCCGGTATTCCAATGAATTGATGGATACGGAGTACTATGCCATGCGCCTCATTGTTGAAGCCGTTGGCTACAGGATAGACAGCTTCCCGGCTGAGCTGCAGGATACGAAGCTCACGGCAGAGGATGCGGCGCTGCCGGCAGATGCGAAAATCTGGAAGGCGAGGGCAATGCTCTTTGATTCCAGCTATCAGCAGCACAAGGATATGATACGCCGCAATCTGGCCCTGTCATACACCACGGTCATGGAGGCAATGAATGATATCCAGCGGCACAATGCTATCCTGGTCACGGATAATATGTTTCAGCAGAAGGTCTGCATCACGGCGCTGTTTATCCTGACCCTGCTGATATTCGGAGCAATCATTGTACTGGTGGTAAATCCGCTCAACAAGTATATGGAGAATATCCGGGCGGGCCGGATGCTGGATTTGAACGGTGCCTATGAGTTCCGTTATCTGGCCAGTACCTACAACAGCATTTTTGAGCGGAACATGACGAATCAGGAGCTGCTGCGGCACAAGGCGGAGCATGATTTCCTGACCGGTCTGATGAACCGCGGCTCCTTTGCTGATATCAGCGATATGCTGCGGGACAACACGAACGATTTGGCTATGGTGCTGGTGGATGTAGATGTTTTCAAGCAGATAAATGATAAATACGGTCATGCCACCGGCGATAAGATACTTCAGAAGGTATCAAAGCTGCTGCTGGGGGTAACCCGCAGTTCCGACAGTGTATTCAGACTGGGCGGTGACGAGTTCGGCATAATCATGACCTACATTACCACGAGTGACAAATCGGCGATTGCCGAGAAGTTTAACTCCATAAATGATGCCATGCAGCATCCGATGGACGGCCTGCCCATCTGCAGCATTTCCGTTGGCGTGGCGTTCTCATCGGTGGGCTATCGTGACGCACTGTATCTCAATGCGGACAAGGCACTCTATCAGGTGAAGCGCTCTCAGCGCGGTGGCGTGAATTTCTATCAGGAAGTATTGGAGTAAAAAAAGCTGAGAATAAAATCTGAAGAAAACACGCTTGCGCTCGGTAATCAACGTAACGGTACTAATCTCCTGCTTCGTATGCTTATTCGCAGGTCGCTAAGTACCGATGTTGATTAACGGTTTTCTTACAGAATTCATTCTCAGCTGCTTACATTAAAGAAGGGCCTGTGAAAAAATGAGCATTCATTTTTTCACAGGCCCTTTTCTTTCTAGGGAAGGTGACTCGCGAAGCAAGTCGGATAGGTTGTGTCCGCCCTTTTTAAGGGCGGGTGACCGTCGCTAGACGGTGGTTGGTTAGTCAAATCTGCAGACACTCCACCATGCTGCTCATGGTCCCCCTCCCTGCAAGCAGGGAGGACACGCAAAAGTGTTGAGGTTAGTGATTATTCATTCTTCTCAGCTGCAGTCTCCGGACGCATGTGAGGGAAGAGAAGTACATCGCGGATGGAAGGCTGGTCGGTGAGGAGCATGACCAGCCGGTCAATGCCGATACCGAGACCGCCCGTGGGGGGCAGACCGTATTCCATAGCGGTTACATAGTCGCGATCCATCATGTGAGCTTCATCATCGCCCTGCTCACGCTGGGCAGCCTGGTCAACGAAGCGCTGGAGCTGGTCGATGGGGTCGTTCAGCTCGGTGAAGCCGTTGGCCAGCTCACGGCCGTAGATGAAGAATTCGAAACGGTCGGTGATTTCCGGGTTCTCCGGGTTGCGCTTGGCCAGCGGGGAAATCTCAGTGGGATGACCGGTGATGAAGGTCGGCTGTATGAGAGTGCCTTCGACCTTTTCCTCAAAGGCTGCATTGAGGATGCCGCCCTTGCCGTGGCGCTGCTCATAGGGGATACCGGCCTTGTCAGCCAGAGCCCGTGCTTCTTCCACAGTTTCGCAGGCCATGAAGTCGATGCCGGTAGCTTCCTTGACGGCGTCGTTCATGGAGATGGTCCTGATATTGGCCAGGTCGATGTCTACGCCCTGATAGTTTATTTTTGTGGTACCCAGAACCTTCTCAGCGGCGAAGCAGACGATGCCTTTGGTTATATCCATCAGGTCGGTGTAATCGGCGTAGGCCTGATATACCTCGATGGAGGTAAATTCCGGATTGTGACGGTTGTCGATGCCTTCGTTGCGGAAGATACGGCCGATTTCATATACACGCTCCAGACCGCCGATTACGAGACGCTTCAGGTTCAGCTCGGTGGCGATGCGGAGATAGAGGCTGATATTCAGCGCATTGTGGAAGGTGATGAAGGGCTTGGCTGCAGCACCGCCGGCGATGTTGCTCATTACCGGGGTCTCTACCTCCAGGAAGTCCTTGTTGTCGAGATATTCACGGATGGCGCTGACGATGCGGGTGCGCTTGATGAAGGTGTCGCGAACCTCAGGATTCATGATGAGGTCGACGTATCGCTGACGATAGCGGGCCTCCTTGTCGGTGATGCCGTGATACTTCTCCGGCAGGGGGCGGAGGGACTTGGACAGGAGATCGAAGTCCATGACCCGGAGGGTGATTTCACCGCTCTTGGTCTTGAAAGCCTGACCTTTGAGACCGATGATATCGCCGATATCCAGCAGCTTGAACTGAGCATATTTGTCATCGCCCAGTACATCCTTGCGGAAGTAAATCTGGATTTTACCGGCCAAATCCATGAGCTCGGCAAAGGCTGCCTTGCCGTGGCCGCGGACAGCCATGAGGCGGCCGGCAACGGTGACGGTAGGAGCGTTCTCACCATTGACCTCGAAGTCCAGCTCATCGAAGCTGTCCTTTACCTGAGCACTGGTGTGAGAAACCTCATAGCGATGGCCAAATGGAGCCACGCCCATATCTTCAAAAGCCTTCAGCTTATCCCGGCGTACCTGAAGCAGCTCGCTCAGGGCGGGGGAATTTGTCTTTTCTTCTGCCAATTTTTTCACCTATTCTTAGAATTACTGCTTTATCTTTACGATTTTGTACTTCAGGAGGCCGGCGGGGGCGCTGACCTCTACAGTCTTGCCTACCTTCTGACCGAGGATGGCGGCACCTACCGGGGATTCGTTGGAAATCTTCATCTCGGTGGGGTCTGCCTCAGTGGAGCCTACGAGGGTGTATTCCATCTCGTCGCCGAAGTCCATGTCTTTAATAATTACAGTATCGCCCATGTGGACGACATTTTTCTTGCTGTCATCTTTTTTGATGATTTCCGCATTGCGGATTTTAGCCATCAGGTCGAGGATTTCGGTCTCGACTGCAGACTGTTCGTTTTTGGCGTCATCGTACTCAGAGTTTTCCGAAAGATCGCCCAAGGCGATAGCTTCTTTCAGACGCTCGGCTACTTCGCGGCGCTTTACGCTCACCAGATACTCGTGGCGTTCCTCCAGTTTTTTGAGGCCTTCCTCGGTGAGGATTATTTTCTGTTCCGCCATGTTGGTACGCTCCCTTACTTTGTTCCGTCTATTTTTTCACTAAATAACAGGCGCACTCAGATTATCCGGTGCGCCTGATTATCCATCTAGGTATTATATCGTTTTAGCTGACGCCTGTCAATGGTGGCGGCTTTGGCTGATGAGCTGTTCCTTCTGCTGACGGGTGAGCTTCTTTATGGCTATTTCCCGCCGCAGGGCATCGCTCTTGTTGTCAAACTCCTCCAGATGGACGAGAGTGACGGGCCGGCGGCTCTCCGGAGAGGTGTACTTGGCCCCTCCTCCGGCTTTGCCGGCATTGTGCGCCTTCAGCCGCTTCGCCGGGTCGGTGGTCCAGCCGGTGTAGTAGGTACCATCGGCACAGCGGAGGATGTAGACGAAGTGGTGCTCTTCCATTATTCAGCCGGGGTGACGATAGTGACCTTCTTCATTACTACCGGCTCGATGGGGCGGTCACGCATATCGGTAGGAGTGCTGCCGATTTTCTTTACGACATCCATGCCCTTGACTACATGACCGAATACTGCATGATGACCGTCAAGCCAGGGAGTCTTGTCAAGAGTGATGAAGAACTGGCTGCCGCCGGTGTTCGGGCCGGCATTGGCCATGGAGAGGACACCGGGGCCGCTGTGGCGGAGATCCTTGTGGAACTCATCCTCGATGTGGTAGCCGGGGCCACCGGTACCGGTGCCGTTGGGGCAGCCGCCCTGAATCATGAAGCCTTCGATGACGCGATGGAAGATGAGGCCGTCATAGAAGCCCTTTTCTGCCAGGTCGATGAAGTTCTTGGTGGTCTTCGGAGCCTTGTCCTCAGCCAGTTCGATTTCAAAGTCGCCCATTGTAGTCTCGAATTTTGCGATGCGGTTCATTTTCTTTTCTCCTTTCGGACCGGCCTGTGCAGTTGCGGTACTGCCACTGCCATTCATGTGAGAGATGACCATGTTGGTACCGAAGAAGCCCACCAGTATGAGGGCTATGCAGGTAAGTCCGTATAATATTTTTTTTGTCATTTCCTTATTATTCTCCCTTCAGGGGAAAAATCCTTTTTTTATAGTGTCTTGGACCTCACCCGTCGGCTTCGCCGGTCCCCCCTCCCCAAAGGGGCGGGTAAAGACCTTTCCCCGTGGGGAAGGTGGCCGAGCATAGCGAGGTCGGATGAGGTTGTAGTTACTTAATCAATAGCGATGTTTATCTGAGGCGTGCCGCCGGAGATATTCACATCCGAAGTATCGATCTCCTTCCGCCGAATCATCAGCGCCCCTATATCGCTAGCCACCGGAGCCGGCTCAAACTCCTCGAAGCGGCGGTCAGCCTCTGAATCGGAGAGCGGCAGACTCGTTATCCGCCAGGAGATAACGATGTTTTCCGGGGACTGATATTCCAGAAGCAGCCGCTTGTGACCAGGCTCATCCGACTCGAAGGCGTAGTAGAGTTTGTTTTCTATAGGCTGACGCTGAGAGCGGCCGTAGGTCTGAAAGACATGATAGGCAGTAGAGCCGTAGCGGACTCCGTTCCTTCCTTTATACCCTTCATCCCTGATGACGATATCCACTACCCGGGGAGCAGCTCCCACAGGCTCAAAGACGCCTATCTGCAGCTTGCGGCCGTAGATGTAATAGCGCACGCGTATGCCGTGTACATTGCGTATCTGGTCGAAATCCGGCTCGCCGATTTTCTTCAGCATAACGGTGGTGGGGTCGCCCAGAGCAAGCCCCTTGTAAGTGAAGTCCGACGGCTCCAGCTGACCGGGTTGTCCTTTCTTTTGTTTTTGCTTTGAGGGTTTATCCTCGCTCATTGTTTTTTTTTGAGCCTTTTCTGCCCGGCGGGCATCCTTGGCCTCGTTTTCCGCCCGTCGTTTCTCCGCTTTGCGGTCACGCTCTATGGCATCTCTGGCGTCCTTTTCCCGACGCTTCCTGGCCTTTTCGGCGTCCTTTCTAGCCCGTTCTTCCGCCTTGATTTTCTCCTTCTCGTTGCGCTTGAGCGCTTCGGGAGTAAAGTCTTCGTAGAACTCTTCAGCGCCGCCGAACCATACTCCGTCGTCGGCAGGCTCCTTGTCTTTGGCGAAGGCTGCCGGGGAGAGTCCGGTGATAGCGGCGGCTATAGCTGCCGCAGCAAATGCCTTCTTGTTAAAAAACGTCATTTTCATAGTAGCTTTAGTATAGCACAAAGTGTTTTTGACTTACAATGGAAGCTTTATGAAAGCGAGGGAAAGACTGTCGGAGTCTTCGTTATTTCTTGCTATCGTCGGGTCGATATGTTAGAATTTAGTACGGTTTTCAGCTATAAACTTTTTTAAGGAAAAGAGGAAATATTATGGCAACTCAGCTTGAGATGGCTCGCGAGGGCAAAATCACCGATGAGATGAAGCTCGTAGCCGAAGAAGAACATATAGAAGCGGAGGTTATCCGTCAGCGGGTGGCAGCCGGTACCGTTGTTATCTGTGCCAATGTCAATCACAAAAATCTCCGTCCCCGCGGCGTGGGCGAGGGTCTGTCCGTAAAGGTAAACGCCAACATCGGCACCAGCGACAGCTATCCGGATATTGCCCCGGAGCTGAAGAAGCTGGATGTAGCTGTAGCTGCCGGAGCGGATGCGGTCATGGACCTATCCACCGGCTCCGAGCTTGACCGGTCCCGCCGGGCTATCATCGAGCATTCAACCATCATGGTAGGCACCGTCCCCATGTACGAAGCCTGCGTGCTGGCCCAGAACGAGCATGGAGCGGTTGTCAACATGACGGCCGAGGATATTCTGGCTACTGTGGAGAAGCAGGCAAAGGACGGCGCCGACTTCATGACTATCCACTGCGGTGTTACCCGTGAGGCGCTGAACCGCCTTACAGCAGAAGGACGCCGGATGGATATCGTCAGCCGCGGCGGCTCCTTCGTCACCGGCTGGATGCTCCACAACGAGCAGGAAAATCCCTTCTACCAGCACTATGATGAAATCCTTGACATCTGCCGTGAATACGATGTGACCATGAGCCTCGGCGACAGCCTTCGCCCCGGATGCATTGCAGATGCTTCCGACAGCGCACAGATTACCGAGCTTATCACTCTCGGCGAGCTGACCCAGCGGGCTCGCCGGGCCGGAGTTCAGGTCATGGTAGAGGGTCCCGGCCACATGCCCTTCGACCAGATTGCCGCCAACATGAAGCTTCAGAAGCGGCTCTGTCACAACGCCCCCTTCTATGTACTTGGCCCCCTCGTCACGGATGTAGCTCCCGGCTATGACCATATCACTGCTGCTATCGGCGGTACTCTTGCCGCAGTGTCCGGTGCCGACTTCCTCTGCTATGTGACTCCGGCAGAGCACTTGTCTCTGCCTACCGAGGAGGATGTTCATGTGGGTGTCATCACCGCCCGCATTGCTGCCCACGCAGCCGATGTAGCAAGGGGACTTCCTTCCGCTATCGCCTGGGACAACAGGATGGCAGAAGCTCGCCGCAATCTTGATTGGGAAGGCCAGTTTGCCGAAGCCATTGACCCGGCTCATGCCCGGAAGGTAAGAGCCGCCCGGAACAACGGTGACGAGGAAGGCTGCTCCATGTGCGGAAGTCTCTGCGCCGTGAAGATTGTGGACGAATACTTCCGTCCGAAGGCAGGAAAATGCCCCTTCAATGACTGATTTGGATTATGGCTGTAGAAAATGTATCTTCATTTTCTGCAGCTTTCCTTAATGTAAGTGCTGTGAAATAATGTCTGTAAGAAAACCGTTAATCAACACCACACTTGGCGATTGACAAGCAGGCTTGTGCCGTCAGAGTCCGGTGCCGCTGTGTTGATTGCCGAATGAAAATGTGTTTTCGTCAGACGTTATTCACAGCTCAGAGAATTAAAGAATAGACTTATTGCCAATTTATATATGACAGAAACTCGCTTTCGCTTATTTATTCACGCAGCGGTGCTAAGCTCCTGCTGCGCAAGCATGCTGGCAGATTGCTGAGCACCGGCGTTCATAATAGTTTCTTTTCAGATATAAATTGGCAAAAATTAAGGAAGCAAATGCCAGAAATAGATATTAGTCAAAATGTCCGCCGCTTCGTGCTGAAGTGTGCTGCCGGTCTTGCCCTTATGGGAGCGGCGGTAGCCGGTACGGCGTGGTACTTTGCCGTAGAGAAGAACACTACAGAGCTGTACGATGCCAGAGTCACCGGAAGCTATCTTTCGGTGAAGTCCCGGACAGCCGGTACGGTAGCGAAGATACTGGTCGCTGACGGTCAGCCGGTAAAGGCCGGCGAAAAGGTGGCTGTGATAAAGGTCAAGGTCACCAAAGAAGAAATCGCCGAACTGGAAAAAAATGTCTCGGTAATGGAGCAGAATCTCCGGACTCTGGAGCAGGGCGTACCGGTGCAGAAGCCGGTGTATGTGAACGGCTCCGGTGACAGTGAGAAGCTGGCGCAGATGCAGCACCTCTACGAGGTGGGAGCCATCTCCGCTGCCGAGCTGGAAAGAGCACAGGCCGCCTACGGCGGCGGCAGGGGTGAGGTGGTCATCGAGACTACCTACGAACCGGCGGACGAAGCCGCAATGAATCAGGCCCGTCGTCAGCTGGAACAGGCCAAAGCTGTATTGGCTCAGGCTACCGGTCAGCACGGTACCACAGCCGTAACCACCCCCGTAGGCGGGACGGCACTGCGGCTTGAGCTGCAGGAAGGCGGAGAGGTTCGCCCCGGACAGCCTATTATCGCCGTGGGAGATGTGGAGCGGCTGGTACTGGTAGCACCGGTCACCGAGGAAAAGGCCGCCAGCCTCACCCCCGGAATGTACGCCCGCTATAAGCTCGGCGGCAAGGAAAGGTCGGGAGTAATCCTCTCAGTAGACAAGAAGGAGTCGGCCGCCGCAAACAAAAATGACGGACAGGAACCGATGGAAGCGGAGAACTTTGATCCGGAAAGAAACTGGCAGGTGACAATATCCCTGCCCCGGGAGGACGGCTTCTGGCCTCGCCCCGGCACAGCGACGACTGTGAAGGTATCGCTGTGACAACAGCTATTTGATAGCTCCCCCGTATGGGAGGCTATTAGAGGGATTTGCAGATATTGGAGTTAATACATTATGAAATATTTAGTCACCGGAGCCACCGGCCAGCTCGGCTATGATATAGTACGGGAGCTGGAACGGCGTGGGCTTACCTATATTGCCCCCACCAGAGAGGATATGCCGCTGGAGGATGACAAACGCATCGAAGCATATCTGACTACCGTAGCTCCCGATGTGGTCATTCACTGCGCTGCCTACACTGCTGTAGACAAGGCGGAGGACGAAGCCGACATAGCATGGCGCATCAATGCAGAAGCAACTGCTGTCATCGCTAGAGTCTGCCGCCGTATCGGGGCGGTGCTTGTGTACATCAGCACCGACTATGTTTTCCCCGGCGACGGTGAAGAATTTTACGGGGTAAACGCTCCCAAGGGACCGAAGAATGTCTACGGTGCTACAAAGCTTGCCGGAGAAATTGCAGTACATTCCTCCCTGGAAAGATATTTCATCGTGCGAATTTCCTGGGTCTTTGGTACTAATGGAAACAACTTTATCAAGACGATGCTTCGCCTTGCTGAAAAAAACGAGCAGGTGAAAGTCGTGGCAGACCAGATAGGTTCTCCTACATATACCGCAGACGCAGCTCCGAGAATTATTGACCTGGCATCTACTGATTATTACGGTACCTACCACCTCACCAACGAGGAAACCTGCTCCTGGGCGGAGCTGGCTATGGAGGTATTCCGCCTCAGCAAGCTGCCTACTCTGGTGGTGCCGATTTCTACCGCGGAATATCCCACCAGAGCCAAACGGCCGCTGAACTCCCGGATGGACAAGAAAAATCTTATGTCAGCGGGAATCAGCAGTATGCCTGCCTGGCAGGATGCCCTGCGCCGCTACCTCATCGCACTGGAGGCTCGGCAAAATCAGGAGCCGGATTCAGCCGGTGCGTAATGCTTTTACATTGTCAAGGGTCGCGTGCTTGGGGATTTTCCTGTCCGACTAGTCCTAAGGTATTATTTGAAAAAATGCCGACCTGTGATATAATCTGACACAGGTCTTGCTTTTGGTAGGGCATGACCTGAAGTACCTTTTTTCTATGGGCAGGGAAGGGGAACAGCGACGCGAGCAGCCGGACTTCTTCCCTCCATGTGAAGGAAAGAGAAAAGGAAATCGGGCAGGACGGCCCGGAAGCTCGCGACAGATTTCACGGATGAACAGATAGGCGTAATCGGATGCGCCGCTTTTACAGGATTTAATATTGTTTTGCTTTGCCGTCAGCCGAAAAGAGCGGCTGGATTTCGACAGAGCCTGCACTGCGTCGTGCCGTGAGCGACAGGAGTGCATAGAGGGGGATTTTTAGTGATTCAGGAATTACCGGAGCTGAAGCAGCCGGATAACCGATGCTATACGATAAAATTCATCCCGCATCATGGGGATACCATCCGCAGCATCAGCCTTCCGATTGATAAGCTTAAGAAATATGCAATCGGTGCCGGTATCGGTGCCTGTGCTTTCCTGGCCGCTTTGGGCTTTGCCACCTACGGCACATTTACCATGGCCGGACAGAAAGCAGAAAACAGCGAATTGAAGGCCATCAACGCATCCCAGCAGGCGCAGATTTCCGATTTAGCGAAGAAGGCAAATGCACTGCAGGATCAGATTGCAGAGATAAACCGCATTGAGGCAGAACTGCAGCAGCTTTCCGGCGTACAGCTGGAGAACGCCGCACCGGCGGCTGACACCTCCTTTAACGGTCAGGGCGGCCCCTATGTGAAGCCGTCGGTGGGGAATATTTCCCGCTCGCTGGCCAGCCTTGAGGAGCGGCTCAGCTACAGTCGGGCCAGACTCAGTCATATAAAGGAAGCAATCGAGCAGAAGAATGCTTATAACGCCTACATGGCAGCCATGGCTGCGGTAACGCCCAGCATTTGGCCCACCATGGGCGATGTCAGCTCCCCCTACGGTATGCGTTGGGGCGGCAGCGACTTCCATCCCGGCATTGATATCGCCAACGACTACGGCACCCCGATAATGGCTACCGCCGACGGATATGTCACTGAAGCCGGCTGGGATGACGGCGGCTACGGCAACAAGGTAGACATTGACCACGGCAACGGTATCCGCACACGCTACGGTCACGCTCAGTCCGTAATTGTAAGTGCCGGCGAGCAGGTACAGAAGGGTCAGGTCATTGCCTACATGGGAAGCACCGGCTTCTCCACCGGCCCGCACCTTCACTATGAAGTCAATATCAACGGAGAGGATGTCAATCCTTTCAACTACATGAAATAATCCGCAAAGGAGCAGGGGTCATGTTTATATTCAGCAGCGACAGCAAAAATTCCGACAGTATGGTTTCTAATCGGGATATTGAAACGATTATCGGCAAGGGAACTGCCTTGAACGGCAACATCGCCTCCAACGGCAACCTGCGCTTTGACGGCACCATTGAGGGAAATATCGAAACCACCGGTCATGTGGTCATCGGAGCAACCGGCATTATCACCGGCAATATCTCTGCCGCCAGCCTTGATGTGGCCGGCACTGTCACCGGCAATGTCACTACCGTGGGCAACCTTTCCATCCATCCTACCGGACAGCTTGTAGGAGATGTGCGGGTCAAGTCTCTGAATATTGCCGACGGCGGCGTATTCCGCGGCCGCAGCGAAATGGATGTCCATGCCGTTGCACCGCAGGCATAATTTTATATGAAATGCAAAGGGGCTGTGAAAAAATGAGCAATCATTTTTTCACAGCCCTACTTTAATGCAACGCTGTTGAATAAGGTCTGTAAGAAAACCGTTTGTTTGCGCTGGTACTTGGCGACTGACAAGTAAGCATACGCAGTCAGAGCCTATTACCATTGCGCAAATAACCGAGCGAGAGCGCGTTTTCGTCAGACTTTATTCACAGCTCAGTATACAATAAGCTGTTCTATATTGTGTCGGGATTCATCTTTTCCTTCGCCATCTTCTCAAACTTCGGACGGGGAATCATCACATGATGGCCGCAGCCCTGGCAGGTAATGCCGAAGTCCATACCAACTCGATAGATTTTCCAGATATTTGAACCGCAGGGGTGAGCCTTCTTCATCCGGACGAGGTCACCGATGGCGAAAACGATTTTTTCCTTCATTAAAATCACGCTCCTTAGACACGAAACTATTATAGCACGGAAGAAAGGGAATAACCATGATAATATCCTGTCTGCAAATGCCGGTCATCATCGGCGGATTCACCGAAAACACCGCCGCACTCCGGCGTATGATGAAGACTGCTATGGAAGGGAGCGACGGAAAGCGCCCCGATGTAATCCTCCTGCCGGAGCTGTGGGATATCGGCTTTTATCCCCGGCCGCTGGCTGAGAATCTGGCTGACAACCCGCAGGGTGTGATGGCTGAGCTGGCTAAGGAATACGGAGTCAATATCGTCGGCGGCTCTGTCGCAGTGAAGGAACCCGACGGCTCTATCGCCAATGCCTGCTTTGTCTACGACCGCAGCGGTACCTGCATCGCCCGCTATGACAAGACCCACCTTTTCTCTCCCGCTCGGGAGGATAGGCACTTCGCCAAGGGCGACCACCTGGGCCGATTCATGCTGGACGGAGTGCCATGCGCGGTGGTCATCTGCTATGACTTGCGGTTCTTTGAGCTGCTGGGGACATCCTGCCGAGGCAACGGCGGAGATATTCCCCGGGCGGACGTGCTGTTCCTGCCTACTCAGTGGCCGGAGGTTCGCCGGGAACACTGGCAGATACTTACCAGAGCGAGAGCCATCGAGAATCAGGTCTACCTCTGCGGCTGCAATGCCAAAGGCGGCTTCTCGCCGAAGGTACCTCTCTGCGGCTGTACGGAAATCATCGGCCCGTGGGGAGATATTCTCGCCCAGGAGCCGACGGACGAGGAGGCCATCGTCACGGCTGAGATAGAAATAGAGAAGCTGACAGAGGTACGGAAGGCTCTGCCGGTGATGGATGACCGCCGCCCGGAGCTTTATAGCATCTGAAAAGCTGTCAATAAAACATCCCCCATTGAGGGGGATTGAGTAAAATAAAAGAAATCTGACTGACCCGATAGATACAGTCTCACAGAAACACATTGCATTCGGTTATTCACGCAGCGGTACCAGACTCTGACTTCGCAAGCCTGCTTGTCAATCGTCAAGTACCGGCGTGGATAAACGGTTTCTTTAGGGACTGTATTTGTCGGGTTTTACATTAGGGAATAGGCGGCTTCACCGTCAGTGGTGCTAGTCACTCCCCTCTGGGGAGGGGGGACCGGCGAAGCCGGTGGGTGAGGCTTATGCACCGCTGCGTGAGTAAATGAGCGCAAGCGAGTTCCTGGCAGACTCTCATGCCGTAAGAGTAGTTGTTACCGCAGGAGTAATACTATTGATGTCATTTCCACCTACAATACGGATTATCAATCAGATTCGCATTGTAGTACCGGGGATCGCCGCTGACTTCTTCTCCTATCCACTCCGGCTTCGCAAAGACCTCATCTTCGGCGGTCAGCTCTATCTCTGCCACCCGCAGCCCTTCATTCTGTCCAGCGAAGATATCCACCTCCCATGTATGCCCCTCATAGGGAATGACATATCTGGTCTTATCGATGAAATTTTCTCCGCTCTTTTCCAGCATGGTCAGCAGCTCGTCCGCCTCGTCGGCCGGGATGGGATACTCATACTCTGCTCTCGTCACTCCGCTGTTTCTCCCCTTGATGCAGAGAAACGCCCGGTCATCGGTACGGCGGACCCGTACCGTGAAGGGAGAGTCATCCCGCTGGGGCAGATATCCCTGACGGATGATTTGATGATTTCCCTCCGGCTGCCAGCTCTCAGCCACCAGGAATTTTCTCTCTATTTCCAGTGCCATACTATTTCCTCCGTAGCTACACATTTTTCTTCATTATAAAAAACAATAACTCCCTGTCAAGGGAAATCATCACTGCCCCAATCGACTACCTTACATATT
Source organism: Schwartzia sp. (in: firmicutes) (assembly GCA_017383125.1). Lineage (GTDB taxonomy): Bacteria > Bacillota > Negativicutes > Selenomonadales > Selenomonadaceae > RGIG250. The sequence continues at coordinate 13,921 of JAFNYY010000117.1, forward strand.
TACACAAAATTTATGAAAAAACTTTCAGATTTGTTGAAAATCGTGGACAGTAGAAGTATAATGTCCTCTATAACAAGGAAGGTTTATTTTATGGGAGTACAGCAGTCGGCGGGAAATCCGCCGCTATCGGATATATTCACCCGGCTCATCCGCGGCTACAGCAGATGGTACGACTTCGACAGCGCCCCGGAGCAATGCCTGCGGAACCTGTCCTCACAAGAGAATAATCTTGCGGCAACGGCGCCCGATGACGACACTCTGGCGGCGGAGGAATTATCCTCCACCCCGGTAATCTCGGCAGCTCTCCACGAGGAGCAGGGAGCATACCTCCTCTCCCGGAAAGCTACCATGTGGGAAAGCCATAGCCATGAGTTCGTCTATTTTTTTCTGCTTCCTGCAGGAAAAATCCTTACGAAGAAAGCCTTCGAGAGTATGGCCGAGAATGCAGTCGCTCTTGGTCGTGAGCGTGTCCATCCGGATGCAAACCATATCCGTTCGGATGTCACCTGCCTCATAGCGGCAGACTCAGCCGATGCGGAAGCTCTCACCGCCCTGAAGAAATGGTCGTATCGGGAAAACTTCAAAATGTCCCTTCACGGCTGGATGGACGGCAGAGCTGTCCTCATTACGCCCGATGATATTATTTGCAGCAAGATGGGCAGCCGGACAGGTGACTTCATCGAGAGCCTGCTCTATCCCGACCGCTACAAGGAAAAGAACAGCGGCTTCAAAGGCTGGCTGCGAAAAATCTTCAGATAGTCTTTACCCCTCCGACCTGGCCTTGCTCGGCCACCTCCCCTGAATGGGAGGCTTTTAAGGAGTTCAAGACAGACAGCGAAGCTGTCGATACCTTAATGTAAGGCTCAGGCATAACGGCCTGTAAAGAATCCGTTATGAACGCCGGTGCATGGTGATTGACGAGTAAGCATACGAAGCCAGAGCATGGCACCGCTGCGTAAATAATAAGCGGGAGTGGGTTTCTGTCAGACTGTTGTGCCGTATTATAAGACGGCGTTAATATCATTAACCTTGGAAGTATTAACTTCACATAAATTATTTTTCTATTTTTTAGGAAAGGAAGAATTTTCCAACATGAACGGTTTTATCCTCCTGGTCATCGCCGTCGTAGTTCTTGGTCTCGGCTACAAGGTCTACGGCAACTGGCTCTGCAAAAAGTGGGGCATTGATGACAAAAACGAGACCCCGGCTCACCGTCTGGCTGACGGCATCGACTATGTTGCCGCTCCGGCTCCGGTACTCATGGGCCACCACTTCTCCTCTATCGCCGGCGCCGGTCCTATCACCGGACCTATCGCAGCTGTAAGCCTCGGCTTCGGCTGGCTGGCCTGCACCCTCTGGATACTCATCGGCGGTATCTTCTTCGGCGGCGTTCACGATTTCGGTGCACTGGTCGCCTCCATCCGCCACGACGGCAAATCCATCGGTGAAATCATCTCCGCCAACATGAGCCTCCGGGCAAAGCGTCTCTTCATCATCTTCGCTTACCTGACCCTGATTCTGGTCGTAGCTGCTTTCGCCGCTATTGTTGCCGCCACCTTTGCAGCCAAGTTTGATGCCAACGGCAATGTCATCATGGCGCAGAGCGTAAGTCAGGCTCGCGTCGCTATGGTATCCCTGCTCTTCATCGCCATCGCCATGGTCTTCGGCTTCTGCGTATATCGCCGCAACGCTTCCATGGCCGGCTCCACCATCCTCGGTGTTATCGCCATCGTTGCCATCATCGCCATCGGCATGAACTGGCACCCCATCTACCTGCCGCACTCCACCTGGATGTGGATTATCGGTCTCTACATCACCATCGCCTCTGTAGCTCCGGTCTGGATTCTTCTCCAGCCCCGCGACTACCTCTCCTCCTTCCTGCTCTATGCTATGCTGGCAATCGCTGTAGTAGCTGTCGTCGTATCTCAGCCGACCCTCAGCGCCTTGCCGCTCATTGAGTCCGACAACTGCAAGACCTACATCTTCCCGGTACTCTTTACCACCATCGCCTGCGGTGCTATCTCCGGCTTCCACTCTCTGGTTTCCTCCGGTACCACCTCCAAGCAGCTGGATAAAGAAACCGATGCAAAGCCTATCGCCTATGGCGGTATGCTCCTCGAGTGCGTTCTCGCTATCCTGACTCTCTGCGCCTGCGCTTACGCATTCAACTGGAATACCACTCACCCCAATGCTCTCCTGAAGGGTGCTACTGCCATCTTCGGCGGCGGTATCGCTCACATGGTTGACGATGCTTTCCCCGGCACCTACGATATCCTCTACACCCTTCTCGTTCTCACCTACTCCGCATTCTGCCTTACCTCTCTTGATACCGCTACCCGCCTCGGCCGCTTCATGTTCCAGGAATTCTGGATTGACTCCACCAAGGGCGAGACCGTTGACAATGTAACCGGATTCAAGAAGTTCATGGCCAACCCCTATGTTGCTACCATCATCACCGTTGTTCTCGGCGTACTGCTGGGTATGAACGGCTTCGCTAAGATTTGGGCACTGTTCGGCTCTGCCAACCAGCTCCTCGCTGCTCTCGGCCTCATGGCTGTAGCTGCCTGGCTGGCCAACATCGGCAAGGACAACAAGATGTTCCTCATCCCTGTCTGCTTCATGCTGGTAGTCACCATCTCTTCCCTCTGCCTCAACACCAAGGATCAGATGGCAAAGATTTCTGCCGGTGCTGCTGACTGGGGCCCCTACGCTCAGGTCGTCTTCGGCGTACTGCTGACCGTACTGGCTATCGTACTGGCTATCGAAGGCTTCCAGACTCTCCGCAATCCGCAGAAGAGAGAAGCCTGAGAAAAATATGAAGGTGATTCGGCTGCAAGGCTGTATCGCTGATATAGGATGATTAAAGGTCTACTAATGACCGACTAAAGGCAATTAAAAAAGCTCCCCAATCGGGGAGCTTTTTTATTGGCGATGTTCAAGCCTCCCCTATAGGGGAGCATTTGGTGGTGCGTATGTCCTCCCTGCGTGCAGGGAGGACATACGCACCACCAATCCCAATGACCTTCCCCTTTGGGGAAGGTGGCCGAGCGCAGCGAGGTCGGATGAGGTAAAGCAGATAAGCCTCACCCACCGGCTTCGCCGGTCCCTCCTCTCCAGAGGAGAGGCTCAGGTACCGCCACACCTAAAAGGTCCGCCCTTTCTAAGGGCGGACTTAACCTTATCCGCTCCGCTGGCGAACCGATGATGTTGACTGATGTGTATGCGTTGAGTGGGATTTCTTTAAGATTCTAAGCGATGGTAAGCAAGAAATTTTCCATAAAAATATGCCGCCGGTTATATATACCGGCGACATAGAGCAGAGGTAGTCAGACCATGTTGCCCCATTTTTCGTATCTTTGCAGCAGCTCTTCTTCCTTGGCGGCGTACTGGGCAGCCAGGTCGGCACTGCGGACAGGGTCGGACTGGTTGGCTGGGTCGGAGATTTCCCGTTCCAGCATTTTCAGCTCGGCTTCGCACATGGCGATTTCCGCTTCTGCCCGGGCAAGCTTTTCTTCGTCCACCGGGGGTTTAGGGGCTGCTTTGGGAGGTTCGCTGACCTTTGCCGGTGCCGTCGGCCTGCTTTTTCCGCTTTCCGTTTTGGTGGAGGCGGATTTTTTGTTGTCAGGCTGAGGGGCAGGTTCGGCGCCTAGCATTTTTGGCGGGGTTCGGTGGCTGGCGGTTTTTGTTTCGGCGTTTTTCAGAGTGTCCGGGTTGGGGGGAGCGGCGTTTTCGTCGTGCCAGGCGGCGAGGGCGGCTTTCTTCTCCCGGTAGTAGTCGTAGGGTCCTTCGTAGGCAGTGATGATGCCGTCGGCAAATTCCAGCGTGCGGTTGGTGACCTGATTGAGGAAGTAGCGGTCGTGGCTGACTACGAGGAAGGTGCCGGGGAAGCTCATAAGGGCATTTTCGATAGCTTCCTTGGCGGGAATGTCCAGATGGTTGGTTGGTTCATCGAGGATGAGGAAGTTCGCACCGGTGAGCATGAGCTTCAGGAAGGAGAGGCGGGCAGCTTCTCCGCCGGAGAGGTCGCCGACGATTTTTTCTACTTCATCGCCGTGGAAGAGGAAGGCTCCCAGGTATTTGCGGCAGGTGAAGTCGTCGAAGCCGAAGTCGTCCTGTATTTCCTGAAAGACGGTACGGCTGGGGTTGAGGTTTTCATGCTCCTGTGAGAAGTAGCCGATTTTTACCCGGTTGCCGATTTTGAAGCGTCCGTCGGTGGCGGTAAGCTCGCCGACGATGAGCTTCAGGAGAGTGGTTTTGCCGATGCCGTTGGCTCCTATGAGGGCGACGCCTTCGCCTTTCTTGATGAGGAGGCTGAGGTTTTTCAGCAGGAGGTGCCGGGGATTGTAGCCGAAGGATAGGTTTTCGGATTCAAATACGCGCTCGGCACATTCGGCGGGGGGCTGGAAGGAGAAGAAGTCGAAGGTACGGGCTTCGGGGGGGAGAATTATCCGTTCCAGCCGGTCAAGCTGAGACTGACGGCCTCTTGCCTGCTTTGACTTGATGCCGGCTTTGTATTTCCGGATGTATTCTTCGGTGGCTTTTATATGCTCCTGCTGTTTGGCGTAGGCAGCTTCCAGAGCGGCCCGGCGCTCATCACGGACTTTCACATAGTAGGAGTAGCCGCCGACGTAGGTGGTAGTGGTTTTGTTGGCCAGCTCGATGGTTTTGGCGGATACGCTGTCCAGGAAGGCACGGTCATGGGAGATGATGAGGACGGCGCCGCAGTAGTTTTTCAGGTAGGCTTCCAGCCATTCTATCATTTCGATGTCGAGATGGTTGGTAGGCTCGTCGAGGTAGAGGAAGTCCGGCTCCCGGAGGAGGGCACGGGCGAGAAGGACGCGGGTTTTCTGACCGCCGGAGAGTTCGTCGGTGCGGCGGGAGAAGTCGGCGTCGCTGAAGCCGAGGCCGAAGGCGACTTTGCGGATGCGGGCTTCGTAGTCGTAGCCGGACAGCTGCTCGAAGCGGAGGAGGATGCGTTCGTATTCGGCGAGAAGCTCCTCTTCCGTGAGGTTGTCTTCGTATTGAACTGTGTCGCTGCCGTGGTGGTGGAGGCGTGCTTCCAGCTCGGCCTTTTTGTCTTCGAGGCGGCGGATGTCGGCGAAGGCGACGAGGAAGTCGTCGTAGATGGTGGGGCCGTGAAGCTCGGCCTGCTGCTCTACATAGCCGATGGTGACGGGGCCGTCATAGGTGACGGTGCCACTGTCAAATTCTTCGATGCCCAGGAGGCAGCGGAGAAAGGTGGTTTTACCGGCTCCGTTGGCACCGACGAAGCCTACGACTTCACCTGTGGAGACGGTGAAGGAGACATTTTCAAATAGGGTGTGAATGCCGTATGATTTCGCGAGTCCGTTGGCTCGTAGTGTGGTCATGGTGTGTCCTTTCGGCGTTTCTTCTGATTATTCCCGTAAAATGCAGTCCCTAAAGAAACCGTTTATCCACGCCGGTACTTGACGATTGACAAGTAAGCATACGCAGTCAGAGTCTAGTACCGTTGCGTGGATAATCGAATGAGAATGTGTTTCTGTGGGACTGCATTTACGGGTCGATTAGCTTTTTAGTGAATTTATATGACTGATCTCGTGAATAAATTGAGCGAGAGCGGGTTTCTGTCAGGTAGTTCCACCATATAACATCTAGTTAAAATTACATCTTAAAGTCTGCGCCAATGTTTACAAAGGCTTCGCCCGGCTCGCC
>JAFNYY010000118.1 GCA_017383125.1 Schwartzia sp. (in: firmicutes)
GCCCCTTCCCGTCAATTTTCCGCAAGTCTATCTTCCATAAATCTAAAGTACACCGACATATACTCTTCAGTATACTATATACCCCTTGTACTGTCCACAAAAAGCCGCTTCCCGACACTTCGCCGCAGCAGCCTCAGAATCACTATCTTCTCCGTGCAACCCGGTCTGATCAGCCAATGAGATACCCTTGTTTATCGACTGCCCTGGCCGGTTAAAAGCATGAAAGGAAGCCTTATTATCGGTAAAATTTTGAATAATCGTCCCTGCGGGTATATATAATAAGGTCGCAGAAACAAATTCGACAAATTTTTAGGGAAGGTTTATCTTGAAAAATTTATTCAAAGATGTACTCCGTCGTCTACGCATACCCGCTGCCGACCCTTCGTAGTCTCCGTTTTCGGCGGCGGTGCCGAGGGCATCCAGACCTACATCGACAAGCTGGCCGGAGAGCTGGAGGACACCATGAGTATGTGCGGTGCCACCTCTCTTGCCGAAATCACCCCGGACATGATTCGCCTGCCGTAATGTGGCTTGCCTTATGCGTCGGTGAAAACTGCCCCCTGTTGATAAAAAAAGTGAGTGTAAATTCAAGCGTAAAAATTACGCTTGAATTTACACTCGAATCCCGCTCGTATTTTCTAAAAAATGGACTGAAAGATGATCAATCATTTTTCAGTCCATTCCCTGATGTATACACTGTGAACAATGTCTGTAAGAAAATCTTTTATTCACCTCACCCACCGGCTACGCCGGTCCCCCCTCCCCAGAGGGGAGGGTAAGTACCTTCCCCTCTGGGGAAGGTGGCTCGCGAAGCGAGACGGATGAGGTCGTCGTCAGACTTTTTTCTCGGCTCCTTTTTTATTTATAGCCTCTTACCGCAGCTTAAACTTCTTGACCTCGCTGTCCAGCTTCTCAGATATCTGCTGAGTTTCTTCTGCTTCAGCACCGATATCGGAGAACCGGAGGGACAGCTGCTGAGCCGTTGCGGCCACATTGGTAACATCACGGGCGCCCTCATCGCTGGCGACATTGATGCCTTCCATGGCGTCCTTGATGCTGTTCATGCGCTCGCCTACATCACCGGATGTCTCCGCAAAGCGTCCCATGCTCTCGGCCAGACGGTCGGCGTCACGGTCGTAGTCCTGAGCCGTCTGAATCAATTTGTCATAGCCCTCGGATACAGCGGTATTCATGTAGTCGATGGCTCTGGTTGCCTCCTCCGACAGCTCGGAGACGGCGTTGATTACATCCGCAGATACTTCCTGAATCTGAGCAGCGGACTTGGTGGACTCATCAGCCAGCTTGCTGATGTTCTCGGCTACTACAGAGAAGCCGCGGCCGGCCTCGCCGGCACGGGCAGCCTCGATGGAGGCGTTGAGAGCCAACAGCCGGGTCTGGCTGGCTATCTTCAGAATATCATCGGTAAGGGTATTTATCTGCTCTACGGACCTGGAGCGCTGAATCTTTTCATTGAGGAGTGCTACGCAGCGCTGAGATTCGTCGGCAGCGGCCTGCTTCGTCTCATGAGCTTCCTTGTAGATAGCTGCGGCACGCTGTTTTATCTCTTCGGTGAGACGCTGGCCTTCCTTTGCTTCCTCGGCTACCGAGGCAACAGCCTGCTCGGCGCCGTGGATATCGCTGTTGACCTGATTGACCATGGCGGTGGTCTCCTCCATACCGGCAGAGAGTGTCTCCATGGTGCCGGATACTTCGCGAATCTCGTTCTGAGCAGCAAAGAGATTATCGGACACCTGCTTTGCCGAGGTGCTGAGGGACTCAGAATCGCTGTCGATGTGCAGCATTATTGCCTTTATGTATTCGATGAGTTCGTTTACATTATTTGCAATATTTTCCGTCTCATCACCGGACTCCACATCCAGCTTCTTGGTAAGGTCACCGTTGTTGGAAACGATGTCGTAGATCTTGTCATTTACGACCCAGAGATTTCTGGTGATAGCAGCTGCAACGATGGAGAGAAGAACAAGGGCGGCCACCAAGCTGATACCGCTCCACATAAGTGCTTTCCGGAAGTTTTCCATCTGGGCGGCGTAGGCGTTATTTGCGTCCGCGTCAACACCGAGAACCGCGATGACTTTTCCATTTTCATCCTTGAAGGGAACATAGCAGGTAACAATGTGGTTGCCTTCTACCTCGTCAATAAAGGCATCAGCTCTGGAGGCACCGGACATGACATCTTTGAAGTATTCGGCCGTTTTGCCGAAGTCATCGCCATAAGCCTCCGGCCCGCTGTTTGCTGCAAATACAGCCTTACCGCCGTCCATCTTCAGCAGATAGATATAGGCGGCTTTGCATTGTTCCTTTATCTCACTCAGATGCTTGTGCGCCGCTTCATAGGCAGCCGCATCATTGCCGGACACCAGCTTCTTCGCTCTTGCCTTGTCCAGACTGTCACCTATGACCGTGGCTACCGACAAGCCCTTGTCGCCGGCCAGCGATATGGCAACCTCCTCAACACTGCTGTACAGGAGCCAGGACAGCATCGCCGACAGGGCAATCATCAAAATACCGGCAAGGGCCACTATCTTGGTTCTGATACTGAATTTTCTCGTTTTGTGGGAATTTCCCATTATTGTGACCGCCATTACAATCGTCTCCTTTACTTATGACAGCTCTATATGAAGTATTCTTTTCTATATGAAGTATTCTTTTATTTTATGATATCATAACAAAATCCCGTTTTCAATATATATTTATTGTTTCTATCTGTATTTTCATAGCGTTATGCGAGGGCTTGTGCCCTATTTTTGACAAAAACCTACTGATAGTTTTGCACCGTGTCAGTTATAAGCGTACCAGACCGTGCAAAGCTGCTTTATTCTCTTTTATCGCTGTTACAAATATACCCTCGCCGTCCGAACACCATTCAGGTCTGCTGGTGGGACACACCTGCCGTACTTCATGGTTCATCAACTCCCTGTCAGACGCTTGAGAATCACACTTATGACAGATAAATGTCCAAGCGAGATAAAAAGGTCCTTTGTACTAAGAATAAGAGTATCGTTACCTTATTCGCCATGCAGAAGAGCTTCGCACCATAGACAGGATTTCGGATTGACAGTTGATGAAGTGCTTGTGCCAATGAAACGATATGACTATCTTTCATGTATAAAGACAATCACGATGATGCTGATTGTTGCTTTCCACTGTTCCCTTTTCTATTCAGACAACACCTTCTGGGTCATCAAGGCGGAACGAACTTCTTCCCACACGAAAAAACCCGATTAGCCAATTTGCTAATCGGGTTTTCTTATTGTAAGACGAAGCTTTATCCTTTCGTCCGTGCTTTTGGTGGAGATGAGGAGAATCGAACTCCTGTCCGAAGGCATTGTTTCACCGACTTCTCCGAGCGCAGCCACTGATTGGTTTTAGCCTGAGACGGTTCAGGGGCAATCCGTCCTTCGGCGATCTCCTTGATTCTCCCGGCGTAAGTCGGAGCGTCTTACACAGGTAATCCCGCTGTTTGGCCTCTCATCTCAGAGCGCGGGCTCTACCGAGTGAGAGGGCAGCCAAATCAGGCTGCGATTGCGTAATTGTCGTTAGCCTTTATATTTAAAGGACTTCCGCCTTTTTACGGAGTGGACGGAGGCTCCGGCTCGCTTACGATGCACCAGCTACCCCCGTCGAACCCATTACATCCCCGTTAATGGGCGCCATGAGGCGTGTGCATTCCTGCGAGATTCATTATATCACCTTTAGTCAAAAAGTCAACATTTATATAACGCTGAGGTTTTAATATTAAACAGGCGGTCTCTCCGCGGGATTTCCTTTGAAATAATTTTCCCAGTTAGAGGACAGGCTAACAATTCTATGTTATAATGCAGGCATATATGTAAGAAGAAAGGAAATTTTTACGTTTAAATAGAAAAGAGATGGGATTATGCTGTCAGAAGACAAGACTCCGCAGATGACGACCTCCGATGTTATCGGAGAAATGCTGCGCCCTGCATTGGAAGCCGGTCAGTTTGTTGTGTTTTTCCAGCCGCAATACAATCATACGACTCAGCGGCTCATCGGTGCCGAAGCACTGTTCCGCAGGCGTCCTCCTGCTCGGGGGATTATTCTGCCGGGTCAGTTCATCAAGGCGATGGAGGAGAGCGGTCTTGTGACCAGTCTTGAC
>JAFNYY010000119.1 GCA_017383125.1 Schwartzia sp. (in: firmicutes)
ACCGGAGTCAGACCGCTGTACTTGCCGTACTCGGTGAGAAATTCCTGCCCGAAGCTCTCCATAGCCACGACAATGACATTCGGCTCGCTGACGGAAGCAACGGACTGAGGAGATTTCTTCATTGGCACGATATGGCGGCGGATAGACTGATCGCTGCCGTTGGCAAGAAGGCGGCCCTCCTTGCCGTAGTGATTACGGAGGAAGGAAGAAATTGCCCGGTCATCGCCGGTGATGTAGAAATTGCGGTAGGAAAGATTGTTGGCAAGGAAAGCGGCGCCGAAGCTGTACAGGTCATTTTTGGCGGCTTCCTGATTGTAGCGGTTTGAGCTTATCTTCGCAGCCATGCCCGCATCTACCAGATTGTAGAGGGCGACGGTGAAGAATACGGAAATAAAGAAGGCTGTGAGACGCTTGAAGAACCCGGGATAACGCTCCTCGTAAATATCGTCCATTGATCTGATGAAAATATAGGTGCCGGTGGTCAGAACCAGTACCAGCAGTATCAGGGGGACGACATGGAATGTCTGCCAGATATTCAGCAGCATTTCGTGAGTATATATGAGGTAGTCAACGGCGATGAAATTAAAGGAACAGCCAAATTCCCGCCAGAACATGAACTCGGACACCCGGGAAAGGAAAATGACGAACAGCAGGAGAAACAGTCCGATGCGGCAGAGCAGCTGGAAGGGACGCCAGTCATTCAGCTTGTCCGGGATGATGAGCCGGAAGAACAGCATTATAGAGGCGATCCAGGCGAAGGCTGCGGTTGTTTCGATGGCACCGAAGCCAAAGGTTTTCACCAGCGCGAAAATTTTCCAGCTGAATCGCTCGCCGGTGAAGGAATGAACCGTCAGAGCCTTCAACAGGGTTGCGAAAAAATTCATCCCCAGCAGCAGGAAATAGATGGGGAGGATCCGGCGGTACAGGTAATTATCTCTGGCCGACAGGTCGGTGTGCGGCGGATTTTTGGATGCATCTCTGGCAAATGGTTTCATAGCGGGATAACAAGTCTCCTAAGTCATAAAATAAAGCGTAATTAAAATAATTTTACCGATTTTCAGCAGAATGTCAATCATTTGCAGGAAAGTAATCAGCAGGCTGATTGCGACTTCGGCGAGGAAGTGATTTCGTGCCGAAGCTATGCTCGGAGGGAGATCTGGCAGGTTACAGAGGCATTCTCTGTAAATATCAAAATCCTCTTGACTTTAGCAGACATAAAACATAAAATAGAAATATTACAAAGTTACACAAAAACTTTGCAAAAACTGCTATTCAGCATAAGAATTGCAATAAAAATAAGGAGATGTTTTTTCAAATGGCAGAAATCAAATTCGTCAAGGCTGACAAGCTGAAGGAAAAGGTGGACGTATCCACTATCGGTTTCGGTACTCATTTCACCGACTACATGTTCCGCATGGACTACAATCCGCAGGAAGGCTGGCATGGTGCCAGCATCGTTCCCTATGAAGAGGTAAAGGTCAGCCCAGCCAACACTACTCTCCACTACGGTCAGGCTATTTTCGAGGGCTGCAAGGCTTATGTCACCAAGGAAGGCAAGCCGGTTCTCTTCCGCGGCAAGGACCACATCGCTCGTCTGAACCGCTCCGCAAAGATCCTTGATATCCCGCAGCTGCCGGAGGATGTAGCCTACGAAGGACTCATCAAGCTCCTCGCCATCGAGAAGGACTGGATCCCCAACGGCCCGGGACAGAGCCTCTACATCCGTCCCTTCGTCTATGCGACTGATCCGTTCTTGGGTGTCAGCGTCAGCCAGACCTATACCTTCCTCATCATCCTCTCCCCGGTTGCTGCCTACTATGCTCACGGCTTCGCTCCGGTAAAGATTATGGTCGAGGACAAGTATTCCCGCGCCTGCCACGGTGGTCTCGGCGCTGCCAAGACCCCGGCAAACTACGCTGCCAGCCTCCATGCCGGCCTCGTAGCCCACGAGAAGGGCTATGATCAGGTTCTCTGGACTGATGCTGCTGAGCATAAGTGGATCGGTGAAGTCGGCTCCATGAACATCCTCTTCAAGATTGACGGCAAGATCGTTACTCCGGAGCTGGACGGCACTATCCTCGACGGTATTACTCGCCGCACCGTTCTCCGTATCGCTCGTGAGTGGGGCTACGAAGTAGAGGAGCGCAAGATTTCTGTAGATGAGCTGCTGGAGGCTCACAAGAGCGGCAAGCTGGAGGAAGTATTCGGCTCCGGCACGGCTGCTGTTATCTCCCCGGTCGGCGAGCTTATCTGCGGCACCGAGAACCCGGTTCACATGGTACTGAACGATGGCAAGATTGGCCCCTTCGCTCAGAAGATGTACGATTACATTGACCAGCTCCATACCTGCGAGACTGAGGACAAGTACGGTTTCGTTGAGCCTATTGAATAATTTGCCTCCCATTCAGGGGAGGTGGCCGAGCGCAGCGAGGTCGGAGGGGTAAAGGGACTTACTTCACCCCTCAGTCGCCTTCGGTGCCAGCTCCCCTAGAGGGGAGCCTTTGATGGTGGCTTCTCATCAGGGAAGTTTTATGACGCATGAGAATTGGGCAGCTGCATAGTTTGTGCAGCTGCCCAATTTTTTTCATTTTTTGAGTATATAATTTTTTCATTCCGCCTATGATTTTGAGAGGATTTTATCCATATAGGAGAGAATATTATAATCAGCTGTATTTGCAGATAAAGTTAACAGGAAAGGAGGCGCCCCGTGGACCAGTATTTTTTCAACATAACAAGTCTGCCGATACCCCAGCAGGTTCGCGGTCTGCTGATGACAGTCGGTATTCTCGACATCATCGACATCATCATTGTGGCTGTAATCCTTTATAACTGCTACAAGCTTCTGGAAGATACCAGCGCCGTTACGCTGGTAAAAGGCATATTTGCCCTCCTCATGCTGACCGTTATCTGCGGAGTGCTGGAGCTGCATGTCATAAACTGGCTGCTTCAGAAGGCCGTAGCCGTCCTCATGGTCGCACTGCCGGTGATTTTTCAGCCGGAGCTGCGCCGTGCACTGGCCCGTATCGGTCAGGGAAGGTTCTTTGGCTCGTCTACCGTATTCAGCGAGGACGAATCAGAGGTCTGCATCCGGGAGATTTGCGACGCTGTCGAATCCATGTCCAAGTCCCACACCGGCGCTCTCATCATCTGCGAGCGGGGAACCCGTCTGAATGACATCATAGATGAAAGAAACGGCACGAAGCTCGATGCCATCATTTCTGCCGACCTGCTGGAGCAGATTTTCTACATCAATACTCCGCTGCATGACGGAGCAATGATTATCCGCGGCAGCCGTATCATGGTCGCCGGAGCGAAGCTGCCCAACAGCTCCAATGCCAACATCCCCCATGAGCTGGGTACCCGTCATCGTGCGGCTATCGGCATCTCTGAGCAGGTAGATGTACTGTCTATCATCGTCAGCGAGGAAACCGGCATCGTATCCGTAGCCGAGCGCGGTCACATAGTACGCCATGTAACCCGTCTCGGTCTGCAGGAGAAACTGAAGACCGTATTCCCCACGGAGAAGAGAGAAAAGGTAAATCTGAAAGAACTTTATATCGCGGCGAAATCCCGCATTAAGGGGGATGGAAAATGATTTTTCTTCAGCGTATTTTCCATCGTAATCTCCCGATAAAGATAATGGCCATTCTCACGGCGATAATTCTCTGGTTCTATGTCATGAATGAGCAGAATCCGGCGATAGAAGCGACCATAACAAGGGAGGTTCAGCTTGTAAATGTGCCGGAGGGTGCAGTTGTTTCCCTGGAGAAAGACAAGGTGCAGCTGAAGGTGCGGGCGCTGCGCTCTTTCTTCGTGTCGACCGGAACCAACGAATTCCGGGCCCAGATAGACGCGGAGGATCTGCCGGAAGGCCACAATATGGAAAAAGTCGAGGTAATACTGCCTCACGGCTTTGAGCTGCTGGAGGTTGACCCGCCGGAGCTGAAGGTGGTAGTTGACTCCGTAGTGAAGCGGACCGTCGGCGTGAGCATAGTCACCACCGGTAATCCGGCCGACGGTGTTACCCTGGCCAGCGTTTCCGGAGATATGCAGCAGGCAGAACTTGTCGGCCCCCGCTCGAAGGTCAGACAGGTAACAAAGGTGATAGCCTATGTCCCCCTGACAGGACACGACAAGGACTTCACTCAGCGTGTGCCTATGCTTCCGGTGGACAAGGAAGGCAGGGTAATAGACGATGTCACTGCCACACCGACCGTATTGACGGTAGATGTTCAGCTGGCTCGGGGTCTGTCCAAGAAGATTGTCACCGTCAGCCCGGCAATAGTCGGACGGCTGCCGGAGGGATATGTCCTTGATAAAGTAACGATAAGTCCGGCGAAAATAGAAATAGCCGGCCGTAAGGAAGTCATAGACAGGATTCAGTCCATCGCTACCCACGATATTGACCTGTCGGATATCGAGCCGGAAGAGCTGAAAAAAGGCAGCCACACCGTCAATGTCATGCTGAGGCAAACGCCGGATGTAGTTGTCATTGACCGGATGGTGAAGGTTGATATTTCCCTGAAGAAAAAGACGGAGCGATAAGTAATGCTCAGAATAACTGATTTTCATGTACCAATCACTTCTGACGGAGAAGTCTCCTACAATAAATATGAGCCGCCGGTGGAAGCACTGGCGGCTCGTCTCAGAGTGCCGCTTCACGCTATCGGTGGGGCGGCAGTTTTGCGTCGTGGAATAGATGCCCGCCGACGCAACGGAGCGCCTATATCCTATGTCTATCAGCTCGAATTTTCTCTGGCCGGGGGAGAGCGGGAGGAAAAGAAATTCCTGGCTGCCAACAGCCGCAGTCGGGACAGCGTGAAAAATCTTACCGCCGCACCGGAGCCGCTGCCCGTCCTTTGGGATTCGGCGGCGGAGCTGAGAGTAAAGCTGGCCTCGGGACGGGGAGCTGCCGGCAGCGGAGAGGCTCGCCCCGTAGTAGTAGGCTTCGGCCCGGCGGGAATGTTTGCAGCCTTGCTGCTGGCCAGAGCCGGACTGTCGCCGCTGGTACTGGAGCGGGGAGCCGATGTGGAGAGCCGTACCGCACAGGTCGCTGCCTTCTGGGCGGGGAAGAAACCTCTTGACCCCACCACGAATGTCCAGTTCGGTGAAGGCGGAGCCGGAACATTTTCCGACGGTAAGCTTACGACGAGGGTCGATTCTCCTCTTATCAGAGATGTTCTCTCCGCCATGACGGAGTTCGGAGCACCGGAGGAAATAAAATACCTTCACAAGCCGCATATTGGTACAGACGAGCTGGTACATGTGGTGAAAAATCTTCGTCAGGAGATAATCGCCAAGGGCGGCGAGGTGAGATTTCTAACCACAGTAAGTGAGCTTGAATGTGACAGCAGCAACAATGTGACCGCTGTGGTCACGGAGGACGGACAGCGGATAAAGGCCTCGGCCGTATTCCTCGGCATCGGTCATTCCGCACGGGACACCTATTACCGCCTGCGGTCGATGGGTGTGGCTATGGAGCCGAAACCCTTTGCCGTCGGTGTCCGCATAGAGCATCCGCAGGAGATAATCGACAGAGCCCAGTACGGAAGACCTGCCATAATGCAGGACGAGAGGGGACGGGACAAGGAACCTCGCCTGCCGGTGGCGGACTACTCCCTTACCTGGCAGGACAGGAGCAATCCGGACAGCCGGAGCGTCTACTCCTTCTGTATGTGTCCCGGCGGCAAGGTGGTGGCTGCCGCCAGTGAGGAAGGCAGGCTGGTAACCAACGGAATGAGCCTTCACGACCGGGACAGCGGTGTGGCCAATGCTGCCCTGCTGGTGAATGTGCGGCCGGAGGACTTCGGCGGCGATGTGTTGGGCGGAATAGACTTCCAGCGCAAGTACGAGGAGCTGGCCTACCGTGCCGGCGGCGGAGACTATACGGCTCCAGTGCAGGCGGTGGGGGACTTCATCGCCACCACGGAGGGAAATCCGCGCTGTGATACGAAGGACTTCTGCGTTGCTCCTACCTATCGGCCGGGCGTGAAAAATGCCCTGCTTACCGACTGCCTGCCGGAATTTGTCACATCA
>JAFNYY010000120.1 GCA_017383125.1 Schwartzia sp. (in: firmicutes)
GCTGCCGCCGCCTCATCGAGACCGGTCTCAGACAGCTCTCTTCCGGCTGCCGCATCCCTGGCAAAGGAGACTATAATCCCGCCGATAAGCGGATCGGGATAATCCTCCAAAGGAATCTCTGCCAAAAGATAAGGCAACGCCCCTGCATCCTGCCAAAGCTGACGAAGGATAACTCGTCCGGCACTTCGCACCGACTGCTCTACCCGCACCTTCGCCGCAGGACTCCCACCGGACCCCTGCGCCGGTACAGAAGGCTTTTGGCTGCTCCGGTTTCCCGAAGCGGCGAAACCTTCGCGGTTACCCTGTGCACCTCCTGTATACTCAGGCTGCGGACGATAACGGGTCACACTCTGGGCTATCAGCCCTTCATCTATTGACAATCTGCCGGCCACCTGGCGAAGGTACAGATTGAAATTAACTACATCATCCTTGACCGAATACAGTACCGGCAGAACACTCTGCAGAGCATCATGCCGACCGGATTCACTGCCAAGCTGCGCCTGTCCGAAAAGATAATTCAGCTGATAATCAATTACCGGCTGAGCTTCCTCCACCAGGTGGGCAAATGCATCTCTTCCCTGTCGGCGGACAAACTCGTCCGGATCCTTGCCCTCGGGTACAATCAGCACCTTTGCCTTTGCTCCTACCTCCCGCAGTATACCCAGTGCCCGCATTGTGGCTTTCTGTCCCGCTGCGTCACTGTCATAGCAGAAATAAATCTCCGGTGCATAGCGCATCAGCAAACGGCACTGCTCTCTGGTGAATGCCGTCCCCAAGGATGCAACGACATTCTTAATCCCAGCCGCTGCCAGGGATATAGCGTCCATATACCCTTCCACCACGATTACCTTTTCCGCTGCGCGGATTGCCTTTGCCGCCCGGTCAAGACCGAAGAGCATACGGCGCTTATTAAACAGCGTGGTTTCGGGAGAGTTCAGATACTTCGGCTCACCGCTGTCCATGACACGGCCTCCGAAGGCTACAATTCTTCCTCTTTCATCGGCAATCGGTATCATCACCCGATTGCGGAAGCGATCGTATACACCGCCCCGCTCACTTTTTTTCACCAGTCCGGCTTCCAGAAGAAGCTCCTCGCTGATGCCGCGCCGACGGAAGGCGGTGTTAAATTTATCAAAAGAATCCGGGGAAAAACCCAGAGAAAACTCAGTAATAATATCCTGTCCGATACCTCGGGATGCCCAGTAATTTCTTCCTGCGGCTCCCATTTCCGTCTTTGTCAGACAGTTGTGAAAGTAGTCGCGGGCAAGCTGCAATACCTGCCGAAGCTGATTGTAGTGTTCGTCACGCTGCCGCTCCTCCGGCGATTTTTCTTCCTCCGGCAGAGGCATTCCCAACCGGTCAGCCTGAAGCTTCAGCGCCTCAAAGAAGGAAACATTCTCTATCAGAGAAATGAATTTAAAAACGTTGCCCCCGGCGTGACAGCCGAAGCAGTAAAACAACCCTTTGTCACCATTCACGGAGAATGACGGGGTCTTTTCCTGATGAAACGGACAACAACCCCAATAATTGTTTCCCTTTCGCTTCAACGGAACATAGGATGAGACGACGCTGACAATGTCGGAGGCCTCTCTGACCCGCTCAATAAAGTCTGTCATCGCAGCACTTCTCATTGTCGTCCCTCCTTCCTTTCCGTCGGCAGTGTCCCTGCTCAATAGAGTAACGGAAGGGGTAATCATTCCAACGCCATCACAATCAATTCGGGACTTTCTATCTCATATTGATGAAAAATTCGCCGTCTGTGACAATTTTCCTGCTTTTTATCACAGAAGTCATGTAAATTTTCTCATACATATATATTCAATGCCAATCTCCAATATCCTTTTATTTGCAAAAAACCGTCTAAAATTCCAACGCCTGTGAAGTATTTCTGTGCTATAATTGAGTTAATTTAACCCACCTGAGGGTAGAACATTATTTTTTTAGGGATGATTTTATGAAAAAAATAGAAAAGCTTTTTCTCGCGCTCTTTATGACGCTGACGATGACCGTTGCAGTTTTCCTGCCGGCAGCTGATGTATCGGCAGCCAGGCCAACCGTCAGTGCTGACAGTAAATATTTCGATATTTCCAGTGGCTGCTATGTCCTGACCGGCAATGTCCGGGTGGAAATCGGCGAACGAATCATCACCGCCGACAAGGCTACTGTAAATCTTATGACCATGGAAGTGCTGGGCAAGGGACACATAAATCTTGTCAGCAGCGAGGATGACATCACCTTCAGCGGAGACAGCGTCTCGGTAGTCGGCCGTGAGAAAACAGCTTTTGTCACCGGCAACGCAGTCTTCAGGCAGGGGGAAACCGTCATCACCTCCGATTCGGCCTCCTACAGCTGGCAATCAAAGGAAGCAGATTTCCGCCATAATGTGAATCTCTCCCTCAACGGAAACCAGTCTGTCCATGAAACCCTTACCTATCATGTAATCAACCGGGCTGTCATAAATGCCGATCCGGCCCTCTGACCTAACAAATCGAAAGGAGCTTTCCCATGAAGCCTGTATCCAAATCCTTAGCAAAAAAAATAGCCGCCTTTGCGGCGGCAGCAGCTATTATCCCCTCTTCCCTGCTTCTTCCGTCCAAAGCAGAAGCCTTTGATATCGGCGAAGCAATCGGCGGCATGATTATGTACGGTCTTCAGGCGAAGCAGGTAAGCGCCCAAATCGACTACTTTGATGACAAGGGACGCGATGAATTTTACAGCCAGATGCAGCAGGAGTACGGTGTCAACGAGGACCCCGAGCTGAACGCTCAGGTAGATGAGCTGATGGCTAATCTCACCGAAGGTGTCGGTGCAGTTGACCCCTCAATTTACGAAAAGCCCTACAATTATTTCATCAACAATGACACCAGCTTCAATGCCTTCTGCTCCCTCGGTCACAACATAAGCATCAACACCGGTCTCTTCGATATGATCAACAACATGGACGAGGTAGCCGTGGTCATCGGACACGAGATGGGACACGGTCAGAAGGAGCATGTAAAGAAAGGCTTTAAGAAATCCTCTACCCTTTCCATCATTGCAGCCGGTATTCAGGGCGGCTCCTCTGTTGGCATCGCCATCTGTACTTCCGTTCTGGCTAATCAGGTACAGGCCAACAATATTACTAAGCCTCAGGAGCGTGAGGCTGATGCTCTGGCCTTTGAATATCTTGTAAATACCCCCTACAATCTCGGCGCTACTGCGGCAGTATGGCAGCGGGTAATCGACAAGTCCGGTGCCTCAAAGTCTGACTTTCTCGGTGCTGTCTTCTCTCCCAATGACCATCCCGGTCATATAGAGCGCCGCGACACTTATGCCAAGACGCTTTCGGCATACAGCAATAATGTGGTCACTGTAGCTGACGGCACTGTATCAGTCAACGGACAGTCTGTTTTCACACCGGTTGACAGCGATGATATGTCCGGCGCTGAGCGCAGCTATTTCATCGCCGGAAGCCTCACCCGGGTTTACCACGATGCCAAGCCGTCCACTCTTAGAGCAGAAGCTTACGGCAACGATGTTTACATCGGCGACACCCATATCTTCACTTCCTCGGATATGGATGAAAGCGCCTCCGCTCTTGCCACCCGCCTGAACGAAGCCCACAAGGCACCCACCCCAGAGGCAGGAAAGAAAAAGAAGAAAAAATAAAGAGCTGTGAAAAAGTCTGACGAAAACCCGCTCCCACTCTGCGACCCCCTAGGCTCTGCCATCGTTACACTCGGCAATCTCTTAGGTCGTATGCATGACACTCACTAAATTCGTCCACCGCTTCACTCGGACTCATTAAGTAAGCTAGTCCAGGTTCTCTTACAGACATTATTCACAGCATTTATATCCGGGAAGGGTCTATGAAAAAATGAGTACTCATTTTTTCATAGACCCTTATTTCTATTTCACTGCCATTCTTCCCAATGCCACACCGGCTACACAGCCGATGACGCTGCCTACAGCATAAGCACCGGCAATAAAATACTCTCCACTCTCCAGCAGACTCAAGGTCTCTGCCGAAAAGGTGGAGAAGGTAGTCAAACCGCCGCAGACTCCTGTCTTAAAGAACAGCCCTCCCCCGGAGCCAAGTCGACCGTCGCTGATAAATCCGATTACCACACCTATCAGTAAAGCACCGAGTATATTTGTCAAAAAAGTATTGCAGGGAAATACGCCCTTAAATGGCAGGAATGTAAGCCCATAACGCATAGCGGCACCTACCGCGCCTCCGGCCGCCACCAGAAGTACATTCGTTAATGTCACATCTTTCACCTTAAAAGCAGGTGGTCTGAAATAAACTATCTCCGACCACCTGCCTGTTTTTTTCACAATGTTGAGTACACCAGCTTTGTCTTTACCGACTTTTCGTATGCAGTCCGATACTCACCGCTGATGATGCTTTCCCACCAGCCGCGGTTATCCAGATACCACTGAATAGTCTTGGCAATTCCTTCATCGAACCTTGTTTCCGGCAGCCAGCCAAGCTCACGGGAAATCTTCGTGGGATCGATAGCGTAACGGCGGTCGTGACCAAGCCTATCCGGAACAAAATCAATAAGGTCGGCGCCCTTGCCCAATGCCTTCAGAATCGTTTCCACCACATCGATATTTGCTCTCTCATTGTGACCGCCGATATTGTACACCTCTCCTACTCTGCCGCTTTCCAAAACCAGGTTGATTGCAGCACAGTGATCCTCTACATAGAGCCAGTCACGAACATTTTTCCCATCGCCGTAGACAGGCAGCTTCTCCCCGGCCAATGCTTTGACAATCATCAGCGGAATGAGCTTCTCCGGGAAGTGATAAGGACCATAATTGTTCGAGCAGCGGGATATTGTCACCGGCAGGCCATAAGTGCGGTGGTAGGCAAGTACCAGCAAATCGGCAGACGCTTTAGAAGCCGAGTACGGACTGGAGGTGTGCAGGGGCGTCGCCTCTGTGAAAAACAAATCCGGTCTGTCCAACGGCAAATCGCCGTAAACCTCATCGGTAGATACCTGGTGATAGCGGCTTATCCCAAATTCACGGCAGGCCTCCAGCAATACTGAAGTTCCGATAACATTTGTCATCAAAAAAACATCGGGATTAACAATGGACCGGTCCACATGGCTTTCTGCCGCAAAATTCACCACGATATCCGGCTTTTCTCCCCGGAACAGCTTTGCCACCTGCTCACGGTCGGTAATATCCCCCTTGACAAACCGGAAATTAGGATTTTCCAGGGCAGGAATCAGGGTCTCATAATTTCCCGCATAGGTCAGCGCATCATAGCAGATGATTTTATCCTTCGGTCGCTTTTTCAGCATATAGTAGACGAAATTGCTGCCAATAAATCCGGCGCCGCCGGTTACTATTATATTCATGCTTCATTCCTCGTAAACAAAGTTCAAGCTGTCCATTCTTTCTTTTAAGCTGGGAGCTTTTGCATCCTTTTCGGACAATATCGAAGGCTGCAGCGGCCAGCTTATACCGATATCCGGATCATCCCAGCAGATATTTCCGTCGCACTCAGGTGCGTAATAGTTATCCGCTTTGTACTGAACCTCCACATCCTCGGTCATTGTAATAAACCCATGAGCAAAGCCTCTGGGAAGATAAAGCATTTTGTGGTTATCGGCAGAAAGCTCTACACCTGTCCACTTCCCAAAATTTGGCGAGCCCTTGCGGATATCAACTGCCACGTCAAATATGGTTCCCCTCGTAGCTCTGACTATTTTAGCCTGACAGGAAGGGTTAAGCTGATAATGCAGTCCCCTCAGAATCCCCTTCTCTGCGGAGTAGGAATGGTTATCCTGAACCCATTCATTATTTATACCGAATTCTGCCAGTTTCCTTGCCGACCAACTCTCCATGAACCAGCCGCGGGCATCACCGAAAACATCTGGCTCTACGAGGAACACTCCCGGCAGACTTGTCTCTGTTACCTTCATTTTCTCTCCTTCAATATACTCATCAGATACTCACCGTATTCATTCTTCTTCAAGGGTGCCGCTAATTCCTCAACAGCAGCTGCGTCAATATAACCCATCCGGTAGGCAATTTCTTCTACGCAGGCAATCTTCAAACCCTGACGCTCCTGAATAGTCTCCACAAAGGAAGCCGCACGCAGCAGCGACTCATGGGTACCGGTATCAAGCCATGCATAGCCCTGTCCGAGGGTTTCTACCCGGAGCCTTCCCTGGTCAAGGTAAATCTTATTTACATCGGTTATCTCCAGCTCACCCCGGGGGGACGGCTTTATTGATTTTGCTATATCTACAATGCTGTTATCATAAAAATAAAGTCCGGTAACAGCATAATTTGACTTTGGATTTACCGGCTTTTCCTCAAGGCTCAGGGCGTTTCCCTTTTCATCGAAGTCTACTACACCATAGCGTTGCGGGTCACGGACATAATAGGCGAATACGGTAGCCCCTTCCTCTGCTGAGGCCGCCCGCTGCATACTCTTTGCCATATCGGCTCCGTAGAAAATATTATCGCCGAGAATCATCGAGCAGCCTTCACCGGCAACAAATTTCTCACCGAGAATAAATGCCTGCGCCAATCCATCGGGACTGGGCTGAACGGTATACTCGATATTCAGCCCCCACTGGCTTCCATCACCAAGCAATTCATGAAAATTGTCCGTATCTCTTGGGGTAGAAATAACGAGAACATCCCTTATTCCTGCTAACATCAGCGTAGACAAAGGGTAATATATCATCGGCTTGTCATAAACAGGCATCAGCTGCTTGCTTACTACCCTGGTCAGCGGATAAAGTCTCGTCCCGGAGCCGCCGGCAAGAATTATTCCTTTTTTTACCACCATATAACCCCCCGTAAACCAAATTATATTACCCGATTATTATACCTCAACAGCAGGCAAAAGAAAAGGACTGCCCGAGAGCAGTCCTTCATTTATGTACGATATACTTATCAGAAAACATCCTTGGTCAGAACAATGGTCTGATCACGGTTGGGGCCTACAGATACAATACCCAGCTCAATGCCGGTAACCTCAGCCAGACGCTCAAGATAAGTGCGGGCCTCAACCGGCAAATCCTCATACTTGCGGATGCCGGAAATAGGCGTCTTCCATCCCTTAAAGGTTTCATATATCGGCTCAACCTCAGAAAGCACCTTCAGGCTGGCAGGAATCTCATTGAGAACCTCGCCCTTGTACTTATAGCCGACGCACATCTTGATTTCATCGAGACAATCAAGAATATCAAGGCGGGTTATAGCCATGTAGTCAATACCGGAAATGAGCCCTGCATAGCGGACAACGAAGGCATCCAGCCAACCGATACGGCGGGGACGGCCGGTAACAGTACCATACTCATGGCCTGCCTCACGGAGTGCATCGCCGATTTCATTGAGCTGCTCGGTGGGGAACGGACCTTCACCTACCCGGGAGCAATATGCCTTAACAACACCGAATACCTTGTCAATCTGACGGGGTGCAATACCGGCACCGACAGTAATACCGCCGGAAACAGGGTGGGAAGCAGTGCAGTACGGATATGTGCCGTAGTCAATATCCAGCATGGTTGCCTGAGCACCCTCGCAGAGGATCTTATGACCGGCCTTTATTTCATCCTGTACCAATGCGATTGTATCGCATACATACGGCTTCAGACGCTTGGCGTAACCCTGATATTCCTTCAGCAGTGCGTCATAATCAAGCGGCTCCGCACCAAAAAGCTTTACAAGAGCCTTGTTCTTGAATTCAAGATTCTCCTTCAGACGCTTGGCAAATTCTTCCTCATCGATAAAGTCGCAGACACGGATACCGATACGGTTGTCACGATCCACATAGCAGGGACCGATACCATTCTTCGTAGTGCCGACCTTCGCATCTCCCTTGGCCTCTTCCAAAAGGCCGTCCATCATGTTGTGATACGGGAGGACAACGTGAGCACGGTTGGAAATCCGCACGCCGCTGACATCAATGCCCTTTTCAACCATGGCATCCATCTCGGCCAGCATATCCTTCGGATTAAAAGCTACACCATTGCCGACAATGCACAGAGTGCCTTTGAAGAGAATGCCGGACGGCATGAGACGGAGCTTATATTCCTGATTATTAACGGCAACAGTGTGACCGGCATTGCTGCCGCCGCCGTAGCGGACAACGGCCTCTGCCTGCTGTGCAAGATAATCTACAATCTTGCCCTTGCCCTCGTCACCCCACTGAGTACCCAATACTGCTACTACTGACATATTTACCACTCCATTTTATTCATTGAGGTTTGGCTGTCATAAGGCTGTAAAGGCCGAAATCGTACCCCTACAGTCTATGTTTTGTATCTTATCAGATTCCGAAACGGGCAAAAATCATATCCACATTACGGAGGAACCACTGAACATCGAAGACCTCATCAATTTCGGCTTCGGTGAGAACACGGCTGATGTCCGGATCCTTCTTAACATTGGTGTGGAAGTCTTCGCTCTCCAGCCAGCGCTTCATTGCGTTGCGCTGTACCCACACATAAGCATCCTCACGGAGTACGCCCTTGGAAACGATGGCCAGCATCAGGCGCTGACTGTAGATAAGTCCGCCGGTCTTGTTGAGGTTTGCCATCATGGCATCCGGATATACCAGCAGTTTGTCGATGATATTTGTAAACTTCCGCAGGCAGTAATCTACATTGATGGTGGAATCCGGCAGAATAACACGCTCTACGGAGCTGTGGGAGATATCACGCTCATGCCAGAGTGTGATGTCCTCCATGGCAGCAATAGCATTGCCGCGGACAAGGCGGGCCATACCGGCTACGCGCTCGCAGGTGATAGGATTACGCTTATGAGGCATTGCAGAGGAGCCCTTCTGACCAGGGCTGAAGTATTCCTCCGCCTCACGAATGTCGGTACGCTGCAGGTTGCGCACCTCGGTAGCGAACTTCTCCAAAGAGCTGGCAACAATAGCAAGAGTAGTCATATACTCTGCATGACGGTCGCGCTGGATTACCTGAGTAGCCAGACGAACCGGGGTGAGACCCAGCTTCCTGCAGACAATCTGCTCAATGCGGGGATCAATATTGGAATAGGTACCTACGGCACCGGACAGCTTACCTACAGCAACAATCTTGCGAGCATGCTCAACGCGCTCGATATTGCGCTCTACTTCAGCACTCCAAAGAGCCAGCTTCAGGCCGAAGGTCATCGGCTCGGCATGGATACCGTGAGTACGGCCAATGCAGGGAGTATGCTTGAACTCAGCCGCACGGCGGCGAAGAACAGCATGGAACTTGCGCAGATCCTCCAAAATGATATCGGCGGATTTCTTCATCATAACGCCCAGCGCAGTATCCTTTACATCGCTGGAGGTAAGACCCTTGTGGACATACTTGGAATCATCACCGACATACTCTGCCACATTGGTAAGGAATGCGATGATATCATGGTTCGTTACCTTTTCAATTTCATGAACCCGGGCCAGATCAAACTTTGCCTTTGCACGGATATTTTTTGCAGCCTCGACAGGAATCTCTCCCAACTCCGCCATTGCCTCACAGGCACAAAGCTCAACCTCAAGAATTTCCTCGAACTCGTGCTGAAGTGTCCAAAGGTTTCCCATTTCCGGATTGGTATACCGCTGAATCATTTAGTTGACCTCCTAGTATTATACAGTGCCTGCCTTGCCAATTCTTACATTATGAATAACAGGCACGCAAAAATCACGGGTAGAGACATTTCTTCCCTCGCATATCATACCTTTATTCGGCTAAACTGTCAATGAAAACAGACCGCAACAAAAAAAGTATACAAATTCATGCACTAAACGGATATAGTCTCATACGATATTGGAATGCACGATACAGCCGTTTTTCATGTATTCTAGCTAGGATTTCCACAGTATACGGTAGCTATGCTGCCGGGAAACCTACTAATCATTACAGGCAGGAAAATGATATGAATATTACCCGTCGCTGCTTCCTTAAGGGACTCATTCTCTCCGCCGGCAGTCTGGCCGCAGCCGGCTGCGGAACAGCTACGATAAAATCTGCAGCCGACAAGCTGTCAGCCCTCGGCACGCTGGACAATGCCATAGAATTTCCCCGTCAGATTGTTTCTGCCGACAACAGCACCGGCCGTACAATAATGTGGCAGACGAAGCCGGGAGCTTTTACCGGTGATGTATCGGTTTTGCTACGGGATGTCCATTCCCGGCAGGAACAGCGTTTTCCTGCCCGGGCAGAACGCTTCACCGATGACGGTGAAACCCATGATATATACACTTCCGTAATTTCCGGACTAAGACCCGACTCCCAATATGAGTATGCGATTTTTCACAATTCTGACGGCAGCCGTCTTCGCTCGCTGATAACCGATGGCGGCAGAAGCTTCGAATGTCTTATTTTCCCCGACTCCCAATCCAGTGACTACAGCGATTGGGAAAGGTTGGCTCAGGATGCGGCGAAGCGTCATCCTCAGGCAAACCTCTTCATCAATATGGGGGATCTGGTGGATAACGGTGAACAGTGCTCTCATTGGAAGGCATGGTTCTCTTCCCTCAACGGGATAATCGACAGCCGGGCATTTGCCCCTGTAATGGGAAACCATGAAATGTATGATGTCAACTGGAAGGTTCGCCATCCCCAGGCATACCTAGCAAATTTTTCCATCCCCGGCAACGACAGCAGGATAAAATACGGCAGCAATAATGATAGAAAGGACTTTGACCGCTGGTACTATTCCTTTGACTACGGCGACGCTCATTTTGTCGTCCTTAATACCCAGCAGCAGGAGCTGATATCACTTACTGACGACGAAGCTGTCGGTGAAAACCTGTACCGCCGTCAGGAGGAATGGCTGAAAGCTGACCTGTCAGCCACCGGAAAGCGCTGGAAAATTATCATGATGCACCGGGATGTCCTCCGCTACGGCATACACAAACGCCCTGAGCGTCAGCCGGGCATAGACGAGCTTGGCAAAAGACTGATGCCCTTATTCGAGAATTACGGAGTCCACCTTGTTCTCACCGCTCACCTTCACACCTACCGGAACCGCGGCCGCATTTACGATTTTGCTCATGATGACAAAGGGCCGCTCTACGTCCTCACCGGTGTAGCCGGCAATGTCCGCTACCCCGGTCTTTGGATAGACCACCAGCTTGACAAGGTTATCGCCCCCCAGCCGGAAACCGACAACTACCTGACTATGAAGGTCTCGAAGGACAGCCTTACTCTGCAATGTTTCCTGCCGGATGGCACCGTCATTGATAAAATTATGTTATAATAGAAAATAGCGAGCTCATACAACAAAATCCCTCAACCTTCTGCCGATAATCGATACGGTACAAAATCTGTAACTAAAAGGAGGTTTATTATGCCTGATTTTTTCAGTCTGGATTCTATCATAGGCTATCTCAACCCAGAATACCTTTATAATGTATTGATGCCGATACTCGTCATCATCCTTGCCGCTTACGTTGGCAAGCAGCTGGATGCGTTCCTGGCCAGAAACTTTGCCCGCAACCGTCTCACCATCTTAGGCAGCAGCGGTCCCCCCGATACCCCATCCCCTCTGGAAATTTTTATTTTGTCTATGAAGGGGCTGCCTATCAACCTTTGCGTCGGATTGGCACTATACTGGTTTGCCCGCTTCAGCACCCTTCCCGAATCTGCCGAAAAGCTGATTACCTGCCTTATTTTCACCAATATCGTCTACACTATCACCCGCACTGTTGCCCGAGCAGCAGCTCAGATAGTAGACATAAACACCCGGGTTGACTCAGCTCCCCATGTAAAAAATTCTATCCTGATAAACTTTGTAAGATGCGCCATCTACACCATAGGCATTCTGACAGTACTGGAATACTATCAGATTTCCATTGCCCCCTTCATCGCTGCTCTCGGCGTCGGCGGCATGGCGGTAGCACTCGGCCTTCAGGATACCATGTCAAACTTCTTCAGCGGTTTTCACATGCTGCTGAGCCGTCAGCTCAAAGTCGGTGAATACATCTCCCTGTCTACCGGAGAAACCGGCCGCATAACCGACATCACTCTCCGCTATACCAGCATACTGACACCCGCCGGCAACGATATCCTAATCCCCAACGCCAAGCTGGCCGGAGCCGTCATCACCAACTTCAACCGCCCTAGTCCGGAGACTACCGTTATAATTCCTGTATCTGTCAGCTACGGCAGTGACCTGGAGCTGGTGGAAAGCGTGTCCAAGGATCTGGCCAGACAATCTATGGAAGAACTTAACATTAAATTAACAGGTGAACCTGTCATTCGCTTCACCGAACTGGGCGACTTCTCCATCAACTTTAATCTCATGGTCACTACTGACCGTATAGACGCTCAGTCGCTAATCAAGCACACGATAATCAAAAACATAATAAATCGCTTCCGTCAGGA